>CAZOYR010000025.1:0-27960 GCA_964584105.1 uncultured Alteromonas sp.
ACGAACACATGGCACACAAAAAAGCTGGTGGTAGTACCAAAAACGGTCGTGATTCCATAAGTAAACGCCTTGGTGTTAAACGCTTTGGTGGTGAATCTGTTCTTGCTGGTAACATCATCGTTAGACAACGTGGTACACGTTTCCACGCAGGTGACGGCATTGGTATCGGTAAAGACCATACATTGTTTGCACTTCAGGACGGCAAGGTTCAGTTCGACGTTAAAGGTCCTAAGAACCGTAAGTTCGTAAGCATTGTAGCAGAATAAGCGCAAACGCTTTTTGCTTAAAAAGCTTTGAAAAAACCCCGCGCTAGCGGGGTTTTTTGTTTCTTCTCTTCCCCGTTGTGTATCAATTCCTGTCAATATCGTGATGCATGCCAGTCATTAGTGTAAACTTAGTAGTCACAGACTGATCAAAGCATCACAGCTAGCCTGATTCGCAGGCATAACTGGAAACATCCGGAGTTATAAATGAAATTTGTTGATGAAGCTGAAATTCGTGTTGAAGCTGGCGATGGCGGCAACGGCGTAGTTGGCTTTCGACGTGAAAAATATGTCCCAAAAGGCGGCCCGGATGGTGGTGACGGCGGTGATGGTGGCAATGTCTATCTGGAAGCAGATGAGAACCTGAACACGCTGATTGATTATCAGTTTGAACGCTTTCACCGTGCTGAACGCGGTCAAAATGGACAAGGCAGCAATTGTATCGGCCGTAAAGGGTCTGATTTGACGCTGAAAGTGCCGGTAGGCACGCGCGCCACCGATACAGAAACGGGTGAAACACTGGGTGATCTGACCCGTCATGGTCAAAAACTCAAAGTTGCTCAGGGTGGCTTTCACGGCTTGGGTAACGCACGCTTTAAAAGCAGCGTTAACCGTGCACCGCGGCAAAAAACCAATGGCACACCTGGCGAGATACGTAATCTGAAACTGGAACTGATGCTACTGGCTGATGTTGGATTACTGGGTATGCCAAATGCTGGTAAATCTACATTTATACGTTCAGTTTCTGCAGCTAAACCTAAAGTGGCGGATTATCCGTTTACCACGCTGGTTCCTAACCTGGGCGTGGTAAGACAACATGCGCAACGCAGCTTTGTCATTGCTGATATTCCCGGGCTGATTGAAGGTGCCGCCGATGGTGCCGGCCTGGGTATTCGGTTTCTAAAGCACCTTGAGCGTTGTCGGGTGTTACTGCACCTTGTGGATCTGATGCCAGTCGATGGCAGCGACCCGATCGACAATATCCGCACCATCACCAATGAACTTGAAAAATACAGCCCGAAGCTGGCGCAAAAGCCGCGCTGGCTGGTCTTTAATAAAGTTGATTTGCTGCTTGAAGAAGAAGTTGAAGAACTGGTTGAGCGCATTACCAAAGAACTTGAGTGGGATGGCCGCGTTTATCATATCTCTGCATTCCAGAAGCTGAATACCGATGAGCTTTGTAACGAAGTAATGAAGTTTATCGAAGATATGCCAGTGGAAGAAGTGGAAGAAGAAACCGACGAAGAGGTCAACTTCAAGTGGGATTCCTATCATAAAAGTACGCTGGCTGATGCCGACGTTGAAGATGATGATGACGATGACTGGGACGAAGACGATTACGACGTTGAAGTTGAATACCGTAAATAAAGGTCGTCGCCAATGAAAGTAGCAATGATAGCCGCAATGGCCGCTGATCGAATTATTGGTGCTGACAATGATATGCCCTGGCACTTGCCGGCTGATCTTCGTCACTTTAAATCGGTCACTCTTGGCAAGCCGGTGGTCATGGGACGTAAAACCTATGAATCGATAGGTAAAGCGCTACCTGGCCGCCCGAATATTGTCATTACCCGTCAGGATGGCTTTGCACCTGGTGATGCGCATGTCGCACGCTCTGTTGATGAGGCGATGGATCTGGCTAAGCAATTGTCAGGCGATGCTGACGAGATCATGATTATCGGCGGCGGAAGTATTTACAGCGCACTACTGGAGCAGACTGACAGGCTGTACCTGACCTTTATCGACGCTGAGGTAAAGGGAGATACGCAATTTCCTGATTACACGCAATTAAACTGGCAGGAAGTTGCGACAGAAGCGCATACAGCAGACGAAAAAAATCCTTATAGCTATCGCTTTGTCACATTGGAGCGACGTTAGCCTGAGCAAAAATGCACCAGTCAGGTGAAAGCTGCACAGTATAAGCGCAGGGAAAATCAGTATAAACAATTGCCGATGTACTGATTTTGATTACACCGCGTAGCAATTCAAAACCCAAAAAAGAAAAAACCGCTTGGAATGACTAAGCGGTTTTTTTGCATCTGGTTCGCAGACGAAAAATCTATTCGCCCATATGCTCAAACAAGTTCTCAAGAGAAAGACCCTGATGACTAAGCATCTCCCGAAGACGGCGCAGGGCTTCAACCTGGATCTGACGGACGCGTTCGCGGGTCAGGCCGATTTCAGCGCCGACATCTTCCAGCGTAGAGGGTTCGTAACCCAGTAAACCAAAGCGTCGGGCCAGTACTTCGCGTTGTTTAGGGTTAAGCTCTTCAAGCCAGCTTACAATATTCGACTTAATGTCTGAATCCTGCAGATTTTCTTCAGGACTGTATTCGTGCTGATCAGCAAGAATATCCAGTAGCGCTTTATCGTTCTCACCGCCTATCGGGGTGTCTACCGATGTAATCCGCTCATTGAGTCGAAGCATCTTGGTAACGTCTTCAACAGGCTTATCCAGGGCCTTTGCTATCTCTTCAGCCGTAGGCTCGTGGTCGAGCTTTTGCGATAGCTCTCTGGCGGCACGCAAATAGACATTGAGTTCTTTCACCACATGAATTGGCAGGCGGATAGTCCTGGTCTGATTCATGATAGCGCGTTCAATGGTTTGTCTAATCCACCAGGTCGCGTAGGTCGAGAATCTGAAGCCGCGTTCAGGATCAAATTTTTCAACGGCACGAATCAATCCCAGGTTGCCTTCCTCAATCAGATCCAGCAGTGCAAGACCACGATTGTTGTAGCGACGGGCGATTTTAACGACAAGGCGTAAGTTGCTGACAATCATACGTTTACGGGAGGCTTCACAGCCTTTAAGCGCACGGCGTGCAAAATGCACTTCTTCTTCAGCGGTAAGTAATGGGGAAAACCCTATTTCACCCAGGTATAATTGAGTGGCATCCAGGTTCTTGCTGGTTTCTTCCTGCGTGATGAACACATCATTGCTATCATCATCGCTGGTATCTAACATTTCATCTTGTACGACGATATCATCCATTTCATCGATATCCTCGTGAGGCTTTTGTGTCTTAGGGTTTTTCGTTTTTCCCATGACGGCATCTCCTGCGTAAAATTAATTACCTCAAATGTTCTCCTTTGTATTTCTTTATTATTGTTTATTGTTATTTTGATCGCTGAGGAAGGTAGCGAAGCGGATCTAATGATTTGCCTCGATAACGAACCTCAAAGTGAAGCTTTACAAGGTTCGTGCCACTATCACCCATACTGCCGATCGTCTGTCCTGCTTTCACCCACTGCTGTTCTTTCACAGTGATCTGATCGTTGTGCGCATATGCACTTAGAAAACTATCAGTATGCTTAATAATGATTAAGTTACCGTAGCCTCTCAGGCCATTTCCGGCATAGACAACTTTCCCTGCTGCCGCAGCTTTTATTGCTGTTCCCCTGGCACCAGAGATTCCTATACCTTTTCGTCCGGATCCATTCCGACTAAATGTGTCAATTAACTTACCCGATGCTGGCCAAACCCAATGTGTAACACGGTCTGGAAACTGTTTTCGCGTCGTGTTTTTGACGCTTGGCGTCACACTTTTGGCGGGCTTAACCGTCTGGTTGTTAACATTATTTTTACGATCACCATACGCCTGCTTCTTAGGCCGGTCAACAGTATTTTTTCGTACCGATGTCGAGGTCTGACCAGTTTTTTCTGGTTTACTTTTTGTACGATAATTGGTCGATTTTGACGCAGTTACAGGCTGTGTTAAGCGTAATTTCTGACCGGGAAAAATACTGTATGGCGCACGTAAACCGTTGTACTGAGCGATATCCCGATAATCCATATTGGCATACCAGGCGATAGCAAATAATGTATCACCTGTCTGAACAGTATAGGTATCGCCAGAGTAGTGAAAATCTTTAGGATCAGGCTGGCTATTTAATGTAACAACCGGGGCAGGGGAGTGATCAGAAGCGCAACTGCTTAACAACAGTGCGCCCGACAAGACGAGCAGAGACCACCAGATTCTGCTCCGCATCAGCGTCAGCCTTTTAATATAAAATAGGCAGCGATAACCAGGCCAACGGCGATCCAGCCTAATATTTCGATATATTGACGCAGCTTCGCTTCCATGGCTGCGCCGCCCCATTTCATTAGTGCCGCAACCAGAAAGAAGCGAGCACCACGGCCAATGGCTGAGGCAATAATGAATGGGATGATCGCCATTTGCATCACCCCGGCGCTTATCGTAAAGACCTTATAGGGGATAGGCGAAAAACCTGCCAGAAACACGACCCAGACGCCGTACTCTTTAAACCAGCCTGTAGCCTGGGCCATTTTATCCCCGTACCCGGCAGAAACGATAAGCGGCTCTATCCAGGCCTCAAAGGCGAAATAGCCCAAAAGATAACCTGCGATCCCTCCTAACACACTGGCAAGGGTTGTCAGCATCGCGAAGTACCAGGCGCGTGAAGGCTGCGAAAGCGACATGGGCGCTAGCATGACATCCGGCGGGATAGGGAAAAACATAGATTCTGCGAAACTCAGTCCGCCCAGATAACGACTGGCGTGCTTGTGGCGGGACCATCGTATAGCCAGGTCATAACAAGGCTGGAATATTTTCAAAGAAGATCTCCCTCGACCAGGGGGACAAAGCGAACAGATTCAACCGTTTTTGTTTCAAGCTCGCCGTCAATCCGATCGATACATAAAAGTTGTTGTTGTTCGTTACCTACCGGAATGATCAACCGGCCACCGTCTTCAATCTGCGCCAGCAGATCATCAGGGATTCGGCTTGCCGCCGCGGTAACAATAATTGCATCAAACGGTCCTTTGGAAGCCCAGCCCCGCCATCCATCACCATGTTTCATGGCAATGTTATGCAAATCCAGGTGATTCATCCGGCGTTTAGCCTGAAACTGCAGGCTTTTTATTCGCTCAACGCTGAAAACGTTATCGAATAATTGTGCCAGAATGGCAGTCTGATACCCGGATCCGGTGCCAATTTCTAACACTTTTTTAGGCTGATTTGCTGCATCTAACAGCAGCTCCGTCATTCGGGCAACAATATAGGGTTGTGAAATAGTCTGGCCCTGACCAATAGGCAGGGCAGTATTCTGATAAGCCTTGTGTTTAAGCGCATCGGGCAGAAACAACTCGCGCGGCGTGGCAGCAATTGCGTTAAGTACCTGCTGATTTCTTACACCTTCCTGGTAAAGCAATTCAGCGAGTGTCTCCCCTTTTCTCGACGTTCTCATTGCAGTATTCGTTTCCTGACGAAAAAACTCATTATAATTGTTATTTATCCAGCCAGTCTCGCATGGTTTTGAGGCTGTTGTGAGCAGTCATATCCACATCCAGTGGCGTGACTGAACAATAGTTATTGGCAATAGCATGAAAGTCAGTGCCTTCAGACGCATCCTGCTCGGCACCCGCCGGACCGTACCAAAATATTGTACGGCCAAATGGATCTTCTGTTTTTACCATGCCTTCAGCACGATGTCGGCGGCCCTGACGTGTAACCTTAATGCCTTTAAGTGCATTATACGGCACGTCGGGAACGTTCACATTTAAAATCTGATTTGCATCCAAAGGATGCTTTTGAAGCTTATCAATGATATCGAGCACCACCTGCGCGGCAGTCTCAAAATGATTACCCTCGTGACTGGTCAGTGAAACGGCAATGGCAGGCAACCCCATATACCGGCCTTCTGTCGCCGCTGCAACGGTGCCGGAGTAGATAACATCATCACCTAAATTGGCGCCATGATTGATGCCGGACACCACGAGCTCAGGCTCATCATCCATAAAGCTGTTCACACCCACGTGTACGCAGTCTGAGGGGGTACCATTGACCGAATAGAAGCCATTGTCCAGCTGCTGAATACGAAGGGGCTGATGCAGTGATAATGCATTACTGGCACCCGAACAGTTACGGTCAGGGGCGATGACTGTCACATCGTGCTTTTCATTAAGCGCGTTAAACAGCACATTGATGCCCTTGGCAAATACACTGTCGTCGTTGCTCAGAAGAATTCTCATAGCGACTCCATAGTCAGTTGTATGTTAATCAGTGATGACGCACTCGCGAAGAACAGAGGTTGCAAAGCATCCGCTGGGTAGCGAAAAGCAAACAGTAAATGTATCACCTTGCTGTTCCCATTCAAGATTTTCCGGCCAAATTTTTATGCTGCGACGTTCCTGTTTTAGTCCCGCCCCGGCTAGAAAGTCAGCCACCGGCTTAAACGCACTGACGACGTTTTTTTCCAGTGATAGCGCATCATCGGTAGTGGCTGGTGTTCCTGCGCCCCACATTGCTGCCGACGGGCTCAAATCTTTATTCTCGTAACGCTGCTGCACGGTGGTGTCTGAGCCATCGTTGATAAAGAAACTATTTGAGCCCTTGAGGATCAGCGCATCACCAAGTAATACATTATCAAAGTCTTTTTGTTCGATACGGGCGCTTAACTGGCTGTTAAACAGATGGCTGCGCAATGCCGATAACGCCATAGAGCGCTTGTTGCGATTACGGATAGTCTCACCTTCGACCATGCGGGCCGCCAGAATCAGGTTACCCCCTTCCTGTCGCTCGCCATTTTCATCCGCACGTACCACCCCGAAGCGTTGTTCGCCGAAATAGTTGGGTACACCCTTATCTTTAATGGTGGTCAGGCGCTTTACCATGTCGTCAGCATGTTCGACGTCTCTTAGCACAATAGTAAACCGGTTGCCTTTTAACTGGCCTGTTTTCAGCTTTCTGTTGTGCCGGGTCTGGCTAAGTATTTGTACACCGGGTAACGAAAAGCCGCTGAAGTCGAAATCGGCTTTACCGGGAGCATGCAGCCCAAACCACTGTCGGGTCACAGCGTATTTATCTTTTCTTCCTGCATAGGTCACACTTCGTAGTGGTAAGCCGGTGTATTTTGCCAGGGCCTCAGCCACAAAGGCGGTATTGGCGTTAACCTTTTCTACCAGAATGAACTGATGTTCACCGTCGCCTGTAAGTGGATAGCCCAGATCCTCAACCACGACAAAGTCTTCACCTTGCTGTTTAAACCGTGCTGTTGCAGTAGGCTTTCCATAGAGGTGCTGCCAGAGATTCGTTGTCAGCTTCATCAGTTAGCCACTTTGTTCAGTAAAACAACCGCATGCGCTGCTATGCCTTCTTTGCGACCGGCAAAGCCAAGTTTTTCTGTTGTCGTGGCTTTTACATTGATTGCGTCGATGTCAACCTGACAATCCTGTGCAATTCGTTCGCGCATGGCGTCGATGTGCGGGGCCATTTTGGGCGCTTGTGCCACTACCGTCATATCGGCATTACTTAGCACATAGCCTTTGTCTTTTACCACGTTAATAACATGACGCAGCAGTACCCGGCTGTCAGCACCCGCATAGGCATCATCCGTATCAGGAAAGTGCTTGCCGATATCACCTAAGGCTGCTGCACCTAAAATAGCATCGCACAAGGCATGCAACAGGACATCACCGTCAGAATGGGCGAGCAGTCCGTGTTCGTATTCAATGGTAACGCCACCGATGACAATAGGGCCGTCGCCACCGAATTTATGTACATCATAGCCATGACCAATTCGCATAATGCTACCCTTTATTCTGTTTGGATGATTGTTCTGAAAGATAAAACGCGGCCAGCGGTAAGTCGGCAGGCCGCGTTATTTTTATGTTGGCAGGATTGCCTTCGATGAGCCGGACCCGATGCCCCTGCGTTTCCATGGCTGAAGCCTCATCAGTAATTGTTGCGCCAGCAGCGATGCCTTTTTCTAACGCATCGCGCAGCACGCCGGTATTAAAAAGCTGAGGGGTAAGCGCATGCCACAGATTATCGCGACACTCTGTGTGAGACACACTGAGACCGTCACTATCGTCTTGGGTAGCACGCTTCATGGTGTCGCGTACAGGGCAGGCCAGAATACCACCGGTGTGGGTATCATCACTAATCACACGCAATAGTGCAGAGATGTCTGTGTGAGATAGGCACGGGCGCGCCGCATCATGCACCAGCGCCCAGCTGTGCGCTGGCAGTGCCGCCAGACCATTTTGTACTGAGGTTGCCCGATCGTGCCCGCCGGCTACTACGGTAAGCCATTCAGCCCGACTAACCGGTAATGTACTGAAGTATTCATCAGTTTCATTGATAGCAATGATAACGCGATGGATATCAGGATGGCTGATAAGTATATCAAGGGTATGTTCTAATATTGTTTTGCCGGCAACAGATAAATATTGTTTTGGCCGATCGGCCTGCATGCGGCTACCGATTCCGGCGGCCGGTACAACCGCATAAATTTCTGGATGGTTCATAGTTACTGCTGTTCTGCGGGGAGGATCCGATAGAATGTCTCGCCTTCTTTAATCAGTCCCAATTCGTTTCGTGCCCGTTCTTCGATGGCTTCCAGACCAATTTTAAGGTCGCTGATATCGGCTTGAAGCAAAACATTACGCTGCTCGAGATTCGCGTTTTGCAACGACTGCCGCTGCACGTCCTCTTTAAGTGCCATGTAATCGACAATGCTGTTTTTGCCAAGCCACAACCGATACTGCAATAAACCCAGCAGGACCAGTAATACCAGTGGCACCCATTTTTCCTTCAACACAGTGATAACCTGTTATTTGTCAGCGCAACGTACTAGCGGTAAACGCCCGGGACGGAATATGTCCTGGCCGGTACATCATTATTTTTGCCAGTTTACATGGGCGCGGCACACATACCAACACTAAGCGCAAAAATCCGCGTTATCCCCATATTTTTTGTCGCAAAGATAATAAATTAATTTAACGCAAATTATGTCAGTTTCGTCGTTCAGAACTGCGTATTTTGACGAGATAAGATGATGATCGGCGCTGGAAAAAATGGGCCAAATTTACACGGTGACGATCAGTATGTTTCATCGCGTATGCGCAGCCCTTAATAAAACTTCCAGCTCCTGACCTTAGAAATCACTGACATGCCTCGTGTTTTTTTGAAATATAAAATCAGCAACATCATCGCTGAAAAATATAGTGGCTTTTATGCGTAGTCACTAAAGGTTACTCAACTGTATAAAGTTTACCTGATATGGCCGTTGATAATGCCTTTTGCTTAAGGATAGTTGGCGTCTAATCCTTTTATGCTAGTATCCGCAAAATGGGGCGGTGAAGCTGATCTCTTACCTTCTCGCAGCAGTTAAAAGGCCAACAAGCGATCAAAAAGTGGACGTATTCGATTTCGCTTGCATTGTATGCAATTTATCGAAGGGTGTGCTTTGCGAACATGCTGTAATTTTAAACATTATTACTATTAAGGCGAGCAATGCTTACTAACGAAGACTTAAATACCCTATCTTCTATTCGCCAGCGCATTCGCGATCACTACCGGATTGACGAATCGGTGGCAATCGACCAAATTCTTCCTATTGCCGAAGTCAATCCCCGTGCCCGTTCACGCGCCTGGGAAAGAGCCCGTAAAATGGTGCTGAAAATTCGTCGTGAGCAGGAAGGTCACGGTGGTGTGGATGCACTGTTAAATGAATATTCACTCTCTACGGCAGAAGGTGTCGTACTGATGTGTCTGGCCGAAGCACTATTACGTGTACCGGACGAAGAAACGCAGGACGCACTTATCCGCGATAAGCTTTCTCAGGGTAAATGGACACCCCACTTAGGCAATTCCGAATCATTATTCGTGAACGCGTCGGCCTGGGGCCTGCTGCTGACAGGCAACATGGTGAACTATGCAGATAAGCGTAAGAGCGAACAGTTTGGTCTGCTTAAACGTACTTTGGGTCGACTGGGCGAGCCGGTGATCCGTCGTTCAATGAACCTGGCAATGCGCGTAATGGGCCGTCAGTTCGTTATGGGCGAAACCATTGAAGACGCGGTGGAACGCGCCAAAGAAAAAGAGAAAAAAGGCTACGTTTACTCTTATGATATGTTGGGCGAAGCCGCTCGCACCATGAAAGATGCTGAGCGCTTCTACGACGCTTACGAAAAAGCCATTAAGGTGATTGGTAAAGCGGGAGATGGTCGCGGCCCTAAAAAATCCCCGGGCATCTCGGTTAAACTGTCAGCGCTGCACCCCCGGTTTGAGTTCCTGCAACACGAACGGGTAATGGAAGAAATTCCGCCGAAGCTCAAGGCGCTGTGCCTGATGGCAAAAGAATACAATATTAAGCTGACAGTGGATGCCGAAGAAGCTGATCGTCTTGATATTTCGTTAGACATCATTGAAAAAGTATTCCGTGATGAAGCGCTGGAAGGCTGGACAGGTTTTGGTGTGGCTGTACAGGCTTATCAGAAACGCGGACTGCACGTTATCGACTGGCTGCGCAAACTTACCGAAGATACTGGCCGTACGATGATGGTTCGCCTGGTTAAAGGTGCTTACTGGGATACCGAAATCAAGCTTAGCCAGCAGGCAGGTGTAGACACTTTCCCGGTGTTCACCCGTAAATCATCAACTGACGTTTCTTACCACGCCTGTGCGAACCGTCTGCTGGATTATCGCGATACCCTTTATCCGCAGTTTGCTACGCATAATGCGTACACAGCTTCAGTGATTCTGGAGCTGGCTGGTGATGACAAAGAAGGGTTTGAGTTTCAGTGTCTGCACGGTATGGGTGATACCCTTTATGACCAGGTGGTTACCGAAGATAAGATCCAGTGCCGTGTTTACGCGCCGGTGGGCGATCATGAAGACCTGCTGGCTTATCTGGTTCGCCGTCTGCTGGAAAATGGTGCCAACTCGTCATTTGTTAATGCCATCGTTGATGATGAAAAGCCGGTTGAATCACTACTGGAAGATCCGGTCGAAAAAACGCAGCGACTGAAAAGTCGCTATAACTCTCAAATTAAACTACCCCGTGAATTGTATGGCGAAGAACGCCTGAATTCCCACGGACTGGATTTAACTGACCATATCGCTGTTAACGCGCTATCACACGAGTTAGACAAGTGGAATAAATTTTATTCCATGCAGGAAAGCGATATTCCCGAAGGGGGCACAGCAGTAAGAAATCCGGCTGATCACAGCGATATAGTTGGCTACCACAAGTACGCTAACGAAGATGATATGCGTAAAGCGCTTGATGTCACTGCAGACGGATTTGAAGCCTGGGCCAAACGCTCGGTGGAAGAGCGCGCTGAAATTCTCGAACGCACTGCATATGCACTGGAACGTCATATGGGTGAGCTGATTGCCATCTGTATTCGAGAAGCCGGTAAAGTGGCTCAGGATGGTATTGATGAAGTGCGCGAGGCCGTCGACTTCTTGCGCTATTATGCAGCAAGAGCCCGTGAGCTGGACGAAGACCAGCGTTTGGTACCACGAGGCGTTGTACTATGTATCTCGCCTTGGAACTTCCCGCTTGCGATCTTTACCGGACAGCTGGCCGCAGCCCTGGTTACGGGTAACACGGTTATCGCCAAACCTGCAGAGCAAACCAGTATCATTGCTCGCCGCTGTATCGAGATCATGCGCTCGGTAGGATTGCCTGATGATGCACTGCAACTGCTGATTTGCCCGGGTAAAGGCGTGGGCGAGACCCTGTTGCCGGATGAGCGCATCAAAGCAGTGATGTTTACCGGTTCAACGCAAACCGGAACCATGATTTCACAGACACTGGCCTCGCGCGGTGGTGAACAGGTTCCGCTAATCGCTGAAACCGGTGGTCAGAACTGCATGATTGTAGATTCTACTGCGTTGCCGGAGCAGGTTATCGATGACATCGTACATTCTGGTTTCCAGAGTGCCGGTCAGCGCTGCTCTGCATTACGTGTGCTCTATGTGCAGGAAGATATTGCAGACAAGCTGACTGAAATGCTGATTGGTGCAATGCAGGAACTGCACATTGGTGATCCGTTATATCTGCGTACCGATGTGGGTCCGGTTATTGACCAGAAAGCGCTGGATAGCCTGACTAAGCACGAAGAGTACATGAAGGATCATGGCAAGTTGCTACATCAGTGTAAATTACCTGAAGGGGTGGATAACGCGACGTTCTATCCGCCGACCCTGTATGAAATTGAAGGCATCGATGTTCTGGAACAAGAAACCTTCGGCCCGGTTATTCATATCATCCGCTTTAAAGGCGATGAGATTGAAGGTGTGGTGGATAAGATCAACAGCACAGGGTATGGCCTGACCATGGGCATTCACTCGCGCATTGAAGATCGTGCTTATGAGCTTGCCGCGCTAAGCCGTGCCGGTAACGTGTATATCAACCGCAATATGATTGGTGCCATTGTAGGCGTGCAGCCGTTTGGTGGTCGTGGCTTATCAGGTACTGGCCCTAAAGCCGGTGGTCCTAACTATCTGCCGCGTCTTATGATGGAGCGGGCAACACCTAAGCCATCCAAAGTGGAAGATATTGAGCATCTGGATGAGAAGCTGGTCAGTGATGATAAAGCGTCGAAGAAAGCTGCGAAGCTGATGGACCAGGCGCTGGAAGTTCAGGCTAAGTGGCGTCATACACCACTTAACGATCGTATCTCTGCGGTACGCCAGTTACTGGCAAAAATCGCGAAGGTCGACATTGTTGATGAGCTGGCAGACGATTTGAACCGCACACTGGCCACCAGTCGCCAGCAGCTGATTGATATCGATAAGAAGATGGCAAAGCCCACGGTATTGCCCGGACCGACAGGTGAGTCTAATAAGCTGTACTTGGAGCCTCGCGGCATATTGGTTTGTTTTGCTGACAAAGGTGTAACCTTTGAATACTGGGCATTATCAATTGTAACGGCGTTGGCAACCGGGAACGTGGTAGTTTCAGTGGTTTCTGATTTGTTCTATGAAGAAGCGAAAGAGTTTCAGAAGAAGTTCAACGATACTGGCGCACCTGAAGGGGTATTCCAGGTAGCTAAACTGGAGCACCTTGGTGCACTGTTACTGGATGAAGACCTGTCAGGGGTTGTGGTTGACTCTCAAACTGAACGGACTGCGCAAATCTCTGCCATGCTGGCATCAAGAGAAGGCGGCGCAATCATTCCGGTTATTACCGCAGAGTATAACGACAACCTGATTCAGCGTCTGGTCACAGAAAAAGCCATTAGTATTGATACCACTGCATCAGGTGGTAATACGTCGCTGATGACACTGGTTGAGGAAGATGAATAACCTCGCCTCATGCAGGTAGTAAAAACCCGGCCTTAGCGCCGGGTTTTTTTATATGAATAACATGTCGAAATACGTTGTTTGACGCAGATGTGTGTCTTAATAGCAACACATCAGCAAGCTTGAAAAGGCCACAATTCAGTTTTTCTGCTTTGCTGAATCGCGCTTTTTTAGCTGCTTATTACACCCACTCACTGTTACGACCACGTTTCTTAGGCAAGAATGTGAGGATGACACCAAGCAATACACCTGCACCTGCGACCATGCCGCCGCGGGTAAACCACTTCACCATCTCATCTTTTTCCTGATTTTCCAGCGTAGAGGAAAGTTGCTTTATTTCTCTGGCCTGAGAGTCAGTTTGTGTTTTCAGCTCATTCAGCTCACGTCTGGCGCTGCTAAGCTGCTGCTTAAGGCGGCCGTTTTCTGATTGCAGCCCCTGTAAACTGGCCTGGCTATCAGCCAGACGCTGAGAGATAATGGGCAGCTGCTCAGCACGGGACATTTCATCTGTCACGAAGCGGCTTTCCACCCAGCCCGTGCGGTTTTCGGTGTGTTCTTTAATTTTCATGAACTCCGCATCACGATTATTCTCCAGAATTGTGATGGGGGTACCGGCTTCAACACTACCGAGTATGCGATAGTTTCTGCCTGCACCAGAATGCATAAAAATATACAGTTCATCTTTAATATAATGCGATGAGGACGGTTCCATGTCCGGAGTATCCTGCAGGCCAAATGCCTGGAACGAAAACGCGACCATAACCAGCGCGAGCCACTTTCGAAACATAAAGTATCCGTAAACGTATTGATCCAACAAGGGATGTTAGAGACTGTGAAAATTAGAGGCAAGCATCATGCCGCTTACCCCGGACGATTAATCGCTTACTTTAACGCGCCTGTGCGTGAAGGTTAAGCGGAATTTGATAAAAACAAAGACTATCCATTGCCATAATGCTGTCTCGCGGGTAAGGTGACTGACACATGTCATCCTCATTTTGCCCTATCGTATTTCATGTCTGAAATTGAATTAAAATTTGTTTCTCGTCATAACACTCTCGATGATTTTCTGGAAAAAGTAGTCCCGGCGCTTAAGCAGTTAGGGATGACAGTGTCCGCGCCGCATCATATGTCACTGCAAAATGACTATTACGATACGCCGGATCATGATTTTCAGACCCACAAAATGGGTTTCAGGGTACGGGGCAATAATGGTCAGTTTGAGCAGACGCTCAAAACACAGGGCACAGTGCGTGGCGGGCTGCACGAGCGGGCTGAATACAATATCGCGCTGGAAGAGGCGACACCGGACCTTTCGCTTTTCGATAAAAAGGTCTGGCCAAAGGGGGTTAAAGCCTCTGCGCTGAATAAGTCGCTGGAGCATCAGTTCTCAACCCATTTTACCCGCCATGCTTTTGATATCGTTCACAATGGCAGCAAAATTGAAGTGGTGCTGGATGAAGGTGAGGCATTTACCAGCAAAGCGCGCTCAGCGATTAATGAAATTGAACTGGAAATGAAAGAAGGCGAGGTTCCGCCTCTGTTTGATATTGCCGATATCATCAACAGTATATTACCGGTTCGGGTGAGCGATGTGTCCAAAGCGGCGCAGGGGTATCAGTTGTTAAACGGTATGTCTCCTGCGGTCTCTGCCTTGCCGGATTTTCTCGTGTTGCCTGAAGACGCTTCCACAGAAACTGCATTTATGGCCGCGGCGCAACAGGCGCTGTCACACTGGCAGTATCATGAACACCTGTTCCTGCAAACCGGTTCTGCCAAAGTGCTGGCAGAGGTGACAGTGAGCATTCGCTTACTGCTGCAGGCGGTATCGCTTTACTTACCGGTGTTACAGTGCACACAAATGCTGGAGCTGCACAAACAGTTGATGGCGTATGTGCCTCAGTGGGCCTGGCAGGAAGATTTACAGAGCCTGCGCCATGTTGTCTCCAGAAAAAGTCTGTTTAACAAATGCCTGAGTCGCTACCCCTCATTGCAAAGTTATCTGCAGGGGCGTAAAGCAGGGCTTATTCATGCGCACGATCCCGAAACACTGATGCACTCCACCGAATCCACGGCGATTAAACTTACCGTGACGCGCCTGCTTATTGAAAAGCCGTGGCAGAATGAGTCGACCACTTCGCAGATGCCAGTGACAGAGCATGCGCGCGGCTGGCTATCTCAGGGCTGGCAAACGGTGCAGCAAAGCATGTCGCCTGCCCAGCCTATGGCCGCGGCCAATTATGTGGCTATTGAAGTGGTGTTACGTCAAACCTTATGGAATGGCTTTTTACTGGCCGATTTATTCAGCGGCGAGCGCCATGCATTCCGAGCCCCCTGGCTGGATATCCTGACCGGCATCGATGAGTTAAAAGCCCTTCAGATGCTCAAAACAATGATTGGTGATGCTGATCCCCAGGAGCAGCGGGATATTGCAGAATGGATAACTGAAAAAGAAGCGAATTTGCTTAAAGTGATGGAGCGTACCCGAAAAGTGGGTATGCAGGGCGATATTTACTGGTAAGCCGGTAGTAGTCTGAAGCGAGGGAATGACGATGCCGGATAAACACCCATGGATTTTATATAGCATTATCGTGCTGGGCATCTTGTGGCTGGCAAGTGTTGCTATCTATTTGATGCGACGTCACAGTATCACCAGCAAAATTTGGTTAGACATAGCCATGCTGGTGTGGCCGTTATGTCTGCTGGATGAAGTGATCGCGCTGGTACACGGTCCATTGACTATATTTTACGGTGCTACTGATTGGGTGCCGGTGTTGCTGATGGCATTATATTATCGTGCGCTGAAGCCGGTGCTGGTGGCCCGACGCTCGCGAACCCGTTTTCTGATCTGGATTCCTGTTCTGTTGTGCATGCTGATACAACTTCCGTTTGCATTCTCCGGACTGGCCGAAAAGCATATGATTCTGGAAACCACACCGGTGGGTCATCCGCTGGACTTCTGGCCGGTTTATGTCAGCGCCATGGTAAGCGGGTTTGCGGTATTGGTTATCAGCTTGCTGATGACTGAGCTGGTGCAAAAATATCACAAACATTTACCCGATCAGGTCGTATCGCCTGCCAGGTACAAACTTCACTGGCTGGCCGGGGCGCTTGGCACCACTGTGGGTCTGACCATGATAGGCATATTGCTTGTCACGGCGGTGACGTTTGGTTTTCTGCATATTGTAGCCTGGCAAACCGGATTGGATCTGGTGGTGGCAACGGTTATGCTGGTCATACTCTTTTTACTGACCGTACCGCAACGCACCTCGCCCTGCGTGCTGGATTACCATGTGATGGATGAGGCTACCACCGGGCAGGATGATATGCGCCGGGCACTGAGTCAGGCGTGGCGTGTTATCAGTCGGTATCCTGCAGCGTCACTTGAAACGCTTACTATCCGCGATGTGGCAGAAAAAGCGCAGGTGGATGCCACGACACTTGCACTGGGGGCGCGGCTGCTGGAAAAACAATCTTTCAGTGAGTTTGCCATCGCCAGTCAGAGAGCGTCTAAGTGTGAGCAAGCCGGTCAGCATGACGACTAGGCTAACCAAACGCTCGCATCAATAAGGTTTGCGTAAAGGTTTTACGCAGGTAAAAGCCTCTGGGGCGGGTTTTTATGCGTTGGCCCTCGGGGCCAAGCGCATCAGTGAGAACACTGCCGTCTGCTGCTTTAGGCCGAAGGTGCAGCGCGTTGCCATGCCGGGCCGTAATTTTTTCAACTTCGCCCAACACAATCATTTCAGTAAGCTCTTCCCAGTCTTTTTGTAACAGTGCATCTTCATCCTCGCCGGGCGTCCATAAAAATCCATTTGCCACGCGTCGCTCACTGACCGGAATCTCCCTGTCGCCCTCTACCGGTAACCATAATACCTGTGCCAGCTTATTTCTGACATTGCTGGTTTGCCACGTTATGCCGGGTGGGTTCATCAGCGGCGCATAACATACATAGGTGGTTTCCAGCGGCTGCCAGCGCCTGTCTATGGGGATGGTTTTAAGCTCAACGCCCAGATCGGGAAAGTCCTGTTGAGGCTTTGAGCCGGCGGTTGCGCCTAGCCACAGCTCCAGTAGCTGGCCCTGCCAGCCCTTATGTCGCTGTAAATTCTGCGGCACCTGAATTGCTGCCAGACCGGCAAGCTCACCCAGCGACAAGCCGGCAATCTGCTGGCATCGCTGCAATAACTCATCAATGTTGGCCGGGGGCGTAGAGGGGGGCTTCACTGTCTGCCTTTATGTTGTTCATCAGGGTCAGTGTACGATGCTGCACTGCGAAAGAAAAGGCGGTGACGATGTAGCGAAAAACCCTTGCAGGATTAATGCTTTGAATGGGCAGCATATTATGGTCAAATGCAGTTAAGAGAAAAATTTAAGGTGCCCGGGAGTCTAAGTGATAGATGCCGACGGATTCCGTGCGAATGTGGGCATAGTGATTTGCAACAAAATGGGACAAGTATTTTGGGCAAGACGTTATGGTCAACATTCATGGCAGTTTCCACAAGGCGGAATTGATGAAGGGGAAACTGCAGAGCAAGCAATGTACAGGGAGTTACATGAAGAGGTAGGGCTGCGGCCTAAAGACGTCACTATCTTGGGAGTAACACGAAACTGGCTGCGCTATAAACTGCCAAAGCGGCTGATACGTCAGGGAAGCAACCCTGTGTGTATCGGTCAGAAGCAAAAATGGTTTTTGCTACAATTAACCTGTGCCGACGCCGATGTCGATGTGCTTAAATCCGGTCATCCGGAATTTGATGACTGGCGCTGGGTTAGCTATTGGTACCCGGTCAGAAATGTGGTGTCATTCAAGCGCGATGTTTATCGTAAGGTTATGAAAGAATTTGTCACTGTGGCAATGCCGCCGTTGGGGAAACCCGGGCAGCCGGGTCATGGTAAACGCCATCGAAAACGGCGACGAGGGTAGAACAGGAGACCGACACAGTGGCTAGCCAGGGCAGTATGCTCACGACACTTAAACGCATTGTTCAGGAAATGAGTCAGATTCCTGCGCTTGAACAGGCGTTGTTCCGGGTGGCTAGCCGGGTCAAGCAGGTTATGCAGGTTGACTCCTGCTCTATCTATCTGGCCGACTATGAGCATCAGGACTTCATTCTTAAAGCCACCGACGGCTTGCATCCTGATGCGGTTGATCAGGTTCGTATCGGTTTTTCTGAAGGTCTGATTGGCCTGGTGGGACAGCGTGAAGAGCCGCTGAATATTCAAAACGCCCACGAACATCCACGTTTCAAACACTATCCTGAAGTTCACGAAGAAAATTACAAAGCCTTTTTAGGTACGCCCATTATTCACCAGCGTAACGTGCTTGGCGTGATAACCATGCAGCAGGCCAAAATGCGCTTTTTCAGTGAAGATGAGGAAGCCTTTTTGGTTACCCTTGCCGCTCAGTTGGCGTTGGAAATTACCAACGCTGAGATCCGGGGCGCGCTAAGTAATAATGATATTGTGCCATCAGGTGTTCGCCAGAAAAAGGTCATGGGTATCGCAGGGTCGCCCGGTCTGGCTATTGGCCATGGGTTCTCCACCGATTCAACGGTGGATTTACGCCGTTTGGTCGTCAAGCGGGCTGATGATTTGCAGCGGGAAGTGCAGATTTACCGCAAGGCGGTTGAAATTACCCGCAAGCAGGTTGATGAGCTGTCCGGTAGTCTGGAAGAAAGCATTCCCGAGGATGTTAAAGCGATTTTTCAGCTTTATCACCATCTGCTGGATGCCAATAGTCTGGGCCGTGAGGTCGAAGCTAAAATACAGGAAAAGTGGTGTGCCGGCTCTTCGCTGAAAATGGTGGTAGAAGACTACGCTGCGCGGTTCGCCAATATGGATGACCCGTATATGCAGGAGCGGGCCATTGATATTATTGACCTGTCCAACCGCATTTTGGTTAATATTCTGCAGCAGACACGCGGCGAAGACCACGCGCTGCCCAATGCCACCCGAGACAGTATTTTGGTTGCCGAAGAAGTGTCGGCCACCATGCTGGCAGAATTTCCGCGTGAATACCTTAAGGGCATTATTTCAATCCGCGGATCAAACAATTCTCACGCCGCGATTCTGGCACGAGCCATGGGCGTGCCGGCCGTAATGGGCTGCCAGAATGTCTCGCCCAGCCTGTTAGAAAATAAAGAAATTCTGTTAGATGGCTATTCAGGCGAGGTGATAATCGCCCCTGATAAGCCTATCCGGCAAAGCTTTGCACAACTGATTGAAGAAGAAAACCTGTTATCCGAGCGCATTGATGCTGAAGCTGATAAGGCCTGTGAAACCCAGGACGGATGCCGGATGTCGCTGCTCATCAATGCAGGGTTGTCGGTAGAGATAGAAACGGTGGCACGCAGCCGCGGTAATGGCATTGGGCTTTATCGCACAGAAATCCCGTTTATGCTGCGCGAAAGCTTTCCGTCAGAAAAGGAACAAATCAAGCTTTACAGTGAAGTGCTGCACTGCGTACCCGAACAGCAGGTTACCATGCGAACACTGGATGTTGGCGGTGATAAACCCTTACCTTATTTCCCGATTAATGAAGAGAACCCGTTTTTGGGCTGGCGTGGTGTGCGCCTGACGCTGGACCACCCAGAGATCTTTCTGGTACAAATCCGTGCGATGCTAAAAGCCAGTCTTGGCCTTAAAAATCTTCAGATCATGCTGCCCATGATTTCGTCGGTCAATGAGGTTCAGGAAGCAACGCGGCTGATTGAGCAGGCTTTTTTTGAAGTGCGCGAAGAAGCCATTGAAACCGGACAGTTGCTGGTTAAGCCAAAAATTGGCGTTATGCTGGAAGTGCCCTCGGTGCTTTATCAGCTGCCGCAACTGGCAAAGCATGTCGATTTCTTTTCTGTAGGAAGTAACGATTTAACCCAATACTTGCTGGCTGTGGACAGAAACAACACCCGCGTGGCCGGGTTATACAACAGCTACCACCCGGCGGTATTAAGCGCATTGTACGATATTGTTCGCCAGGCCGACGCTAACCAGATACCAGTTACCGTCTGTGGCGAGATTGCCGGCGAGCCCGGTGGTGCGATTTTATTGATGGGGATGGGGTATCGTCGCCTGAGTATGAACGCCCACAACCTGCGCAAAATCAACTGGGTGGTTAGAAATGTGAATTTGCAGGAAAGCAAAAACCTGCTCTCCTGTGCACTAACAGCCCATACGCATCAGGATGTGTATTCTCATATTAACGATTACCTTGAGCAAAAAGGGCTTGGCGGCCTCATTCGGGCAGGTTCGTAACCTTTACGCGGTGCACGAAAGCGCTGTTTTTTTGTGTTAGTCTAGCCGCGAAATTTTCTTTCCCGCCGTCACAAAGTGATTGCGCTTGCATGGAACAAGGCATGGAACCGGTCTATATCATCTTTAGTTTTTGTCTGGGCATTGGCCTGGTTGTCGGCCTGTTGGCCGGCATGTTGGGTATCGGCGGGGGCGTCATCATTGTTCCTGCTTTGTCTTATTTACTTGTCCACTTTTTACACCTTGATACTGATTTGGTCATGCCAATGGCCATTGCCACGTCTTTATCCACCATCATTTTTACCGGTATGTCATCGGCAATGGCTCACTACCGGTTAGGGAATATCGATAAAAAGCTTGTACTGTATTCGGGC
Organism: uncultured Alteromonas sp.; assembly: GCA_964584105.1. Lineage (GTDB taxonomy): Bacteria > Pseudomonadota > Gammaproteobacteria > Enterobacterales > Alteromonadaceae > Alteromonas. The sequence continues at coordinate 20,938 of CAZOYR010000025.1, forward strand.
ATCGGGATTGCCATTGGCGCCACGCTGGGCGCGCAGTTTGCCAGCCACATCTCCGGGCATCTGCTGAAGAACATCTTTGCTGTACTGGTGATGCTGATTGCCCTGCAAATGGTTTTTGGAAAGCGCGAAGCCTCTAAACACACAGCAACAAATAAGATGCTGGGTATGGTAGGCGGAGTTACCGGATTTATCAGTGCGCTGATGGGCATTGGTGGCGGCGCATTACTGGTACCCGCGCTGGTCTGGTTTCAGGTTAATATTCGCCGGGCCATCGGGTGTGCTGCCGTTAGTGGCCTTATCATCGCTATATTTGGCAGCGCCAGTTTTATTATTGCCGGAATGAAGGAGCTGACACTGCCATCCGGTGCGATAGGGTACGTGTATTTACCCGCAACTTTCGGTATTGTGACCACCTCCATTTTTACCGCGGGCATTGGCGCCCGACTTGGACAGAGAATGGACACAAAAGTTTTGAAAAAGGTACTGGCTGGCTTATTGGTGCTGGTCAGTATTCGCATGATCGTAGGAATAGAATAAATCATGGCAGAAAGCAGTTATCTGGTTTTCCCGAATATCGATCCCATCATTTTTAGTCTGGGACCGTTGCACGTTCGTTGGTATGGGCTGATGTATCTGGTGGGCTTTGTCGCCGCTTATCTTTTGGCGCACAAACGTCTTGAGCAAACCAGCTGGAGTAAAGAACAACTGGCAGATCTGCTGTTCTGGGGATTTGTCGGTGTAATTCTGGGTGGTCGAATTGGTTACGTCTTGTTTTACCAGTTTGATATGTTTCTGGCGAACCCCCTCTATCTGTTTAAAATCTGGGCCGGCGGAATGTCATTCCACGGCGGTCTGCTGGGGGTGCTGGCGGCGTTGGCGTGGCAGGCCAGACGAATGAATGCAAAATTTCTGGAGGTGGGCGACTTTATCGCACCCTTGGTCCCCATCGGATTAGGGGCTGGCCGTATCGGTAACTTTTTAAATGCTGAATTGTGGGGCCGCACCACCGATGTGCCCTGGGCGATCATTTTTCCCAATGCCGGCAATGTGCCCCGTCATCCATCGCAATTGTATGAATTCGCCCTTGAAGGCGTTGTGCTGTTTATCATACTCTGGTTGTACTCTGCCAAGCCCAGACCAACTGGTGCTGTCAGCGGATTGTTCCTGCTGGGGTATGGCGCGTTTCGTTTCTTTGTCGAGTACTTCCGTCAGCCTGATGCACACCTGGGCCTGTATGATGTTGGATTAAGCCAGGGGCAGTTGCTGTGTATCCCGATGATTGCTCTGGGAATATGGCTGATGGTAGGGGCTTATCGTAAGGCGCCCGGCGTTTCAACGACTAATCAGAAGCAATAATAAAATGAAAGAGTATCTGTCGTTAATGCAGCACGTCCGTGACAACGGCGTGAAAAAAGAAGATCGTACCGGCACGGGCACGCTGAGTGTGTTCGGCCATCAGATGCGTTTTGACTTGCGTGAAGGCTTTCCGCTGGTTACGACAAAGAAGTGCCATCTTCGCTCGATTATTCATGAGCTGTTATGGTTTTTAAAAGGCGAAACGAACATTCGCTATTTGAAAGAAAATGGCGTCTCTATCTGGGATGAGTGGGCCACCGACGAGGGTGAGCTAGGCCCGGTTTACGGGGCGCAGTGGCGCAGCTGGCCAACGCACGATGGTGGCACCATTGATCAGATTGCGCAAGTCATCGAGCAAATCAAAACGAATCCTGATTCTCGTCGTTTAATTGTCAGCGCCTGGAATCCGGCTGTGTTGCCAGACACGTCAATCAGTCCCAAAGAAAATGCTGCGCAGCAGCGTCAGGCCCTGCCACCGTGCCATACCCTTTTTCAGTTTTATGTACTGGAAGGGCGGCTGTCTTGCCAGCTCTATCAGCGCAGCGGCGATATCTTTTTAGGTGTACCCTTTAACATCGCAAGTTACGCATTGTTGACCATGATGGTGGCGCAGGTATGTGACCTGAAGCCGGGCGATTTTATCCATACACTGGGCGATGCGCATTTGTATGTAAATCATCTGGAGCAGGCTGATACCCAGCTGGCCAGAACACCGTACCCCCGTCCCACGATGCGACTTAACCCTGAGGTCAAAGATATTTTCGGATTCAGCATCGATGACTTTACGTTAGAAAATTATCAGGCGCATCCTCACATTAAAGCGCCGGTGGCCATATAGACAAGGATTAGCATGACCACACCTGTTCTGATTTGTGATGACTCTGGCTTTGCCCGCAGACAGCTTGCCCGATCAATTCCGGATGGATGGGATGTTGAGATAACCTTTGCCGGTAACGGTGAAGAGGCGTTATCGCTTATTCGTCAGGGAAAGGGCGATGTCATGTTTCTGGATCTGAACATGCCGGTCATGGATGGCTATCAGACCATGAAAGCCATCCGTCAGGATGATTTGCCGTGTCTGGTTATTGTGGTATCCGGCGATGTGCAGCCTGAAGCCAGAGAGCGTATGCTGGCCCTGGGAGCACTGGAATTTATCCGCAAGCCCATCGACAATGCAAAGCTGATGTCGCTGCTCAGCCAGTATGGCATTTATAACGGTGATGCGGATGCATCAGGTCGAAAGCAGGCCGTGAGTGCTAAGCAGGGGCAGTCACCGGATAAACTCGATATTTATCGCGAACTGGTGAATATTGCGATGGGCCGGGCCGGAGAAAGTCTGGCGCGGCTGTTAGGCGAATTCGTGGATTTACCTATCCCCAATGTCAATCTGATCGAAAGTAACGAACTGCATATGGCCATAGCAGAAATTAACCGCAATGAGCGGGTTTCTGCAGTATCAAAAGGCTTTGTCAGCGCTGGTATCAAAGGTGAGGCGTTGGTGATTTTCAATGATACAAACACGCGCAACATGGTTGAGATGTTAGGCTATTCGCTAAAGGACGAGGCCGATGCGCAAACCAGCCAGTTGTCGCTGGAAGCGCTGATGGATGTCTCCAATATTCTTATCGGCGCCTGTCTCAATGCGCTGTCTGACCAGCTGAATGTTAATTTCAGTCATACGCAGCCCATTCTGTTAGGGCGCGACAGAGGGCTGGAAGTTTTACTCAGTGATAATATCTCACGCTGGAGCAAAGTCATGGCAGTGGAGATAGCGTACGCTATCAAGCGTCACGATATCAGTTTTGACTTGCTGTTATTGTTTCCCGATGATGCGATGGAAAAGATTTATACGCGTCTGGTGGACCTTGAAGAGGAGACGGTATGAATCAAAGTGAAATCGCTCAGCTTCACTGGCAGCACGAATTGCTTAGCTCACTGGAAGTGGGCATTGTAGTGCTGGACAGAGACTTCAATGTTGAGGTGTGGAATCAGTTTATGGAAAATCACTCCGATATACTGCCCAGTCAGATTTGCGGTAAGCCGCTATTTTCACACTTTAAAGAAATTGATGAAGCATGGCTACGCGCCAAAGCTGAACCGGTTTTCAATTTAAAAACCCCGGTATTTCTTATCTGGGAACAACGCCCGTACTTATTCCGCTTCGGATGTAACCGGCCAATCACCTCTGATTCTGCCAGCATGTTCCAGAATGTTACCATGTTCCCGCTGACAGCTACCGATGGCAGCGTCGAGCGTATGTGTATGATGGTATACGATGTGACCGCACAGGCTTTAGGTAAGCTGCGGGTTGAGCGATTAAACGAAGAGCTCAAATACATGAGTCGCGTTGACGGTCTGACCGGCTTGTATAACAGGCGTTACTGGCAGGAGCGCTTCGATAATACATTTAAACTGGCGCGTAGGCGCGACAAGCCTGTGACGGCGATGATGCTGGATATTGACCATTTTAAGCAGGTTAATGATACCTACGGGCATCAGGCCGGTGATAAAGTGATCCAGACGTTGGCTGAAATCATCCGCGACACGGTGCGTGAAACCGATTTGGCCGGCCGGTACGGCGGTGAAGAATTCGCCGTGATTCTGACGGATGCAGACAGCGAAAAAGCCTCACTGGTGGCTGAGCGCATACGTGAATCGGCACAACAAGCCAGTGTCTGTCATGAGGACACAGAAATAACCTTTACAGTGAGCCTGGGGCTGGCACCGTTTGATGCCTCCTATCGCAGCGCGATGGCCTGGCTGGAACAGGCTGATATGGCACTGTATGACGCAAAAACGCAGGGACGTAATCGTGCCTGTGTAAAAACATCGGACATGGCGAAAACCGGCACCTGATGATAATCAGGCGCTGGCTTTTTCTGCCCGGGCAATATCGTGCTTAAGACTGCGCAGAAACAATAACCCGGGAATAACCATAACCGCTGTTAAAATGAAAAACAGGCTCCAGTTCCCGTTCATCGTATCCACAATCCAACCACTTCCGGCAGCCAGTGTATTCTTACCCGCTACACTGAGCGACGCCATCAGGGCATATTGCGATGCCGAAAAGGCGCGATTACACATCAGGCTGATAAACGCCACCATGGCCACCGTGCTCCAGGCTGAGGTAAAACCATCAACAATAATGGTGGCTGCAAACAGCGTTTTATTGGGGCCCACTTCAGCAATCCAGGCAAACATCAGATTACTGCTGGCCATTGCAATACCTGCAATCAATAGTCCGCGATAGATGCCATAACGGATATTCATCATGCCGCCGATGATAGAAAAGACAATGGTCACCCACCAGTTAAGAAGCTTAGAATAATAACCAATATCCGTATTGGTAAAGCCAACCTCTTTGTAAAAGACGATACTCATTCGTCCCAGAAAGGCTTCACCCAACTTAAACAAAAAGATGAACAGTAAAATGGACAGGGCCAGCCTGACACCACTGCGCTGGAAAAACTCGCGAAACGGCTCGATAAGTGTGACACCAAGCCAGGCAAAGAGGGCACTGTGCCCCTGCTGCCCGCCGGTAGCATCTTCATACCGCTTGTAGGCCTGACGGGCAATAAGCTCCCGGTCGATATCAGGCTCTTTTGCCAATAAGGTGAAGACGCTTATTACGGCCATGATGGCAGCAAGTAACAGGTAGATCGTGGACCAGTCCCATCCCGGCATATCGGCCATCACAAAGGGCAGCGCGCCCAGCCCGCCATATCCTGTCCACCAGCCGGCCGTAGCCAGTGAAGAGCCGGCTGATAATTTGTCTTTTTCGTCATCCTGGATGATGTCGATGCGGTATGCATCAATGGCAATATCCTGTGTGGATGAGCATATCGCGATGAGTAACCCCAACAGGGCCATCGTAAAAAGCTCATTGGCAACATCCAATCTGGACATCACCAGGCAGCAGGTAATAATGGCAAGTTGCATCGCCAGGATCCAGCCACGGCGCTGGCCCAGCGCAGGCGGTTTGATACGGTCGAGCAGGGGCGACCACAAAAAGTTGAACGCGTAAACGTTAAAAATAATACCGAACAGGCCGATACTGGAACGGGACAGCCCTTCATCAGACAGCCAGGCCGACATGACCGAACCAATCATGACAAACGGAAAGCCGCTGGAGATACCGAATAAGAATATACTCAGCAGGCGCCTGTCGTGGTACGCATTGATAAAAGCAGGTAATGGCATGAATGAGTGACGCTATAAGACAGAGTTACATCTACAGCCTGACTGCGAACGTTTGCAGGTGGCGGGGCAGACAGCGAAACACGCGCCGACACTTATGGGCGAATGCCTACACAGTCTATAGGACAACGGCCTGTCCCTTCAAGAAAACACGCACAGCGCTGCAGCTCTGCGATAAGATCGTCATCCAGCATGATTTTCTGAGCATCCCAGTAATGAATCTGGTGAAGCAAGTGCCAGAACACGCGCTCCTGACTGCTATAGGGTTGCTCAAGGCTATACTCGACCTGGCTCCATTCTTCCAGCACATCCCAGAAGAACAATTCCAGTTCTGAATAGGCAATGAGATTTCCCCAGTAGCCGCGCAGGTAATAGCACAGTTGCTGAGACTTCTCGCTAATAAAGTTATTAACTTTCACTGAACCGTTGCCGGTAATATCGTTATAATTTTTCAATTATAGTGCGGATTTCATTATTTACCATTGCTGTTAAGTAGAACAAACAGGGCATTGAAATGGAAGAGGATTTTCCGCGAACTGTCCTTTTTACCAGCCCAGATATCGCGTCCAGCCGTAAATTTCTTTGCTTAGCCGTGTGATAAACGGTGAGGTATGACCGTGAATACCTGAGATGCCGGCAGTCGTTTCAGCTAGCTGACGTTGCCGATAATGCATTTTAAGGCCAGCTTGCGCACGTTCATTACGCTGCACTATTGTCTTGGCAGACCAGTGATTAGCCAGCCCGCCAGCGATATCCAGCACCGGCACAGCAGTGCCTGCAATCCAGTTGGCGATTTGCTGATTTTCGGACGCGTCGGGCCAAAATGGCGCGATAACAATATAAGCGTCCGGTGCGGCCACTTTTTGCTGAACGCTGAGGTTTAACAGCTGTGCTGCCGTCATTCCCTGACTGACAACAATTTTGTAGCCCGGCTCATCAGCAAACTGAGTAAAGATTCCCGAGGTGATGAGTGACAGATTGTTCTGAAAAGTATCTGCATGTAGCCAGCGACCGGTATCATCAGCGTATGCCGAAGATGCTGCAGTCTCAGCGGGTGATTCTGGTTGTGGTTCCACTACCACCGGAACCACTACAACATGCCAGCCCCACCGGCGCATGCGTTGAGCCAGTGCGCTGCCAGAGTGCAGTGTTAGCCCCTGATAACCGGCTTCCGCGAGGATGATGGCGACACCGCGCTTTAACGTAACGGTGGGCGGGAAGGTAAGGGCGACATGCTCTTCATCACCGGCCAGAAAGCTGATGCGCTCCTGCTCACTGTATCGCGCGGTCAGGGCGTCACTCAGCAAACTGGCAGCTGAATTTAAGCTAAACAACGTCAGTAGCAATGTAAGCAATAAATAGCGCAACGTTCTGGTACTCATGACGGGCGTGTATATCAAATATCGGCCGCTTCAACGTATTCTTAATCTAATTGTATGAATTCTCTTCGTTTGAGTGATAGCGTGGCAG
>CAZOYR010000025.1:28060-36092 GCA_964584105.1 uncultured Alteromonas sp.
GGTATGAGTGAGTTAACGGTATGCATTATCCAGGTGGTGTTTACATTTATCGCCTACATGCTGCTAAACCTCGGCTATTGTATGAGTGTGGCGGGTACCAGTCTGGTTTATGGTCAAAAATTTACTACAACCTTCAGACAAACCTATTTCAGTAAAGTGAGTTATCTTCTCGCCCCGGCGATTAGCGCATGCATTCTACTGATTAACTTTCTTATCAATGTTGCTTCTGGTAAAGCTGGCGAAGTAGCGCCTGACTTCGGTTGCGTGTTAGCGGGGGGCATGATGGCCTGGGGATGTCATTATAAGCATTGTAAAAAGGCATCCTGAAAACGCATTGCCAGCCTGAATGTTCAGACAAACCGTGCTACCGGCCGCGTGCATCTGTTGTAACAAGACTCAAGCGGCGGTAGAGTCATTAATCATTTCCGCAGAAAAAGGATATTCATGTGGTAAAACAAATCATAGCAGTTGCCGCAGCGCTTATTGCAATAGCAATACTATTGTGGAATAGCATTGAGGATGAGTCGGTTGCACCGGAAGTCGTAACGTCCCCAAAGCCTGAAAAGGTGCAAATCCACCCCCCTTCAAAAGCTATATCACCCGCATCCACGACAAACAGTGATATTAATACTGATAATCACAACGACCTTCTCCCTACAGAAGAAAAACCGGTGATATCGGCAGACATTCTGGCTGAATTTAGAAGACTTAAGCAGGTAAGCGATGAGGAGGTGTTGAAGTTTTTATTGAAGCTCGAATATGAGATTGAAGATACTACATCGCTCATTTTAAAGCTGATTGAAGACGGTATTCTGACGGTCAATATTCCTTTAGGTGCAGGGCCGGGAGTTGAAACGCCACTAATTCTTGCGATGGCAATGGACCCGGACATGAGCCCTGAAGAGATGCAAAAATTTATCGATATGGGCAGTTATCAGACCATTGAATATAGTTTTATCACAGTAACACAATTGAAAAACTCTGATAGCGCAGCGTTAATATCGACCCACCTCGGTTATGGGCCTGAACATGCGCAAATCATGGCTTTTGGGTCAGCGTTACACGGTAACAAAGTATTATTTGATCGTATGGTAGACAGCGCACCGAATTTGCTGACGAGCTCTGAATTACAGATGCAGATTGAAAACACCCTAGATAGCGCGAGTGAAACAGCCCAAACAATAGAGAATATTAAAAGAAGGCATTATGAGAATGAGTATATTAACGAGCCTTGGTTAAATAAGCGTGTTAGAGCAGTCGCCACAAAACAAATTGAACGCCGTCGCATGCTGCTGGAAATGCAGACGCTGAGCTTTGAGCAGAGAAGCCGCCTGAAATCAGAAATAAAAGCGTTCGAAGATGAGTTTGAAGGGAGTGATGAAGTCATACCATGAGGGCAGACAGTCGCTACCGGTCACCGTATCTGATTTACTGATACGACGAGCGTCCTTGTCTGGCCGTTAATGCGCACCGTTCAGAATAGGTGTTTTTACCTAGCCCTTGATGGAAGGTTGACACATGTACAGATTTCCACTCACTTCTTGAGCTTATCCTACCTCAATGTTTTTAAAGCAAAAAATAAGAGTCGCGCGCAGGGCGTTTGTGAATTCTCAATGCGAGCAAGGCGCTAAACAGGTATTAAAAATGGTCTTTGGTTATCGTTATGCATACGGATTTTTGCAGCCGCTTTTAGGGATGGGTATTAGACACTTCACCGCTTGTCGTCTAAACCTTATTATCAAAAGTTAATAGTTAGCAACGGAGTGCAGCAGATTATGGATAATCAGCCGACCAGCCTTTTTTCAGTTCCTGAATCGGGCTTACTGGTTGTCGGTGACTATTCGCCGTCTCTGGTTGTGCTTTCCATTCTGATTGCCATCCTATCCTCATTCATTGCGTTGCATGCAATCTCCTATTCCTCTGTTTTTACCAGCCGTTTAGGCAAGCAAACCGCCATTTTTCTGGGTGGGTTGGCGATGGGAATTGGGGTCTGGTCGATGCACTTTCTGGGTATGCTGGCTTTTGATTTATGTACTGTGGTGAGTTACGACAGTAATACTACGTTGCTCTCCATGCTGCCCAGTGCCGGTGCATCCTGGATAGCACTGAATTTTATCTCTATACACCAGGCATCAAAAAAATCACTTCTTATCTGCGGCGTGCTGGTCGGGGCGGGCATCGGTGCCATGCATTATATTGGTATGGCTGCGATGGAGATGGCGCCGCTGTTACGCTACGACATGGTCACTTTTTTCATTTCAATCGCAGTGGCAGTTGCACTGGCTGTTTTATCACTGTGGATACGATTTTATCTGGGCAAAAAACTGCTTAAAACTCACACATCGGTGATCAACTTACTGGCGGCTGTGGTGATGGGGGGCGCGATTTCGGGGATGCATTATACTGGCATGGCTGCGGCACGCTTTGTACTGCCTCCCGGTCTGGAGCTACAGGAAGCAGGTGCAAACACCTCACAATTGCTGGCGTATGGCGTGGCAGGCGGTACGGTAGTGGTGGCATTTATTGTTTTTGCTATCACCATGATCACGAAATACAAGTTACTGTCGCAGCAGTACCAGTCCAGCGAAGAGCGCATGCGCACCATTATGAACAGCGCCGTTGATGGCATCATCACCATCGATAAAGACGGTATTGTCGTCAATATTAACCAGGCAACCACGTCTTTGCTGGGGTGGAATGCAGCGGACCTTGTAGGTTTCAATGTCAATAAAATCGTGCCTTCACCCTATCACCATCAGCATGATGATTTCATCAAACACTATCTGTTAACGAAAAAGGCAAAAGTAATCGGTTCAGGCCGTGATGTTGAGGCGCTTCACAAAGATGGCTCCAGGATCGCGGTCCGGTTAAGTATCGGGCATGCCGCATTACCCGGACAGGATTATTTTGTCGCGTTTCTGTCTGATCTTCGTCAGCGTGTAAAAATGGAAAACACGCTGAAACTGAAAGAGAAAAAATTTCGAACCCTGGTAACCAATATTCCAGGGGTGGCATACCGGCGCGCGAATGATGATACCTGGACTATGCATTATGTGAGTGCAGCAATTCGCACGCTCACCGGTTTTCCGGCCCATTATTTTATGAATGCACATCAACCGGCCTCGTTCTTTTCTTTAATACTCGACGAAGACCGTGAGAAGGTTAAAGGCGCTACGAACGCTTTTAGGGTCGAGCAGACTCTGGAATACAGGATCAGGGATTGCCGTGGCAATGTTCGTTGGATCACTGACGCATTCAGAGTGTGCGAAGATGAAAATGGTCAGCAATATATAGATGGCTTTATGATGGATTCAACGCGGCGCGTTGAAGATACGACCATGATCAAGCGCTATAAATCGCTGGTGGAGTCTTCTGAGGATGCCATTGTCAGTTTATCTCCCGATGGTAGGGTGCTCACCTGTAACGATGCCGCCTGCAGGCTTTATGGCTTTACCTGCGATGAAATTATTGGTCAGCCCGCCTCACGTGTCCTGGGCGAAATAAAATCACAACACAAGTTAATAGAGAAAGTAGTGAAGGGGCAGGTGATTCGCCATTTCCGCACCACTGTAACTTCACAGAGCGGTCGTGTGACCCATGTGTCGGTGTCAGTTTCACCGGTATTTGATGCTGCGCAGGAGGTCATCGGAATTTCGATGATTTCGCGTAATATTGATCACGAGGTTGAACAGGAAGCGATGATAAAACAGCAGGCCATTGAGGATCCGCTGACCCATCTGCTCAACCGTGCGGGGATCCAGGAAAAGGTGTCTGACGCGCTTAGCAAAAGACGGCAGTCCCGACAGCCATTCTACTTATTCTTTCTGGACCTGGATAACTTCAAATACTACAACGATACCTATGGTCATGATGTTGGCGATATGCTGCTGACAGCCGTGGCCAGCATCCTGACCAAATACCTCAAACGTGGCGATATTGCCGGGCGATTGGGTGGCGATGAATTCGTGGTTTGCCTGCAGGATGGTAAAAATGCCAAAAAAGTCAGTGAAATAGCTAACGGCATCATTCGCGATATTACGCGTATCTCGCATCTGAATGGCACCGCAGTAACCTTATCTGCCAGTATGGGGGTTGCTCGTTTTCCCAATGACGGTGAGTCGCTGACCGCGCTGTTTAAAGCTGCTGACGATGCCATGTATCAGGCCAAAGGGGCAGGCAAAAACCAGGTTTATTTTCCTGAGATTGACGCAAAAACCGCCGACTACATGCTGTCACCCTCGGAGCTGACCGCAGCCATTGCTGATGATGAACTTGAGCTGTATTTTCAGCCAATTATGAATATCCACTCCGGCACCATCTTAAAAGCTGAAGCGCTGGTTCGGTGGAATCATCCGCGACTGGGGTGCCTGACACCGGACCACTTTATTCCCCTGGCGGAGAAAAACGGACTGATCGCAGCGCTGGGCAGCTGGGTAGAGCGACAGGCCTTAAACCAGTTGCAGCGCTGGACAACATTGTTCGGCGATGAATTTCAGCTGACTATCAATAAGTCGGCATTAGAGTTAATAGATCCGGACCATGGTGCCAGTCAGTTAGAGCAGCAATTGTCGTGCAGAAAACTGTCTGGTAAAAATCTGGTCATCGAAATTACCGAACATTCAATGCTCGAATATTCTGAATCAACCCGAAAGGAGCTCAGTAAATACCGGGCGCTCGGGGTCCAGATCGCACTGGATGATTTTGGCACGGGATACTCCTCACTGATGCATCTGAAACACTATCCGGTGGACTATCTTAAAATTGACCGCTCCTTTGTCTCATCGCTTAACCACTCGAATATTGATTACAGCCTGTGCAAGGGGACGATTAATCTGGCGAAATTGTTAAATGTTCAGGTAGTCGCAGAGGGCGTAGAAACGCAGCAGCAACATGAGCTGTTAAAGCCGCTGGGCTGCGACTTTATTCAGGGGTATTTAATCAGCAGGCCAGTCAGCGCTATTGAGTTTGAACATATGGTGTACCGCCATAATCACACCCGCAAAGCGCCGGACCTCAGTGAACTGTTATTTTAAACGCTGCAAACCCAGTCGGCCTGTCGGCGATTGCTAGTCGTTGATATAGTCCGGAACCGCTAATGGTTCCGGTTTATGATCACTGAAGGGAATTGCAGTTTCAAAGTGACACCACTGTGATGTCTCGGGGTGACGAATAATCAGTGTCTGTGCATGAAGTTGCAGACGAGTTGCTTTAGCCAAAGCATCAGGATGCGCGTACAGGCGATCGCCCAGGATGGGGTGGCCCAGCGCCAGCATGTGCACCCGTAACTGATGGGAGCGTCCGGTCACCGGCTTGAGCGCCACCAGGCTTTCACTGTCGTTTTTACTCACCACCGAGTAGTAGGTTACAGATGGCTTTCCCGTGTCGTGACACACTATTTGCTTGGGACGATTAGGCCAGTCACAAATCAGCGGTAAATCGACCATACCAGCAGGCTGACGCATGCAGCCATCAACCCGCGCGTAGTAGCGCTTTTGAGTCTGGCGCGTGGCAAACTGTTGCGATAAAAACCGGTTGGCATCCTTGGTCAGCGCCATAATCATGATGCCTGAGGTTGCCATATCCAGGCGATGCACCACCGCTGCATTCGGATAAACCCGCTTGACGCGGGTAATCAACGAATCTTTATGGGCCTCGGCTTTTCCCGGTACGCTGAGCAAGCCACTGGGCTTGTTGGCCACCAGAATCGCCTCATCCTGATAAAGAATATCCAGATAAGGCGACTGCGGCGGATTGTAAACAAACGGGGGATTTGCCATTAAGGATTATTCACCACGATTCGTAGTGCATCCAGCTGTACTTCAGCATCATCAAATGCCTCATCCAGTGCGGCAATCTGCGTATCAATAAAGGCGATTTCACTGTCACGAATAGCCGGATTATCCTGTTGTAATTCGCGCAGGCGCTCAGTCTCTGCACCCAATGACGACTTCATATTCTCACGAGCCTGTGCCAGCAAGGTATCAGCTTGCTGCGAGGCCAGTTCCCGGGCTTTATCAATCTGATTGTTGACTGGCTTTTTCAGCGCCCCGATAAGCTGCTGAGCAATTTTCTTGTTGGCGCGACGGGTTTTCTCAAAGGTCGTGTCGCTTTCTTCCCCCTGGGCATCAATACACAGCTTAATCGGCGTAGCGGGTAAGAACCGGGACGCCTGAAGGTGTGCTGGCGCATTTACGCTTAAGGTAAACAACGCTTCTAGCCAGTAAGCGCCTTTAGGTAGTGTTCGGTCGGCAATAAACCCAAGGCTTGCTTTACCTATCGTGTCGGTAAGAATGACATCAACCGCATTATGGACCAGCGGGTGGTCCCAGCTCAGATAGTGCACATGCTCTAGTGTTGTGGCCACGCGCCGGCGATAGGTCACGGTCATGCCTTCAGGATCCAGCCCGGGCAGACTGTTAACCATCGATTCACCCGGACGTAGGATAAAACAGTCATTACCCTTATCTTCCTGGTTAACACCAATGGCATCGAACAGCCAGTTCATAAAATCTGACAGTGCATCGTTCGCGTCCTGCGCGATGATGTCATCCAGCAAGTCTTCCACTTTGCCTTTTCCTGATGCATTGAGTTCAAGCAGACGGTCGCGACCAGCATCCAGTTGCTGACGCAAAGACTGATTGATTTCATGCGTTCTGGTAACCAGTGCTGTCCGGCTTTCCTGATCCTGTGGTACTAGCAGACATTCGGTCAGCTGGTCTTTTACCTGTTCGAAAACCCCCGTGCCGGTAGGGCAGGTTTGCGTAAATGCGCCTAATCCGTCGTTATACCAGTCAAGCAGTACAGACTGCGCGGTATCTTCAAGGTACGGAACATGAATCTGAATATCTTTGGTCTGTCCGATACGATCAAGGCGTCCGATACGCTGCTCGAGCAAGTCCGGTGTCATCGGCAGATCAAACAGCACCAGATGATGGGCAAACTGGAAGTTTCTTCCTTCAGAGCCGATTTCACTGCACAGCAGAATCTGCGCGCCTTCTTCATCATCAGCAAAAAAATGCGCCGCTTTGTCGCGCTCTACAATGCTCATACCTTCATGAAAGACACTGTGGCGGATGCCGGTGCGTAAGCGAATGGCCTCGCCCAATTGCTGAGCAGTCACTGCGCTGGCACAAATCAGCAGAACCTTTTCCGGTTTAACCGTGGGCAAAAACTCAAGCAACCACTCCACGCGGGGATCCAGATCAGTCCAGCTGTTAACCAGCGAAGGTTGGCGCTCAGGATACAAAGCCTCGTCCAGGTCATCGGTTAATTCCAGCATGTCTTCATAGACATCCGGCAGCGGTAAAGGATGTGCCTGTAAGTGGCGTTCGGGGAACCCGGTGATGCCGGCCCGACGGTTTCTGAATAACAGGCGGCCGGTGCCGTGACGATCAATAAGCGCATGCAGGAGTGCATCACGTTGATCGAAATCATCCAGATTGGTTAATTCGCTGGCGCTATGGGGGGCCAGCTCGCGGATGCGCGCTATTTGTTCATCACTGAGCGTATCATCGCCCAGTAAAGGGGTTACCGCTTCGGCCAGCTCACTGTACTGTGACTCTTCTTTTAAAAAGGTGTCGTAGTCATGAAATCTGGCAGGATCTAACAACCGCAGGCGGGCAAAATGGCTTTCATGGCCCAGCTGGTCTGGTGTGGCGGTAAGCAATAACACGCCTGCGATGGCTTGTGCCAGTGTCTCGATACACTGGTAATCCGCAGATGGGGCCTCGGCTGACCAGACAAGGTGATGCGCTTCATCCACCACCAGCAAATCCCAGCCTGCCGCAAGTGCCTGTTCATGACGCTTGGCATTATCACGCAGAAAATCCAGACTACACAGTACCAGTTGTTCCTGCTCGAACGGGTTTTCCTCGGACTCGTCCATCGCCTCACAGCGGCTTTCATCAAAAATGGCAAACGCCAGATTGACGCGGCGTAGCATCTCGACCAGCCATTGATGTACCAGTGAGTCCGGCACTACGATCAACACCCGCTGAGCCCGCGCTGTTTTAATTTGCTGGTGGATAATCAA
>CAZOYR010000026.1:0-27573 GCA_964584105.1 uncultured Alteromonas sp.
CGCTGTGCGACGCAAAAAGGTCAGTTATCTGATAGCCAACCCCCATACCAAACATTAGCATCGATTTGATTGTATCAGGCAGCCTGGTCCGGCTCTCCTCAAGCTTATCCAGCACGTCTGAGACCTTTGCGACTAACTGATAATGCAGGTAACTACGCAGCTTTTGACCGGTATATCCTAAAACCAGCCCATCCTTATTAGGGCGAAGACTGAAATTATCGAAGCTGCGCTGACAGTCATCCTGCGGCGCATCACTATATAACGCAGCCAGCGTATGTTTATTAAATACATTGACCTGCCCGTCGCTATCGGCCATTGGCTCCCACGTCTGGGGCGTATACTCTGAGAATGTATCGTAAAGCGCGGGAAAATAAGTTTTCAGCGCATCCAGATTCTTTTCAAAACGAGCCTCATCCAATAAATCTTTGCGCCATTTTGTTTTATCGTTGGCGCCTTGCCAGTCGCTCACATAATTGTCAGCAGGCTGGCGTGACTGTCTGCCCACAAGCCAGTTTTTAAATTCAGACCATGGCTGAAGCGCCAGGTTCTCGGCAATGTGATTGAATGTGGGATGAGGGTAATGCTGAAAAAGATAAAAATCGTTTACCGAAAAATGATGGGCAAGCTCTGTAATGTTATTGGCAAGGTCAGCACCATCTTTTTCTACCTGAAAATAGATAGCGGTCCCTTTTTCCTGTGCAGTATCCAGCAGCGACTGGTAATCAATGGCGCTTACCGAGCACTGCAAATACGCTAACTGTGGCTCGTATACGATCAGGTGTTTAATTGAGAACTGCTCGATGAGAAGCCTGATGTGCTGACCTAATCCTAAACCCAGCACAACCAGTACATCAATATCCTGTGAAGCAGGTTGAGTTGCCCGATAGCGTTGTGCCACGTCCGATGCCAACCCTGTCAAAAAGTCGCCGCGTGACGCGTGGTCTGAGGTGGTATCATCCAGAGTAACCCGCAATGGATACTGGCTGAAGTGCTCAACCTGACGCTGCGCTTCTAATGACGCATCCTGACTGTACAACACGCGCGCAGAACGAAAATCAATAATATTCAGCGCACCGTTTTTTTGGCAAAGGATAGAAATACTGCTATCAACGGGCGTACGTACAGCATCGAGAATACCTGGCATTGAGCGGCGCAGGGCCTGAAAATTGGTCTGCTGAAGCGCGCTGATTCGTTCGCCCGCCTGCTGTTCCATTTCATGCTGACGCATCTCGTCATCATCAATGTGCAGATAGATATTTTTGAGCATGCTTATTCGTACTTTTTGATTGCTGCACGGCTCCTCAGGAACCGGCTAATGTCATCTTTAGCTGATTTTAGCAAAGACTGCGCCAGTTCGTTTAACTGTTTATTGACGGTAAGCTCTGATTCAGCAAAGACTTTTTTCTGGGAGTCGCTGAGCTGAGAAAGGTGTTCGCGAATTAACTGGTCCCGATTGCGGATCAGTAACTGAAATGCCTGATATTTCTGTTCAGAGTCATCATCGCTTTGGATGACCTCAGACAGCTGCTGATTGAGCTGTCTGAGATTTTCAGGCGTTTGGGAGTGATTAAAATTTGGTGTACTCACACAGCTTGACGTTTTTGACGCTGAGCTGCATACGCTTCCTGTTTAGCAGATTCCGGAATTTGCACCCAGGCGTCACGAATGGGTGTTAACAGGCTAATGACTTCATCAAGCATATTCAAGTCGTTGCGAACATGACCTTCTGAGATACGCTCAACCATATAGTCATAGAGCGCATACATGTTTTGCGCTACTTCCCCGCCCACATCAAGATCAAGCGTATCACGCAGGTTCATCAGAATTGCCGTTACACGCGATAAATAATCTGATTTGGCAGCGAAGTCTTTGCGTTCCATAGCACCTTTAGCATAAGCGATGCGATCCAGTGCGCCCTGCATAAGCATCAGGGTTAACTTATGTGGATCTGCCGTGGCGATATCCTGTTTCAGATTGCCCTTACGATATGCATTAATTCCGGTAAGTGCCATTTTGTCTACTCCTAACGTCTGTTAACCCAGTGCTGCCAGTAATGCTGAACCGGTTTGGTTCAACTGAGCAACGGTTTGGTCCAGGTTCAAATATTTATCTCTTAGAATTTCTTCATAATTCAGCATCCGCATCTCGAGCGTTTCCCGGTCATCATAAATTTCATCACGGGAATCTTTAGCACTTCGCTCTCGCAGACTGAGTAAGCCGCTGGATGAGGTGTATTGCTCTACAAATTCGTGCAGTCGTACAGCGATACCTTCCGACTCATCAGTAAACAGCGCTGAAATTTCATCAAATGAATCTTCCAGTGCGTCTTCAAGGCGTTCCTCACCGGAGCCCAACCCGAAGTCAGATGATGCGATTTCCATTTTGCCGTCAGAATCAACTTCAATGCCTAACTGGAACAAGCCGCCCAGTGCAGAACTGCTGACACTGTCACCAACAATAGTCGCAAGCCCGTTCTGGATACCCCGTAATAACGAATCACCAGCCAGCGCACCGTCATCTTCTAAATCAGACTCACCGTATTTGGTCAGCTTTTTAATCTCATCGATGATGCCATTATAGTTATCGACAAATTCGCGAATTTTTTTATCTAAACCTTCTTTGTCGTAACCAATTTTTAATGTTGAAGCCTGATAGGTTCCATCGGTATTGAGCGGAGACACTTCTTTGGCATCAAAGGTCACATTTTGGATAGTATTTTCGAATTTGTTGGTGTCGCTCTCTACAAGAATGCCATCAATGGTTGCTTTTGCGTTTTCTGCCGTTTTGACCGGAGAAAGATAAGTGGCAGTTTCGGCAGAGTCAGTGGTCGCCAGGCGATCAAGTTCCGCCAGATTTCCGTCATTTACAATAGATAAATCATTGCCGGCACCAGTAACATCTGAAGTAAATACCAGCTTCGCACCGCCATCGGCAGTCCCCGTATCGATAATATTTGCGTTTACGCCAAAGTTATCAGCGTTACTGTTTATCGCTTCACGTAGCTCTGCCAGCGTCATACCGGCGGTCACATCAACCGTAAAGTTGTCACCGGTAGCACCTACTTTAAACGTTAACGAGCCGGCACCTGCGCTCAATACACTGTCCGTTGACGAGGAAAACCCGCCATCAACAGCGTCAGCCGTTTCTATCCGACTGCCCGATGCAAGTTGTGTAACCGCAATTTTATAATTACCGGTAAGTGCTGAGGTTGATGCATCAGCACTGAAGATTTCAGTGTCTTCATCCGGGTGGACATATGTAGGCTCACGTCCGGACAGGTCACGATCATTCTTTAATTCTTTTACGGTGTCAGAGAATTCAGAAAGTTTGGATTTTATCTGACCCAAACCGGAAATTTCTGCTTCGACCTGGTCTTCCCGCTTATCAAGCCTGGCTTCTTTTGGCTTACGTTCAGCATCTAGCAACTGCCTGACTAAATCGTCCAGCGCCAGCCCGGACCCTACGCCCAAAGATTGAATTGACATGACCTACCTCTCAACTACACACGATTATCAAACAGTATACCGACGCTGCTATCGACATCTTGCTGCAAATCTTTTATTCGCTCTGCCAGACGCAGCACTTCTTCGGAAGGAATTTGCCGGATGATATCTCCGGAATGTGCATCTTTAACCGTTACCACGGCACGTTTTGTCTGCTCGTCCACCGAAAAGGCCAGATTTCTGTTCTGCACCTGCAAGAAATCTTCAACATCCTGCAGCGCTTCATTTAAATCTTTCGCCTGTGATTCCTTTTTATCGGCCTCTTGTGCATTTACTTGAGCCGATACAGATAAACCATTCTGGGTACCTGCACCACGTGAATGAGCGGCATCAGCACCGGGCTCAATTTTGTGAATGCGGCCGCGTTCTGAATCGCTTATTGCAAAATTCTGACCAATTTGTAAATCGCCAATTTCCATTTTTTCTGTCCTCTTACAACCCAAAAAGCAGGCCCTGATTATTCATCAGCGACCTGCTTTAATTCTGTGTCAGGTTGTTTAGCGGCTAACTGTTAGCCTAATAGTGACAACGCTGTTTGTGGTCGCTGGTTAGCCTGACTCAATACTGAAATTGACGCTTGCTGAACGATTTGATTACGTGTCAGTTCGGCTGTTTCAGTAGCAAAGTCTGTATCACGGATCCGTGAGCGCGCTGAGCTTAAGTTCTCAGAGATGCTGCTCAGGTTGCGGATGGTAGACTGGAAACGGTTCTGCAATGCACCTAAATCTGCACGGGTTGAGCCGATCGTTGAGATAGCGGCATCGATGGCTGCCAATGCTGTATCTGCACCAGCCTCTGTGCTGATATCAACAGTATCTACACCCAGACCACCAGCAGAGAAACCATTGGTGTTTTTCACGGCAACATCAATTGTCTGCCCCTGGTTAGCACCAACCATGAAACTGGCTGAGAAACTGCCGTTAAGCAGGCTAACGCCACCAAACTGGGTATCTGACGCGATACGGGTGATTTCAGTTTTAAGCGCTGAAACCTCTTTTTGCAGTGCGCCGCGATCAGAGTCGCTGTTGATACCATTCTGAGACTGAACGGCCAGCTGACGTATACGCTGAAGACCACTTGTCACCTCACCCAACGCACCTTCAGTGGTTTGAGTAAGTGAGATTGCGTCGTTTGCGTTACGCACGGCCTGGTTTAACCCCTGAACCTGAGATGTCAGGCGATCTGAGATTTGCAGACCAGCAGCATCATCAGCAGCACTGTTGATACGAAAACCTGATGACAGTCTTTCAAAAGACGTGCTCATCTTGTTACCCACATCAAATAACTGACGCTGCGCATTCAACGATGAAACGTTGGTATTAACAAATAAAGACATAAATTACCTCCTAGGGAATCAAACCAAACGCTGTTATCATTCAACGAGTAGCTATGAAACCTTCCATTTTCTGATTTGCCAGGTCACTACTCCTGCAAATCGACCTCAAGGTTGCGAATCACTTCGCGTTCTTTAAAACGAATTACCCCTCAGCTAATGGTATCGGCGCCGCCTGAAGTTTCTTTAGAAATTTATTTAAAAAAATACCACTTATTTTCTAAATCCTTTGAAAATCATTAATTTGCTAGCACTATTTTATTAGTGATATGCGCCAGCGTTGTGTTGCCACCTGGCAAAGTAGCCGGCGTCATAAGGAAATTTGTGGCAAAAAGTTGCCGTGAAGAGGTCAATGGTCACCAGCGAAACGAACGTTAGTAATTAATTATGACTGCCAATCTTTTGACTCAGGTCACAATTTCGGCTTTTGGTGAAAGGCGCGCGAGGCTGGCGAAAGGAATGATATATCGAAATTGTTCAGGAACTGTTCAAAAAAGCGTGAAATCGCGTTTTTTCAGAGGCTACAATGGAAAAGTGATAGCCAATTTAAGATTGTGGCATTGCGATTGCTTTTAAAATCGTGCTACATATAAAAAAGGCTGAGGAATAGCACCTCAGCCAATTCTGCTCACGTTAGGAGATAGAGCAAAAATCGTTTTTAGTCGGCTGGCAGGATATTTAGTAGATAAAACTGGCCTCTCAACCATTCTTCTACACTCTCAGTTCTGTTAGTCGGCGTTTTCTTCTAAGGGGCGGCCTAATGGCCGCCAACCTTTAGCGGGCTGGCCTCTCAACTCCTACCCATTCTTGCCGATTAACCACCTAGCAGAGAAAGTGCTGCCTGCGGGCGCTGATTCGCCTGAGACAGAATCGTTGTACTTGCCTGCTGAAGAATCTGGTTGCGGGATAATTCCGCAGTTTCTGTCGCAAAGTCTGTATCACGAATACGTGAACGTGCAGCTGATACGTTTTCTGAGATATTGCTCAGGTTACGAATCGTTGACTGGAAGCGATTCTGAATAGCACCCAAATCAGCACGTACGCCACCGATTGCCGAGATAGCTGAATCGACATTCGCCAGTAATGCATCGGCATCTGCCGCCGTCGCGACCGAACCATCTACACCCAGGCCTTGCGCACTAAAACCGTTAAGGCCAGGCTTATTGGCCGCTTCCATGTTTACTGAAATAGTCTGGCCGGCATTCGCACCCACCAGGAACTTCGCTGAATAGCCGCCACTTAATACTTCAACGCCGGCAAACTGCGTGGTTTCTGCAATTCGTGTAATTTCTGCTTTAAGCGCAGAGACCTCTTTTTGCAGTGCTGCACGGTCTGAGTCAGAGTTAATACCGTTTTGTGACTGAATGGCCAGCGTACGAATACGTTGCAATGCGGTTGTTGTTTCCTGTAACGCACCTTCCGCTGTCTGTGCCAGTGAAATACCATCATTGGCGTTTCTTACTGCCTGGTTCAGACCCTGAACCTGAGATGTCAGGCGATCTGAGATTTGCAGACCGGCCGCATCATCGGCCGCACTATTAATTCTGAAGCCTGACGACAAGCGTTCGAAGGCAGTAGTCATCGCGTTACCAGAGTTGAATAACTGGCGTTGCGCATTAAGTGAAGATACGTTTGTGTTTACAAATAGACTCATGGGTCTCTCCTAACAGTTTTAAAAGTCGCCTTATTATTTTTATTTTCGGCTATTGTTTAGTTTTCCTGGCACACTAAGTGCTTCATTAAGGTGTCAGTGTTAAAATACTGACGCTTTATCTGGCACGTTGTGCCGGGTAAAGATTCTGGCCGGGGCACACTACCCTGGCTTATGCTGACGGCGGGTATGATGTTCCAGACCTCATACCTCTCACTACCTCCTGGCTTCATTCCTGTCAGTCAGCAGCTTTCTTTTTTCAGACAAGGCTTTCCCCTGCCGATAAGTCAGCATATTTTAAAATTCTTTATACTTTCTAATATGTTACCCGCTTTTTGTCGGGGTGCTTACTGTTGCAGTAAGTCATATTTCAGGCTGTAAGCCCTGAGACTGGTACCGGGCTTTTGCCGGTTTGGTTGCCGAACGAATAATGCCTTAGCAAAACATTCGTTGGTCATTCCAATCTCCTAACGATTTATCGAAGATGTTTTTTCTTCGGGTTGGCCTGCTTATTATTGTTTTGATTGCAGTGCCTTTGTCAGAGCGGG
Organism: uncultured Alteromonas sp.; assembly: GCA_964584105.1. Taxonomy (GTDB): domain Bacteria; phylum Pseudomonadota; class Gammaproteobacteria; order Enterobacterales; family Alteromonadaceae; genus Alteromonas. The sequence goes on from CAZOYR010000026.1 coordinate 7,036, forward strand.
TTTGTTATTTTTTTTGTTCCCTGCCCCTTTGCTTTATGTATCGTCAGGATCGAAATTTTCCTTTAGGAATATTTTAAAAAAAATAGCATTATTTTATAAGTCATTGAAATTACTATGGTTACAAAATGAAAAAAGCCGGAACAATCCGGCTTTTTTGCTTCGAGCATCAGGGCTCTGATGCACTCGAAAGGAAAGATTCCCTGGCCACTACCTCCCGGCTTCACCCCCTTCGTAAAAGGTTATCATTAGCCTAGCAGTGACAATGCTGCCTGAGGACGCTGATTCGCCTGAGACAGTACTGTCGTGCTTGCCTGCTGGATAATCTGGTTACGTGTCAGGCTGGCCGTTTCTGTCGCAAAGTCAGTATCACGGATACGTGAACGTGCAGCAGATACGTTTTCAGAGATATTGCTCAGGTTACGGATAGTTGACTGGAAGCGGTTTTGCAACGCACCCAGGTCAGCACGCACGCCACCGATTGCGGAGATTGCGCTGTCTACTTTAGCCAGAAGATCTTCAGCACCTGCAGCTGTTGCTACTGTACCATCAACCCCTAAACCCTGAGCACTGAAGCCATTCAGGCCAGCTTTATTGGCTGCTTCCATGTTAACAGAGATGGTTTGACCACCGTTTGCGCCCACCAGGAACTTCGCTGAGAAGTTACCATCAAGGATGCTCACGCCACCAAATTGGGTGTCAGATGCAATGCGCGAGATTTCAGTTTTCAGCGCAGATACTTCTTTTTGCAGCGCCAGACGGTCTGCATCCGAGTTGATACCGTTTTGTGACTGTACTGCCAACTGACGGATACGTTGTAATGAGTTGGTTGTCTCATCCAGCGCGCCCTCTGCAGTCTGAGACAGCGAGATTGCATCGTTTGCGTTACGAACTGCCTGGTTCAGGCCTTGAATTTGCGATGTCATACGGTCAGAAATTTGCAGACCTGCCGCATCATCTTTTGCACTGTTGATACGAAAACCTGAAGACAGACGTTCGAATGACGTGCTCATAGAGTTACCAACATCAAATAACTGACGTTGTGCGTTTAATGAAGATACATTGGTATTAACGAATAAAGACATAAGTCTCTCCTACACTCTCAGTCCAGCAGGTGCTGGTGGCCGCTTTTTGCGACTGGCTAATTTTAGTAGTCACCAACACCTGAGGGGTAATTGATGATCTGGCTCTCTCGGTTACTGTATCGACGTGTAGGAAATTCTCTTTAGAAGAAAATGCAAAAATTGTCCGGCAGCGGCAATTCATTGCCGGAAAGTGGCTGAGATGACTGATTGCTGAGTGCGGCGAGGTCCAATCAGGAAAAAATAAGAGCCTGTTTTATATGGATTTATCCGTAAATCACGTTTTTAAACACGCTATTTAGTGGTTTCCAAAAAGTTCTTTAAAACAAAAAATGCGTTGGTCAATTCCGGCAATATGTTGCCCGGGAATTAATACATTCGTATATGAGGTCATACGGAAGAAAGCTGGCCTGACTCAGACCAGCGGGGGAGATCAGATGTAGTTAAACAGGGAAAGGTTAGCCAGTTTCGGGAATGTGGCCATGGCTGCGCTTAAGGCCGCTTCCTGTTTGGCAAAATCCGCAGACGCTTTGGCGTAATCAGTATCTTCTATTGAAGAGCGGGCATCTTTGGCGGCAATTTCCAGATCCAGATTGGTTTCATAAATAGAGCTGGCGATATTCAGCCGTCCGCCCACCGATGAACGCTCCTGCGCAACTTTTTCCATACCATTATCCAGCCCCACCAGCGCATCATCAATCGCGCTTTCTATGGCACCACCAGATTTTGACTCATCCAGTAACACTGAAGAAATATCATGTAGGGTTTCAGCAAGGTTTTTCTTCTCAGGCGCGTTAAGGGTCAAATCAACCCTATCACCTACATTACCACTTAACGTAAACGACATCCCCTGAATAGCAAACGGCTCAGAGGGTGTGAATTCAGTAACGCCCATCGAAACACCGGTCACGGCATTCGTCAGCTCGACCTGGTTAGGTGCGACAATTTCCAATTCAAATGCATTGTTACCAGGCGTTACAGGATCAAAGTTAGCTTTGCTGAAGGCATCAAAAGTATTCTGGCTGTCTATGGTCGCTTTTTCCAGCGTTGCTGTTGATGTATTAGCAGTACTGAAATTACGACGTGCCAGGGCATTTTCAAATACTTCCTGGCCACTGACTGACCGGCGCACTGTAACACCATCAGACAGCTTAACCGTATTGTCTCCGCCATCGCCCTGATAGGTAACAGGATTAGATGCGCCGCCGTTAAACACAAACGGCTGGGTTTGTGACTGGTGACCAGCGAAAATGTAATTCCCGTTAGCATCCTGAGTATTCATCATACCCAGCATCTCGTCGCGAATTTGGGCCAGCTCGGTACCAATAGCTTTTCTGTCAGCATCGGATAGCACTCCCGACCCCGCCTGCTGAACGAGCGTGCGGGCCCGTTGGGCAGTCTGATAAATGTTGGTGAATACGGCTTCTTGCTGCTCCAGCGAATTCGTCAGCAAATTGTTATTACGCTGATATTGCCCAAGCTTATCCAACTCTTCTGTCAGTCTGACCACCTTTGCGGCCCCGACCGGATCGTCTGAAGGTTTGTTAAGGCGTTTGCCGGTATTCAGCGCATTCTGCGTTTCAGACAGCCCACGCTGGTTATCCATAATTGCACGAATGTTCTGATCGTAAAGTTGGTTAGTGGAAATACGCATAATACGTTACCTGGCCGCCGCTAAAATAGTATCAAAAAGTTCCTGCGCGGTGGATAGGATCCGCGCCGCCGCCGCATAAGACTGCTGGTAGCGAATAAGATTCGCCGCCTCTTCATCAAGGCTGACTCCTGATACAGAGTCAAACCATGACTGCGATTGCTCTTTCATCGCCTCTGCAGCCTGTAACGAGACATCGGCTGTCGCAGATTTTTCACCAACCCGCCCCACCAGCGAGGAATAAGCATCGTGTAACGTGCGCGTCTGATTTGCAGCATTTGTACTTAACTGTACCACGCCTTTTTTCTGAATCTCTGCCAGTTTTATCGCATTCGTATTGTCGTTGATACCCTGCGTATTATAACCCAGGTCAAAGGCATCTCCGGCTGCGGGCTGGCCGCTTAATGAAAAATCATATCCGGGATAATCGGCAGCAAAGCCGGCTTGCTTGAGCAAATCGTTATAATTACTGCCTACCGTTGCAGATGCTAAGGTATTACCAGAACTATCCAGTACGTTAAAATCGGTGGCTGATGTAAAGACGACCTTAACTGGGGCTTCGGTGCCTGCACTCGGTGGTGTAGCAATGCCGCCGGCACCATCAAAGGCAGACACATCATATTCCGTGTTCGTTACGTTCACCGCGCTTACTCTGGCATCCCCCAGATTCGCCGAGCCTGCTTCTACGCGCAGTGGCGACGCGAACGCTAAATCTTCCGGACGCTCCGTCGCCAGCGACAAATCAGATGCGATAGCTTTGGTGGGTTGCAGCAAAAATGCATCGTCAACAGCATACGGGCTGCCAGCGTTAAAATCGATCTCTACGCCGCCCGGAATCTGAGTAAAACCACCTGCAGTGGTTGACAGCCCGGAATAAACAACCGGCGCACCGTTTTCGTCCAGTTTAGCTGACCCATCAGCATTGAGCATATGAACATCAAATGTTAGCGGGGCGCCGGCGCCATCTACCGATTTAACCGTTATTTTGAGATCTGCGTCAGTGACCTCATTGCCCTTTCCCGGCGTGAACCGTCCGGCCATCGTCAGGCTGTTATCGGAATTATCAAAGTTAAGCCCGGTAAGCTCAGGCAGGCTGAAAATGTCTCCTCCGAGCTGCATGTCCATATCCATGCCTAAACGATTCTGCTCATTGACCGCATCGGCCATGGCTACAGCGATCTGGCCAATATCCCGTTGCGCGGGGCTTAGTATCTCATTACGAAAGCGGAATAAACCGCCCAGGCTGCCGCCCAGTTTATCTTCTGTAATAGGTACGGACGCCTGAGGCTGATTATCCACCATATTGAAAGCCAATTGCAGCTGCTTATGCCCTGTATCTGCACCGGTTTTCAGCTCAAAAATGTTAAAGCCGCCATTTTCCAGTACTACCGATTCGCCCGAGCTTAAATTTACCGCCTTAGTCCCGTTTTTATTTTCGCGCACTTCAATAGACATCATTTCGGCCAGTTGATTAATGGCCTTATCGCGCTCGTTCAGCAAGGTATTGGGCTGATCGTTGCTCGCCCCTTGCATACTCAGTATTTTCTGGTTCAGGTCGCCAATATTCTGGATCAGTTCATTGGCCTGACTGACCTGCGCATCAAACTCCAGGTTAAGCTCTTGTTCTTTGGCCAGCAGATAATCTGAGGAAGTAGACATGCGATGTAGCAAGCCCTGCGCTTCCCCTAATACTGATTGCCGCGATGCAAGATTCGTAGGATCGTCCGCTGCAGTTTGCAAAGCAGAGAAAAACTTGCTGAGGCCCGTTGATAAGGCATTGGCTTCACTGGCCAGCAAATTATCTATAGCACTGGCTTTTTGTTTAAACGCCTCAAGTTCGCCCACCGCAGTGATATCACGGCGCAACTGATTCTGCGCAAAGGTATTGATAACACGTTCTGTGGTGCCTCGGCCGGCCCCCTGTGTATTGGAATTGGTAAAAACAGTTTGTTCACGAACATAGCCTTCAGTATTGACGTTCGCGATATTATTAGAGGTCGTTTGCAGTAACTTATTGCTGGCATTAACGCCGCTGCTGGCAATAGAAAATAAATCAATCATCGTATCAATCCTCTTACCCGCTTACGGCTGGAAACCATTCAACGTGTTACCCCTGTACACAGACATGAGTTTGTCCGCGTAAGCAGGGTCAGTCGCATAGCCAGCTTGCTGCAATGCATTAAAATAAGCCTGACTATCCTGGCTCTCAGATACCGCTTTTTCATAGCGGGGGCTGGATTGCAAAAAGCTGACATAGTCCTGCATGGCTTCATCGATAGAGCTGTAAGACCGGAACGCTGCCTTTTGTTTTGACGGCATACCTTTGTCAAATTCAAGCGTATCCACTACTGCCTGCTTACCTTGCCACCCTTTGTCAGCCTTAATACCAAACAGGTTATAAGAGGGTGTGCCATTACCATCGTGAATCACATATTGCCCCCAGCCCGTCTCAACAGCAGCCTGAGCAATAATCGCCTTGGGATCCCCACCTAACTTTTCTGCTGCCTTCTGCGCGTGTGGATAAAGCGCCTCAATAAAGGCTTTTTGATCTGCTGCAATTGGCGCTTTATAAGCCGGGCCGGCAGCTTCAGGTTTGTTCGGCAACACAACGTCCTGCGCGGCTTGCACACTTTTTACTGCTTCACGGTTTATTGACGACAGATTACCGTCACCACGAATAACACTGGCAGAGGTATAATCAGGATTGTTCTGCCCTAGCTGTTTGACAATCAGATCAGCCAGACCCAGTCCCCCGTTTGAACTTAAATCAACAGCAAGCTGCTGGTCATGCATATCACGATAAAATTTGACCTGCTGAGAATTAAACGGGCTGTCTTCATCTGCCATAGCTTCCTGTGCTTTACGCATAGACTTAAGCATCATCTGCACAAAAATCGCTTCAAATTGCTTGGCCGTCTCCTGCAAGGCGCTTTGATCCTCGCCTTTAGCAATCGCCTCGCGCAGATTGTTCAGACTACTGACATCGTGAACATTTCGCGCCATTTCCATTTGATTACGGGTGTGCAGCGTATCCATCAGATGACCACCAACTCGCCACGAAGTGCGCCAGCCTGGCGCAGCGCTTCTAATATCGCCATCAAATCACCCGGTGCTGCGCCCACTTCATTGACCGCTCTGACCAGCTGATCCAGGGTGACACCCGGCTCAAATTTGAACATTCTGCTGTCAGCTAAATCAACATCAACAATGGATTGCGTTGTAACCGCGGTATTACCATCGGCAAACGCGTTGGGCTGCGACACTTGCTGGTTCTCAGAAATCGTCACTGTAAGGCCGCCGTGCGTGATTGCTGCCGGCAGCAGCCTGACATCCTGACCAATGACAATGGTGCCGGTGCGGCTGTTGATAACAACTCTGGCCGGCGCTTCTGCAGCTTCAAACTCAAAATTCTCAAGTACGGCCAGAAACCCCACTCGCTGCCCGGCATCACGAGGGGCAGTGACTTTCACTGACGCGGCGTCCAGCGGCGTAGCAATGCTGTAGCCTTTGTCAGGATCAGCCCCCAGACGCTCGTTGATCGTATCTGCCAGGCGCTTAGCCGTGGTGAAATCAGGATAGTGAAGGTTCAGTGTCAGCGAATCACCGGCCGCAAAGCCGCTGGGTACTGATTGCTCAACCAGTGCACCGTTGGGAATACGTCCGACGGTGGGCGTATTAATGACAATCTTAGACCCGTCATTGCCCTGCGCACCAAACCCACTGACCACCAGACTGCCCTGAGCAACCGCATAAACTTTGCCGTCTACCCCTTTTAAAAACGTCTGAAGCAAAGTTCCGCCCTGCAGGCTACTGGCTTCACCTACTGACGACACCGTTACGTCAATTGTCTGACCGGGCTTGCTAAATGCGGGAAGCTCGGCATGTACAGCCACCGCAGCGACATTCTTGATTTTAGGCTTGGTATTCGGATCCAGGCTGATACCAAAATTGGTTAGCATGGTGCGAAAGCTTTGCTCAGTAAACGGGCTTTGCTCACCAGTGCCTGGCAGACCTACCACCAGACCATAACCAATAAGCTGGTTGGAGCGCACGCCCTGAATACTGGCGACATCTTTAATACGCTGGGCTGATGCCTGTGCACCGCACAGTAAAATCATCAGGCCGAAGAGCACTTTCACCGCTTTCATAACCACTCCTTAAAACGGCCAGTATTGCGAGGCAAAAAACTGAGTGAGCCAGCCTTTTTCCTGCGCCCGGGCGAAACTACCGGTACCGCTATACTGAATTCTGGCATTGGCGACCTTGGTAGAAACAATTTCATTCTCCGGACTGATGTCGGCCGGACGAATAATGCCGGTCAGCCGGATATACTCATCACCCTGATTCAGGGTCAGCCACTTTTCACCGCGTATCACCAGATTTTGGTTTGGTAAAACATCAACCACAGTGACCGAAATAGCACCTGATAAACTGTTGCGCTGATTGGCCTGGGCATCACCGGCAAACTCATTGGCCGCATTCACACCAAGCTGTATGGACTGGCCACCAATGTTTACCGCATCACCACCCAGCCCGATAATGGGCTGCACATCAACGCCGGTTTCTTTTGACGTTGTCGTGCCGGCTGACTTTGTGGCGTTGGTATTTTCGCGCAGCGTGACGGTGATGATGTCGCCAACCCGACGTGCGGTCACATCGGAATAAAGACTGTTTGCCATATAGGGCTTAAACAGCGCGCCATCTTCGGCAATATGCTCACGAGGGATATTGGGCACTACCGGCGCAAATGACGGGTCATTAGCCTGCACCGGCGGCTTGGGTGTACTGTTACACCCTGCCAGAACCAAAACACTGAAAACCGCAACAAAAATACGCATAAGACTACTCGTTATAACTGCTGGATAACCTGACCAAGCATTTGGTCCACTGATGAAATGACTTTTGAGTTCATTTCATAAAGGCGCTGGCTCTCAATAAGGTTTACCAGTTCTTCGGTAACATTCACGTTAGAGGTCTCAAGAGTCCCCTGGGAAATCGTCCCCAGTCCCTGCAAGCCGGGAACGCCCTGGATCGGCGCGCCGCTTGAGGCCGTTTCTACAAACAGATTCTGACCGGTAGGCTGCAGGCCTGTAGGGTTGATAAAGTCGGCAACGTTAATTTGTCCCAGAACCTGCGGCTCTGCCTGACCACGCATGGAGGCAGACACCTCACCATCCTGTGAAATGGAAATTTGCTGCGCATCTTCAGGTACGGTGATTTCAGGTTGCAGAAGAAAGCCTGCGCCCGCAGTGACAATTTGGCCCTGATCATTTAATGAGAACTGACCATTGCGGGTGTAAGCAATCGATCCATCAGGCTGCAGAATTTCGAAGTAACCACGCCCCTGAATCGACATGTCCAGCGAGTTTTCAGTACTTTGAATGTTGCCCTGGGTGTGGGCTTTTTGCGTAGCGACCACTTTGGACCCTGAGCCCAACATCAGTCCTGAAGGGCGCTCAGTATCGGCGGAGGAGCGGCCTCCCGGCTGATTGATATTCTGGTACAGCAAATCTTCAAATACCGCGCGATCCTTTTTAAAACCAACAGTTGATGCGTTGGCCAGGTTGTTTGAAACCACCGAAACATCGGTTTGTGCAGCGTCTAGACCTGTCTTACTAATCCACAATGCCGGATGCATACTCTACTCCTCAAGCGATTGGGCGGTAACTCCGCCAGGCTTGTAATCTTATTTATAGAATTCTTAATAACATGTTGCCGCGGGTTGATAGCTCATCCGCTTTTTTCATCATTTTGACCTGCATTTCATAGTGTCTTTGCAGGCTGATCATATCGACCATTTCATCGACCGCGTTTACATTTGAGCCTTCCACCATGCCGGCACGAACCTGCACCTGGGGGTCAGCGTTGAGCACCGCCCCGTTTTTGGTGTGGAATAAACCATCAGCACCGCGTTGAATACTGTTTAAATCCGGGTTCACCAACTTTAATCGCCCTACTTCCTGCGACACCGTTTCTGGTGCACCCACAGGACGGACAGAAATAGTGCCGTCAGAGGCGATGTTGAGATTATCCAGTGGCACCGGCAAATAAATCGGGCCGTTGTCGCCCATGGCAATGTTGCCATGCATGTCCGTCAAAACTCCGTCAGGGCCAAGTTGAAAGCTACCGTCGCGGGATAATGCTTCTTTTCCGTCGGCGCCCTGCATGGCAAACCAGCCATTGCCCTGAATAGCAACGTCAAGTTCCCGACCCGTTTGCACCATCGCACCACCTTCGTAGTTATTTGACGGACTTTCGGTCATTGAAAACACGCGAGTCGGCAAACCTTCGCCGTACGCCGGCATTGCTCTTGCCTGCTCCAGCTGCGCTTTAAAGCCTGTGGTCTGCGCATTCGCCAGATTATTGGCTCTGACTCCAGTGGCCAGAAGGTCTTGTTTGGCGCCGCTTGCAGCGATATACAGAAGTTTATCCATGACTGACTTTTGACGTTTTTGTGTGTAATTACCCTTAATTCTGCAAGGGTAGTGCCAAAAGTGAACAATCAGGTGGTGCAGAAAATAAAAGGGCCGCAGAATGCGGCCCCCGAACGGTGTGAGTAATCGTTTATCGAATATTCAAAATGGTCTGGTTAAGCTGATTGTTGGCTTCCAGCGCTTTTGAACTTGCCTGGAAGTTACGCTGTGCAATGATCAAATCAATAAGCTCTGTGGTCAGGTTCACGTTAGCCTGCTCAAGGGCCGAAGAGTTAATCTCACCGAAGGTACCTGTGGTTGCCTCACCCGCCAGGGCTTCACCGGACTCAAGACTCTCTTTCCACTGGGTACTGCTTTCCTGCGTCAGACCCTGTTCATTGGCGAAGCGCACCAGCGCTACCCGTACGATGGGCTCAGAGGTACCATTGGAGAACGTTGCACGCACCAAACCGTCCGCGCCGATGTCAATTCCTGTCAGACGCCCCACCGGCAATCCATCCTGCTCCAGTGACGTTACCTCAAAGCTAGACGCAAACTGTGTAGGTTCGTTAGGTGTTGCATTACCCGGCTCAAGATTAAAATCCACAGAGATTTGTTGACCATCGTCCGAACCATTGGTCAGGATACCTTGACCCAGCGATTCCGTCTGAATTTTAAAGTCAGTCTGAGCATTGCCGTCAGGCGACTCAATGCCAATGAAGTCACCACCAGCACTGAACTTCATGCGCGCTGCCGCAGTGTGATTTCCCGTGTCCGCGCCCACAGAGTTAGCCGACAACGTAGGATCTGCATCGGTGCCATCAGAGTTAACCAGATCAACCATCTGATCATCGACTGCTGTCGCCACATACCATTCATTATCTACGCCTGCGGTATTATCTTTGATGAAATAATAAGTCATTACGTGGCTGTCACCCAGCGAGTCATAAACGGTGACCGATGTAGCCGAGTTATAAGTAAGCGGATCTTTGGGGTCAAATTTTGCCGGATCCTTGCCCTGGTCTGCCGCTGGCAGGTTCATTCTGATATCGACTTCACTGGTTGCCTGCGGCGAACCGGAAGAATCAGGAATACGAACAGGCTCGGTGGTACTAAGTGCAACTGAAGCGCTAGTACCATCTGAGTTAACCGGGAAGCCCAATAGATTGTCGCCGTTGCTGTTGACCACGAAATTATCTTCATCCAGCTTGAACTGACCAGCACGGGTAAATGAAAAGTCACGCGACGTGATTTCAGGTACCGTGGCAAAGAAACCATTTCCGGTAATCGCCAGATCCAGTGCTGTATTGGTAAACTGCAGACTGCCCTGAGAAAACTGCTGGGCGACCTGTTGTGTCAGTACACCGTCACCCACTTTAGTTTTGCTGCCCGCCAGCAGGGATGAGGCATAAACATCACCAAACTCAGCCCGCGACTCTTTAAAGCCAACCGTATTGACGTTGGCGATGTTGTTTGAAGTGACATCCAAATCTTTTTGCGCGGCGGATACGCCACTTAGTGCAATATTAAAAGACATTTTTTACTTCTCCTGCTAGCTGATTTGAATGACATCATCAAGATTGATACTGACGTCACCATCCAAATTCAAAATTACGCCCTGGCCACTGCCGGCCATGCTTACACTACCTACATGACGATTCATCGCTGTAGGGATAGCAACCCCCTCGCCCCGTGCCTGGCCAGATGCGCTGACCACATACTGACCCGGCGGCATTGGATTGCCCTGTTGATCGGTGCCATCCCAGGCAAACTGAATATTGCCAGCGCCCTGGGTACCGGCATCAATGGATTTCACCACTTCGCCCTGAGAGTTCTTGATGGTGATTTTCATGTCCTGAACAGTTTCTTCATTGACTACGACGCCGGAAAATCCAGCACCTGCACTGCCCATGTAGCCGATGTTGCTTTCAACCAATACATTCTGGCCGATAAGGCTTGATGCCTGCAGCGCCTGATTAGAGGTCATTGAGGCGGCAAAATCTTTAAACTTGCTGTTAAGATCGGTGATACCCTCTGCCATCGAAAACGACGTCATCTGGGAGACCATTTGGTCATTATCTACCGGTTTACTGGGGTCCTGGTGGGCAAGCTGCTCGGTAAGCAGCGAGAAAAAATCTTCCTGAGACAGTTTTTGCTCGCTACCATCTGCTACCGGCTTTTTCTCTTCCTGCCAGTACAGATCATTAATCAGACCTTTGTTATCTACTGTATTCACGGTGCGCTTCCTTTACCCTGAACCTACTGGCCCTGACCCAGCTGCAACACACGACGGAACAACCGTTTCGTGGTATCAGCTACCTGAACATTGGTTTCATACCCTTTTGAGGCAGACAGCATATTGGCCATCTCTTCAACCACATTCACATTCGGCTTATAGATGTAACCGTCTTTATCAGCGAGTGGGTTATTCGGCGCATATTCCACATTCAATGGCGCATCACTTTCAACAATGCCTTTTACCTGTACACCGGCGCCTTTGCTCTGATGATCGGTGGCACGCTGTAATTCAGCGGCGAAAACCGGATGACGCGCCTTGTAGGTTTCACCATAGCTACTGCTCACTGTGTTCGCATTGGCAATGTTACTGGCGGTGGTGTTCAGTCTGACGTTCTCCGCTTCCATTCCGGTACTGGAGATATTCATTACATTAAATAAGCCCATTAGCCGTGTCCTCCGCTCAGCGCTTTCTTCATGCCTTTTAATTTACTATCAAGAAACTGTAATGAGGCCTGGTAACGCATCCCGTTTTCCAGAAACGCATTTCGCTCTGACTGCACTTCCACCGTATTGCCATCGCCGGTGTCAGGCTGGTTTGGCACACGATATTGCAAGTCGAACTGACTGGCTGTCATTTTTCCGGCGAAATGCTTATCGCTGGTACGAGTCATTGAACCCTGCTGGTGCTCGCGGGCAGACGACATCGCTTTGTTAAAATCGATATCTCTTGCTTTATATCCAGGGGTATTTGCGTTTGCCAGATTTCCGGCAATCACTTCCATACGCTCTTCACGTATGTTGACAGCGCGCTGGTGAAAGCCGACAAGTTTATCCAGATTTATTGCCATAAATGACACTCCTCATTTGCATCAAGGGTAGTGCAAATGAAGTGCCAAATATTTTTTGACACTGTAAATTAAGGTTGGATTTTAAGCTTTGCGTTGATAATAAAGGCCTGGCTGGCAACGCTGCATCGTGAAGTGTTCACCCGCACTGCCAATGGATTCGGAAGCGCCGAGGAAAAGCATGCCGCTGGGCTGCAACTGGGCGGCAATTTGTTGCAGTATCTGTTGTTTTACCTCAGGGGCAAAGTAAATCAACACGTTACGGCAAAATACAATATCAAACCGACCCAGTCCGGCATAGGAATGCAACAGGTTGAGTGAGCGGAAGGACACCATATTGCGCACGTCCTGATTAATCTGCATCATGCCGTTAACATGGGTGCTGAAAAATCGTTGCCTGCGTTCTGCAGACAAACCGCGCGCCAAAGAAAGTTCGTCGTACATGCCTGCCTGACATTTTGTCAGCATGGAAGAAGACAAATCCGTGGCAACGATCTCAGCACCATATGGCAAGGCGCCGGGTTTTTGTCGTTGGTACTCCAGCACTGTCATGGCAATAGAATACGGCTCCTGACCCGACGAGCAGGCAGCGCTCCAGATTCTGATGCGTCGATTGACGGTCTTTAGCTGCGGCAGTAATTGAGACTTAAGTAATTCGAAAGGATAGGTATCGCGAAACCACAGTGTCTCATTGGTGGTCATCGCATCAATAACATCCTGCAATAACACGCGATCACGATTATCCAGCACGGCACGAATAACATCGTCGAGCTGATCGAAAGGGTACTTGTAAAGTAACGGTGAGAGGCGGCTACGTACCAGGTACTGCTTATTCGCTCCCAACACTATGCCGCACTGCTTTTCGAGAAACTCGCTGAACTGCTGATAACATTTCAGCGATACCTCTTTATTTTTCAAGCGAAAGCCGCTCCATCATTTATCTGTATTGACCAGCCATTTTTGAACGGCGGTAGCCAATTCGTCCGGATGAAACTTAGCGATAAAGTCATCGGCACCAACTTTTTTAACCATTGCCTGATTGAATACGCCACTTAACGAGGTATGGAGCACCACATGCAGATTCTGCAACTCGGGATCGTTTTTAATCTCCGCAGTTAGTGTGTAACCATCCATCTCTGGCATTTCAATGTCAGACACTAACACACCCACTTTATCAGTAACATCACCGGTTTCTCCGGCTATTTGTTTTAATCGACGCAGCGCTTCCAGCCCGTTTTTTGCGACTTCAATTTCAAGGCCCAGCGTTGTCAGGGCTTTTTTCACCTGACTGCGGGCTACAGAGGAGTCATCGGCAATAAAGATAATTTTATTCTCACTGCCTTCTGTTGAAAGTGTTTTAGCAACCTCTTCACTGACATCGGTACCCAGCGGTGAAATTTCATTAAGAATTTTCTCAACATCGAGAATTTCAATTAATTCATTTTCAACTTCTGTCACTGCGGTCAGGTAGCTGGCACGCCCTGTGCCTTTAGGCGGTGGCATGATGGCATCCCAGTTCGTGTTGATGATGCGCTCCACCGCGCCGACCAGAAAACCCTGCACAGAGCGGTTGTATTCTGCAATGACGATAAAGGCGTTTTCGAGGTTTTCAATTCGCTTCCCCCCCGTCGCCATACTCAGATCGATGACAGAGATCGTCTGGCCGCGAATATGGGCTACGCCTCTGACTAATGAATTTAACTTTGGCATTGACGTTAACGGCGGGCACTGCAGCACTTCCCTGACCTTAAAGACGTTAATTCCAAAACGTTGGCGACCGTTAAGTCGGAACAGCAGTAACTCCAGACGATTTTGCCCAACAAGCTGGGTTCGCTGATTAACGGAGTCGAGAACACCTGACATACATCACCTCTAAAATAAATCGGGCACGATCATTGCGTTTAAGATTGCCACAATAAAAAGAACATTAAAATCGCCAAAAAAGTGACACCGTTAAGGGTCTGTACCGACGACCGTTGCTTTTAATCATAGACAAATTAGTCCGGAACGAATACGAAAAAGTGAACATCCCGTTATGATTATTAAAAAAGCCAGTAAAATTGTGTTGTTATCTATTGGGCTGTTTTTAACCATGGCGGCACAAGCCTCAGCCCAGTCAAAAGATAGCAGTAATCATGCCCAAATCCAGCAAGGTGTAAAATCATATCTTGAGGATCAGCTTGCTGCATTAAGCAGCGGACAAAATATCACTATTGCCGTTTCGCAGATTGACGAACGAATCAGCGTGCCCGCCTGCCCTCAAGGTTTTGAATACTTCGCCGATGAACAAAATCTGACGCAGGCTTATGTCTCTGTACGGGTTAGCTGCAATAATAATGAGTGGTATCTGTTTGCTAATGCAAAGGTGCAGAAGACACAACCGGTGGTCGTAACCGCTGGCATGCTGAGCCCCGGCACCGTGTTAAGCGCTGCGAACCTGACGGTAACACAGATTGAAACAAACCGTTTGCGCCACACCGCGTATCAGCAAGTGGGCGAGCTTGTTGGTGCCAGAATGAAGCACAGAGTGCGGCAGGGCCAACCCGTGCAATCGAATATGTTATGCTTTATATGCGAAGGTGATCGAATTACAATAAGCGCTGAAGTGGGCGGTATGCAGGTGAAGACATCGGGTATCGCGAAGCAGGACGGCGTAATTGGTGACACCATTGCCGTGACCAATGCCAGCTCACAGAAGACGGTTGTTGCCGAGGTGGCGAGCACCGAGAAAGTCGTGGTTCGTTTGTAGTTATATTGGTTGAAATTAACTAAAATAATGCTAAAGAACCTGTTGGCGCTGCCGATAACACAGATGAGGTGTTTATAGGTAGTGGAAAATAATTATGGCTATTAATAACGTAAATAATAACGGGGTTCCGAAAACGCCGTTAGACAATACAAAAGTTTCTCAGCAGCAGTCGCAAAACCAGACTGCTGTGCAACAGGAAGCGGCAGCGAAATCCCAGGCAGGCAAAGCGCCCCGTCAGGACTCTGTTTCGCTGACGCAATCTGCTCAACAATTATCGCAGGTACAGAAAAAAAGTACTGAAGCGCCGGTTGATCAGGAAAAAGTCGACAAGCTGAAAAAGGCAATTCAGACCGGGGAATACCGCGTCGATCCAGAATCACTGGCACGCAAAATTGCTCGTCTTGAAGCGCAGGTTTTCGGCATAAAGTCTTAAGGTAGCTATTATGCAGTCATTATCGTCAATGTTGGATTCGCAAATTGCCCATCTGGAAAATTTGGCAGTCCTGCTGGATAAAGAACTGCACCTAATCAGCTCCAGAAACGCTGAAGAACTGATGACGTTGCTCAAAGAAAAAGAGGAAACTCTGGAGAGCATTCAGGCGATTGACAGTGAGATACACCGTCACTACCAATCACAGCTGTCAGCCGAAAATCGTTCTGAAGAGATTCAGGCACGCCTTGATCAGGCGCAAAAGTGCCTGGAACAATGTCAGTATCAGACGCAAATAAATCAAACTGCAGTAGAACAGGGTCAGCTTCGTCTGACCCATCTGCGTAACCTTATGTTAGAGGTTCGGGCTAAAGAGTCGCTGACCTATGATAAAAAGGGGAAGCCGTCAGGCGGTAAGCTGGGTTCAGGCGTTAGCGCCTGAAAAGTCTGCTTATGTTTTAATAGTAAGTCACATCTTTAATTCGCTGCGGCTTCGCTGTCGACAGATATAAATCGTAAACGCGCGCCATATCCAATTCCAGTTCGGTCACATACGTATCATCGCCAACAGGATAAGCTTTCACCACCCTGGCACCCCGAATGACCCCTTCCACCGAGCTTTTAAGCTGACTATTGGTCATCACCATATTGGCTACCGTTTGCTCACCGTCAATTTGCTGACCAAAAACCTGCTCGGTTAATTCCCGGTAAGCATCCAGTTTTGAAGCTTTCATGGCCATTATCGTCCGTTGCGCTTCTGAGCTGCCCTGCTGAGAGGTGACAGGTGCATAGCCTACTGCCGTTAGCGTTGGGTAGCTTTCAGGCTTAACCGTTTCCCACTCCACATGCTTGTTGAACATGGATGTGCAACCTGGCAACGTAAGACAAAGTGCTAATGCTGCATAACTTACCAGAGACTTTTTCATACAAAACCTGACCCTAAAAACAGATGACAATAACCTGACAGCGGCGGGCGCAAGACAGGCATTTTCAACAATTAAGGCAAGTATTGTGCCTGTTACTCACAATACGCGATGCACCGGATAAACTTTTGGAATAAAACCTGCTACAGGTTGTTCAACTAACGAATTTTACTCTTGATATGACGGTTTTCAGGCAGTCTATGACATCACTTACTTCTATGCTTAACTCGCTGACTTTTTTAAAACCCGGGTATTATTCTAAGGCAATGGTTGCCTTTTTAAGCATAATCGTGCTTTGCCCCTGGCAGGTTTCTGCCGCCTGGTTTGAGGCTCAGGGTCAGGCGTTGATAATGGATGGTGATAAAGACGCAGCCAAAAAAGAAGCGACTCAGGAGGCGTTACGTCAGGCAATGTTGTTCGCCGGGGCATCGGTGCAAAGCGTGCAGACGCTGGCCAACGGTCTGTTGAAAAAAGAACAGCTGACGGTGACCGCCAATGGTGAGGTGCAGAACGTCGAGCTTATCGATGAGATCTGGGAGCAGGATATTGTTACCGTGCGTATTCGCGCAGACATTTTTCCCAAACCCGCGTCTTGTGAAGCTGCCGGCTTTCTGAAGACCATCGCGACGACTGAATTTTTGATTGCCACGCCTGCGCAGGCTCAGGATGGCCAAATCCAGGAATTATCCTCTGTCATTCCGCGAAAACTGCAGTCTTCTTTGGCGCAGCAGACAAACGCTGCGACAATAGCGCAAATTACCGACTATCCTATCGACTGGCGCAGACAGGATTTGCGTCGTCAGGCACCAACGCTGGCCAGACAGACCCGAACGCAATACGTTATTGCAGCGACTATTACTGATCTTAGCCTGACGCGAAAACAGGCATCTATGCTTTCTTTCTGGAAAGGCGAGCAAGCTACACGTCACTTTGCGCTGGATATTTCGCTTATTGACGGCGTCCACGGCGGCGTGCTGATGCAAAAGCAGTATCGAAGCAGGGCTCCATGGCACTTTGACCGGTTTGAGGATATTGATGCCTCAGGTGCACCGTTCTGGCAGTCAGCGTATGGCGAAACCGTTGATAATACGCTAAAGCAGATTAGCAGTGATGTTGCTGCTAAACTTGCCTGCCAGCCTGCTACCGGCAGAGTTATTCAGGTTGCCGGGAATTCTCTGGAAGTTTCACTGGGACGCTCACATGGCATTGAAGTGGGCGATGAATTGTTCTTATACCAGACTAAACAAATCAGCAATCCATTCAACGACAATTTTATTCAGTATAACCTCTACCCTGAGAAGGTAACGGTCACAGCCGCCTACGCAGATTCCGCCACGGTTACCGTTGCAAATGACGGTATATTGATGAATATTCAGCCAAATGATTTTGTTGCCAAGCGTTAAGGGTTCAACTTGATAGCCAAGTGGTTATAATGCATTTTCGTCCCCATAGTTTAACCGGATAAAACAAGAGCCTCCTAAGCTTTAGATCTGCGTTCGAGTCGCGGTGGGGACGCCATTCTGACGGTATATCACCATGCCGTGATACTTTGCAAACTGAACGCGTTCTATCATGAGTGCGCTGGCTTATTTACAATTTGCATTTTTATAATTTATGCTTTCCCCATACAGGTAAACATGAAACCGTGATGAACTGTGAAAAACATTGTCACGTAATGAGTTTACATGTCGTTCGGGCGAGAGGTATCTATGCATAAGTATGACGAAGAATTAAATGCATTTTTGCAAGAAATGGATGGGGTCAGGCCCATCGGTCCGGATGACAAAGTCCATCATCACTCACCCGAGTTACAGATTAAAGATAAGCAGGCGCGAGCGCGTGCTCACGTGCTGCAATCCCCCACATTAAACCCGCTTAGCATGGATGGCGTGACGCCGGTCCAACCTGATGATTTTCTCAGCTACCAACAACCGGGGATACAGGATGGGGTATTTAAAAATTTGCGAATGGGTAAATATCCCATCGAATATCGTCTGAATCTGAAAGGGATGCCGTTAAAGGCATGCCGCGATGCATTCTATGAAGAAATCTCAAAATGTCATGCCAGAGGCACGCGTGCGCTGCTGATTCAGCACGGCCGGGGGGAAAACAGCAGTCCCTTCCCCGCCCTTAAGAAAAGTTATGTGAAGCATTGGCTGGATGAACTGGAAGAAGTTATTGCCTATCATACCGCCCAGCGTCAGCATGGCGGCACGGCTGCCACTTATGTGTTACTGAAAAAACATCCGGATCAAAAGCTGATAAACAGAGAAAAAAATAAGAAAGGGTAATTTCATCGTACGCCGGGAACCCGGCGTACGACAGAAATATTATCGGCCTGATTGTACTTCGCAGGCACTTTTAGCGCTACTGGCACTGGCAGAGGAACTGAACACTGCGGTGACTATCATGAAGATCACTGCTACAGCTACCCCTGTTAAGCCAAATCCTCGTGATGAACGATTCATAGTCGTCTCTTGTTCTTACAACATCATCTTTCGATGATTGAATTAATTTATGATCCTTTTTACTTTTGCCACCCTGGCATCAGCCACTTTAATAGACTGATTAAAAAATGACAAGGTACCAACTCAATAAATTGACACCTTGCCATGTTTTTTGACAGTTAGCCGACAAAAACCCGCGCGTTCCTGAACATTCGCATCCACGCGCCATCTTCTTGCCAGTCTTCCGGGTACCATGAATTAGCAACCGTTCTGAATACTCGTTCAGGGTGCGGCATCATAATGGTACAGCGGCCATCCTGTGACGTTAAACCGGTGATACCTTCAGGCGAGCCGTTGGGGTTAGCCGGGTAACGTTCCGTCACTTTTCCATAATTATCGACATACTGCATCGCAACCTGCTGGTTGCTTTGCAATTGTGAGACGCCATCCGCCGCCACGAATTCAGCCCGGCCTTCGCCATGAGATACCGCAATGGGCATCATTGAGCCGGCCATTCCCTTGAGTAATACAGACGGAGATTCATTCACCTGAACCATGGCCACCCTAGCTTCAAAGCGCTCAGAGCGGTTTGTGACAAAATGCGGCCAGTGGTCGGTTCCCGGAATGAGTGATTTCAGGTTAGACAGCATCTGACAGCCATTGCACACCCCCAGACTGAAGGTATCCTGACGCGCAAAAAATTCTGCAAATTCAGCTTTAGCATGTTCGTTGAACAGAATTGACTTCGCCCAGCCTTCACCGGCACCCAGAACATCACCATAAGAAAAGCCGCCGCATGCCGCCAGGCCACTAAATTCTTTGAGGCTTTGACGCCCGGACAGGATATCACTCATGTGCACGTCAATAGCAGCGAACCCGGCGCGGGTAAACGCAGCCGCCATTTCATTGTGAGAGTTAACGCCCTGCTCTCTAAGAATCGCTACTTTCGGTCTGGCGCCGCTGGCAATCATGGGCGCTGCGACATCGTCAGTTGTCTTGTACGTCAGATTTGCATGCAGACCCGGATCGGCAGCATCCTGCTTGGCTTCGAATTCCTGCTCGGCACATTCTGGGTTATCGCGCAGACGTTGCATGTGGCGGGTTGTTTGTGCCCACTGTGTACGTAAGCTGACCCTGCTATCAGAAAATACCGGTGCGTTGCCTTTTTCAATATTAATCTGATCATGCGAATTAAGTGTGCCGATATCGTGGCTTACATCCGCAAGACCAAACTCTTTCAGTACTGCATTAACCGCATCAGCATCAGATGCTTTAATTTGCACTACCGCACCCAATTCTTCACTGAACAACACAGACAAATCATCGTCACCCAGTCCGTCAATAGAAATATCAACACCCGTTTTTCCGGCAAACGCCATTTCTGTAACGGTGGTAAATAAACCACCATCAGAACGGTCGTGATAAGCCAGCAACAAGTCTTTTTCAATCAATGTCTGAACCGCGTTGAAGAAGCCTTTCAGCAATGAGGGATTGTCCACATCGGCCGGTGTATCGCCAAGTTGTTCGTAAACCTGCGCCAGTGCAGAAGCACCAAGCCGGTTCTGCCCGTTGCCCAGATCAATCAGTAGTAACCGCGAATCGCCTTTATCCGTGCGCAGCTGTGGTGTCAGTGTTTTGCGAATATCTTTTACCGCACCGAACGCAGAGATAACCAGCGAAAGTGGTGATGTAACGGCCTTCTCAGCACCATTTTCATCCTGCCAGGCTGTTTTCATCGACATGGAGTCTTTGCCCACAGGGAT
>CAZOYR010000026.1:27673-35783 GCA_964584105.1 uncultured Alteromonas sp.
CATCGCTTCACCATGATACGTATCGTAAGCGGTGGCAGTGACTGCCACATCCGCTACGGGTATCTGCCAGGGTCCAACCATCTGGTCCCGATGAACCAGACCGGTCACTGAGCGATCACCAATCGTGATCAAAAAGGTCTTTTCTGCCACAGCAGGAAGCTGAAGGATACGGGTAACTGCATCACCCACCGTCATCGCGGCGTTTTCCAGCGGTGTCTTGCTGGTGCTTGCCGATTGTACATCACGGTGCATTTTAGGCGGCTTGCCTAACAACACATCCAGTGGCATATCAATAGGCTTATTATCAAATTGCGCATCATTAAGATTCAGATGCTGTGCTTCTGTGGCCTCACCCACCACCGCGTACGGTGCTCGCTCGCGCTTACAAATTGCGTCAAACTGGTCAAGGTTTTCTGGTGCTACAGACAGCACATAACGTTCCTGTGACTCATTACACCAAATCTCAAGCGGCGACATGCCCGGCTCGTCGGTCAGTACGTTACGCAGCTCGAAATTACCGCCTCTGCCGGCATCATTAACCAGCTCCGGCAACGCATTTGACAGTCCGCCTGCGCCCACATCGTGGATAAACTGAATGGGGTTATCGTCGCCCAGTTGCCAGCATGCATCGATCACTTCCTGGCAGCGCCGCTCCATTTCCGGGTTGTCACGCTGGACGGAGGCAAAGTCGAGATCTTCGTTAGACTGGCCTGATGCCATAGACGAGGCTGCGCCGCCGCCCAGACCGATGTTCATTGCCGGTCCGCCAAGTACGATAAGCTTGGCACCTACCGTAATATCACCTTTTTCAATGTGTTCATGACGAATATTGCCCAAACCACCAGCCAGCATAATAGGCTTGTGATAGCCGCGCACTTCAGTTCCGTTGAAGCTGGTCACTTCCTGTTCGTAGGTTCTGAAATAGCCCAGCAAATTAGGACGGCCGAATTCGTTATTAAATGCCGCGCCGCCTAATGGCCCGTCCATCATAATATCCAACGCACTGACAATGCGCCCTGGCTTGCCGTATTCGCGTTCCCACGGTTGTATTGCATCAGGTATACGCAGGTTGGATACGCTGAAACCTACCAGGCCTGCTTTTGGTTTAGAGCCACGTCCCGTCGCACCTTCATCCCGGATTTCACCACCGGAACCGGTTGCAGCGCCGGGAAAGGGGGAAATTGCGGTTGGGTGATTATGGGTTTCCACCTTCATCAGAATCGCGATGTCTTCGTGCGAGTATTCATACTGATGGGTTTGCGGGTTCGGGAAAAAGCGGCCTGCTGGCCAGCCTTGCATTACAGCAGCATTATCTTTATAGGCCGAGTGCACATGATCCGGACACAGCTCGTAGGTGTTTTTAATCATCTTGAACAGGGACTTTTCCTGTTCCTGTCCGTCTATGGTCCAGCTGGCATTAAAAATTTTATGGCGACAATGCTCCGAATTTGCCTGTGCGAACATGTATAGCTCAACATCATTCGGATTACGTCCCAGCCGGGTAAAGCTGTCAAACAGGTAATCAATTTCATCATCAGCCAGAGCCAGGCCCAGGCGCTGATTCGCTGCTTCCAGTTCTCCTTTGCCTTGCCCAAGCATATCAACTGATTCAAACGAGTTGCCTTTGGCATGCTCGAAAAGTACATGCGCCTGCTCAAGATCGTCGTACACGTATTCGGTCATACGATCATGTAACTGGGCGGCGATATCATCGCGCATCGTTGCAGTTAATTCACCGTCATGTGCTATGTAATAAGCACAGCCGCGTTCAATTCGCTCAATGGCATCAAGACCACAATTGTGTGCGATGTCAGTTGCTTTTGAAGACCAGGGAGAAATTGTGCCGGGGCGGGGAGTAACGAAGAAAAGGGTGCCGTTTGCAGCAGATGAGGCGTTTTTGGGTCCGTATGTGAGTAACTTATCCAGAACAGCCTGTTCGGTATCACTCAATGCAGTTTTGGTTTTCACCAAGTGGATAAACTGCGCATTGACCTGGTTAATCGTAATGCCGGATTGACCCAGCCGTTCAATAAGTTTAGTTTGTCTAAATTCAGACAGTGCGGGAGCGCCTCGAAGGACCAACATATCGCTTTACCTGATTGTTTAATGATAGCGCGTTGTGCAAACACGGACTATCTTTAGATTGACGGGTTTTCGGCGCGGATTATAGATGAAATCTGTGCGCTTGATAACCTCGCGGCACAGATTCAGCAGGATTTTTTATCGCTCAAAGTATGCAAAAGAACGTTAACGACTATTCCCCAGGATGTAGCAGACGTATCGAGGTCGGGTGTGTGCGTTATGTCATCGTATTGCTCTGGTTGCTGGTATTAACCAGTTGTCAGCCTGTTTCTACCCGTTCCTCCCTGGAACAAGTTGTCGATGATGGTGTGCTAAAAATCGGCACCATTTTCGGTCGGACCACGTTCTATCACGGTAGCGAAGCGCCGCGCGGCTTTGAGTTTGAACTGGCCAGAGGCTTTGCCAGTTATCTTGGTGTCGAAGTACAGATCTATCCTTTCTATTCTTATCAGGCACTTATGAAAGAGCTGGAGCAAGGTCGGGTCGATGTCGTCGCGGCTGGCGATGCCGTGCCTAAAGACTTCGGCAAACAATTCAAGCTTGGCCCGGTCTATCAGCAGGTGAGCCACAAACTGGTATTTTTGCAGGGACAGGAGCGGCCGCGGGATATTGATGATCTGACCCAGCCACTGGTGGTGGTTAAAGGCAGCAGTAATGAGCACTTGCTTGAGCAGCTCAAAGATACCCACCCGGCGCTCAACTGGAAAGCAACCGATAATAAAGACACCTGGGAGCTATTAGATGATGTTGCCAATGGCCGTCTGCCCTACACGCTGGTCGATACCAATACATTGTCGCTTCAGCGCCGGCAGTACCCCCAGCTTAGCATTGGATTTACCGTAGAACGTCTGGTGCCTATCGCATGGTTACTTAATCAGCAGCAGGATGATTCGCTGCGGGCAGCGGTGATTGAATACTTTGGTGCGATCCATCAGTCCGGCGTATTCAAAGCCCTTGAAGATAAATATTTTGGTCATGTCAGAGACTTCAATTATGTCGATACCAAAGTATTTTTACAGGCCGCCAGGCTAAAACTACCGGATTACGCCCACTGGTTTAAACAATATGCATCTGATGTGGACTGGCGCCTGCTTGCCGCCATGAGCTATCAGGAAAGTCACTGGAAACCTGATGCCACATCATATACTGGAGTTCGGGGCCTGATGATGCTGACCCGGGATACGGCCCGTGAGCTGAATATTGATTCACGTACTGACGCCCAGAGCAGCATAAAAGGTGGTGCACAATACGTCAGTAATTTGCTGGCACGAATCCCTGCGCGCATACGGCGGCCTGATAGGTTGTGGATGGCACTGGCTGCTTACAACATTGGCATGGGCCATTTGGAAGATGCGCGGACGCTGACCCAGCGTCAGGGTGGTAACCCCGATCTATGGGTTGATGTGAAGCGGCGCTTGCCGCAACTGGAACAAAAACGCTATTACAAAACAACACGCTATGGTTTTGCCCGCGGGCATGAGGCGCGTCAGTACGTGGAAAATATCCGGCGCTATTACGACTCGTTGATTTATCTTGACGAAAACACCCGCTTTTTAAGTGCGCAGACCGCGCCGTCCTCTTGAAAATCTGTCATATTGCCTTCATGTAATTGTGGCAGGCTTAGTGCATTAATTTTGTCATTAATTGCTAACTGCACCCTACATGTGATCCACTAACCTGCCAAAAAACATTAAAACATCAGGAGAGTGAATGAAAAGAAACAACGTTATGAAAAACCGAAAAACACTGAAAAACAATAATCGCCGCAGAATGATGTTCAAACGTTCCCATCAAAAGATGTTGCAACGCCGACGCTTGTTCGTGACCAGCGATCTTATCTCCACGCTTAAGCCTGTCGCGAACCTTTAAGTTTCGCCGCTGCCCGGGCCGCTTTTATCTGAGCCCTTCGCTGGGCGAAAAACGATGATACCGTTTGTGCGCATTCCGCCTCCAGTACCCCGCCGGTAATCTGACACTGATGGTTTAGCTTATCGTGTTGTAAAAGTTGCAAGGCGGAGCCACCAGCCCCGGTTTTTAAATCGTACGCACCAAACACCACGCGCTTCAGCCGGCCATGAACGATGGCCCCTGCGCACATCGGGCATGGCTCCAGGGTGACGTAGACAGTGGCATCAATTAACCGGTAATTAGCAAGATTGAGTGCTGCCATCTGAATGGCCCGCATTTCTGCATGCGCGCTGGGATCGTTGTCCTGAATAGGCGAATTGAATCCTTCGCCAATGATGCGGTCATCTTTGACGATAACGGCTCCTACAGGCACTTCGTTGATCGCACGCGCTTTTTCGGCAAGTGACAGCGCGTAGCGCATCCACTTCTCATCAGTAGCACTGCTATTTATTTCTGGTGAATTTGACGAATTGATGGTCTGGTTACTCATTCTACTTGATTTTATTTGCGGCAGATTTATCTAAACCATTGAATTTTATCTAATTAAATTCCGGCCAGAAAATTGCGTTAATCTATTTGCTAATGTTCACTGGCAAATTGCACAACATGTGCAAAAAAGCAGCAATTTTTGCTAATACTGTATACACTAAACGGATGCTAAGGGCAGGAGATAAACCATGAATTTAACCGCCATTATTATAGTCGCAATTATCGCCACAACCATTATAAAACTGACTAAGTCTGGCGAAAAGTCATCGGGCAAAAATGCTGAATTAAAGTCAACGCTTGATACTCAGGCGCGCGAAATAGCCGAACTTAAAGCGCGGATCCAAACTTTGGAAGCCATTGTCACAGATGAAGGCTATGATTTGAAAAAGAAATTCAAAGATTTAGAAGACGATAAAGTTGCATAGTCTGGCTACGTCGCGCCTACCCTCCCTCTAGCAGATAGCGTTCCGCACGTTCAACGCGCCGGGGCTTCCCGGCGATAACAAGTACGTCGCCGGCCTGCAGGGCGGTCTCACCGTCGGGATCTTTAATTTCTTTACCATCTCTTCTTAATCCTTTCACCGAAACCCGCATCCGCGAGAGTGTCAGCGTATTTAAAGCTTGCCCCAGACAGGCTGCATGACCCGGCAGCGCTACAGCATGAATAAATTCCAGCTTATCTTCCGTCCCGTAGCTTATTTCAGTGGTTTCCCCGGGATAAAAACCATGCAAATGGTCATACCGGCCTTTACGCTCCTGTCTGACCCGTTTAAGGATCCTCGACATCGGCACGCCAGAATAATGCAGCACCTGAGAGATGAGCATCAGACTGCCTTCCTGTAATTCAGGAACAACCTGAGATGCACCGGCCGCATATAACCCGTCCAGCTCATAATCCCGCTTTGTTCTGACCATCACCTGCAGTCCGGGTTGAAGCTGTCTGGCGGCATCAATGACGCAAACAGCAACATCAGGCCGGTCAAAACTAATCAGAAGCAGCTTTGCTGTTCTTACTCCTGCCGACTCGAGGATATCTTTGTGAGCGACATCGCCGAATATTACCGGCTCGCCGGCGTTACGACTCTCGTGTACACGAATCGGATCAACATCTGCCACCACAAACTCTACGCCCTCCATTTTTAGTAAACGGGCAACCGACTGCCCCACTCGGCCAAATCCGGCGATAACCACATGGCCTGTCTGAGGTTGGGTGGTTACACAAGGCGGCTGTTCCAACTGACTGGCATGTTTGGATGGCGCCAGCTTTCTGGCAAACGCCATACTTCTAGAAACCAGATACGGCGTAACCGCCATACTGATGATGCCCATACTTACCAACACCGAAGACTGCTCTTGGGTGATAACATTGTGTCGCGCTGCCAGCGCCGCGATGACAAAACTGAACTCACCAATCTGACAAAGCTTAAAGCCGGCCGACCAGGCATGCTGGGGATCGCAATTTACAATCCAGGCAGCCGCTCTGACCATCACAACTTTCACCACCATGATCCCGATGACGCCGCCAACAACCAGTGCCAGATGGTCTAGCATGACCGATACATCAAGTTGCATGCCGACGGTGATAAAGAACAACCCCATCAGAATATCTCTGAACGGCCGGATATCAGCTTCCAGCTGATATTTATACTGGCTCTCTCCCAGCATCATGCCCGCCAGGAAGGCACCAAGTGCCATTGATAGTCCGAAGATATATGTCAGACCGGCCGCCAGTAAAACCACCAGAATAGTGGTAAGCACAAACAATTCGTCAGTACGTGTTCTGGCCACTTCACGAAATAGCCAGGGCAGTCCCCATTTTCCCGCCGAAAGCAGTATGGTAACAACGATAACGCCTTTAATCAGCGCCAGCACCAGGGCGAACCAAATAGAAGTATCCGCACCATCACCCAGTAAGGGCACGGCAATCAGCAGGGGGACTACTGCGATATCCTGAAAAAGTAGTATGCTGATGGCAAGTTGACTGCGATGCTGATTGATAATGCCCAGCTCTGTGATTTGTTTGATAACAATGGCTGTCGAACTTAATGCCAGCATACCGCCAATGATAATTGCTGCGGGTATTGATGCCGAAAAGGCATAGGCAATGGCAGAGAAAAATACAGAGGTAAACAACACCTGCCCCATGCCAGCTCCAAACACCAGATTGCGCATTGCCAGCAGGCGCGGTAAAGAAAATTCCAGTCCCAGTGAGAACAGCAGAAAGACTATTCCTATTTCAGCCAGCAGATGCATATCATCTGCATTGGTAAATAATCCGCTTAGTGAAGGACCAGCGATAATCCCCGCAACCAGGTATGCCAGAATTGCAGGCAAATGCAGGCGCCGGAAAGTTGCCACTAACGCCACCGCCAGCGTCATCAGTATCACTATTTCAGCGAATCCATTTTCCAGCACGATACCTCCGGGGTGTAGCCTGCGTTGGGCACACATATTGCTTAGTCATGACAAAAACTAGTACTAAATGCGTAATCGGCAAAATTTTGACGATTCACGGATTCCAGAAACTGCCGTTTTCACGTGGCACAGGTTAAAGGCGCACATCATGGATTTTATCAGCAACGGTTATGACAGCACTGTCGAAGCATCCTACCCGCTATGCTCACCGCCAGCAGAGCTGACCAGCTCGCAATTGCATACATTTGTAAATAAAATCTTATCCACACTGGACTTACACAGCCTTTGCTCTGTGTATTTTTACCAAATCAGTCATCATTTGCCTGTTCGCAAATTCGACGTTAGCGGTATGTCGCCTTCTTTAAGTGTAGGCGAGCCTGTGCCTTTGGAAACACGACCTGTAAAAATCAGCCTGAGTATCGGCAATACCTGCGATGAACGCGCTGATCACGTCTGCCTGTACTACTTTACACGAACTTTAACCCGTGGCGAGCGCAATCTGCTGGGCCAGATGCACATGCTTTTTGCCCAACAACTGAAACAGGCGCTGGCCTTTGATCAGCTGAAAAAAATGGCGACAAAAGATACGCTTACCGGTTTGAGTAATCGTAATGGATTTAATGAAGCCAGTATCCGCCTTATCAGCCGGGCGGTACGTTACGGCGATGCTTTTGCGTTGCTGGTAATAGATTTGGACAACTTCAAAACAGTCAATGACACAATGGGTCACAACGAAGGAGATGCTGTACTGGAGCGGGTGGCGGGTCTAATTCGTAATACGCTGCGTGCCGGGGATGAGGCATTCCGTTTTGGTGGTGATGAGTTTTGTTGTCTGCTGGATTGTGCCACCGCACAATGCATCAATTCTGTGGCCAGCAGAATCAGAGACAAAGTCGGTCAGGACACTTACCTGATTGAGCGCGGCGTATCATGCAGTATCGGTGGCGCAACGTATCGCGCAGGAGATGATATTAATAGTTTATTTGATCGAGCGGATGGCGCTCTCTACGCCGTCAAGGCAAATGGTAAGAATGCATTCTCTGCCGCCTGATTACTAAAAGGCGGCAGCCTGTTGCCGCTTTCTGCTAGTTAATAAGTACTATTTCAAAGTCATCCGGCTTTTCTGCAAAATAAATTATCTGCTTAGCGGTCACGACCGCGACCGGCTTACTTGCAATAAACAGTACGGGCAACTGCCGACGTTCCCACACCGGAA
>CAZOYR010000027.1:0-35654 GCA_964584105.1 uncultured Alteromonas sp.
TCAGTAGCCTTGTCTCATGCACCGCGCTGCTCATAAAGCCCCACCAGACGCGCGTGAGCACCTAATTCATAAGGATGGGTGAAATCCAGGTTATCTCTGAATACACTGGCGACAGTATTAAAATGCGCAATCGCTTCGTCTTTTTGTCTGCCCTCACTCAGTGCTACACCCAACATGTATTTTGCTTCCAGAGTGCGTAAATCCTGATTCCCCCACTCTTTTTCGGCGTAACGGACTGCATCTTCAAACAATCTACGCAATGAATGAGGGGAGACGCGAATCGCTGAAGGCGACTCCACAACAGCTTTGGCGGCTTCTACGTGAGCAAATGCGCGCTCTGCTGAGTTTTTATAGTCAATATCATC
This sequence comes from uncultured Alteromonas sp., assembly GCA_964584105.1. GTDB lineage: Bacteria > Pseudomonadota > Gammaproteobacteria > Enterobacterales > Alteromonadaceae > Alteromonas. The sequence goes on from CAZOYR010000027.1 coordinate 366, forward strand.
GGTAGTTAAAACAAGAAAACGGGCTAACTCAGCAGACAGTTCGCTTCGGCCTTCTGTCCGGTAGTCCAGTTTTGCTAAAGAGTAAATAATATCTACACAGGCAACCACCGTGGTATAGCTTTCATCCCCGTATATCGCTTTGTATTCGTCTGCCACCATTTCAAAGTGGTCGACTGCCTCGGAGTCTTTGCCCGCAATAGCCAGTACATTGGCATAGGAAAAATGCAGTTTAGCGGTGGCGTCACTGTGTTCGCCATACTTCTGCACACCCAACTGCCAGGCCTTTTTCCCTAATTCCAAACTGACCGGGATGTTTTGCTCTTTGAATGCAGCCTGGAAGGCGCGATAGGTATCACTGAACTCGTCTGCGGCTGAGTGAGCGGGAAGTAACGATGCAGCCACGAACAGGGGGGTAGAAAAATATTTTGCCGAACGCATTTAGCAATCTCCTTTTGCGAAATATATCCGTTCACCGTATCGCCACCGTGCGTTTTACACAACCGTCGTAACGAGTATTACGTCACATAAAAATGTTGCTCATCGATTTCATTAAAAAGCATTAATTTCTCGCACCTTCATTATATGCAACTACACTTATACAAGACGTCATGTCTGAGAACGTCCCTGTTGTTAAGCGAAAAACGGTATCTTCCGGTGCTTGGTTTGTCGGGATAAAACAACAACTTTTTCTGATGCGATATTGCCCTTGCATCAGTCAAGACTGGACTTCAACTTATGTTACCAAAATTTGTTAAAAGCGCGGTTTACGCAGGCCTTCTTCTAAGTGGCTCAGCAGCAGCGGTCACCTGGGGTCAACCAGACCAGAATGAACATGCTAATGTTGGCACCCTGCTCTTCGTGCAAAATGGTGTAGGTTTCTTCAGTTGTACCGGCACGATGATTTCATCACGGGTTATGCTCACTGCCGCTCACTGCGTTGCTGGGGCTGGCAATATCAACGATGTCACCTATGTCAGATTTGAAGATGATGCGCTGGCCGGTCTGTCCGAGGCACCATCCTTATCAAGCTGGTTTGATACGGAATGGATGGCCACAGAAACCGTTATTCCCCACCCGCAATGGACAGACTACGGAGAATTTCCGATGACGTACGATATCGGTGTCGTCATTCTTTCTGAGCCATATATGCCATCAAACGGTTTTGCTACCCTGCCGCCACTGGATTTTCTGGAAACGCTGAAAGGCCGGGACAGACAAGTCTTTGAGGTGGTGGGTTACGGACGTCAGGGTACTCTCCCACCAACAGAGATGAACGACTATGAAAAGTATAAAGGTAAAGTCAGACTGCTGGAGGTGTACAGCGAATTAAGCGGAAATGGCGAAGCCAGTGCTAAGTTCTCCAATAATCCCGGCGTGAATGGTGGTGGCGGCACGTGCTATGGCGACAGCGGTGGCCCGACGTTCTATAAAGACAGCAATTTGCTGGTTGCGGTTACATCCTTTGGCTGGGCTAAAAATGGTAATTGTGTAGGCAACGATTTTAACTATCGCACGGATGTTCAGGATGCAATAACCTTTATCGAAGACGTACTGGCACAATACGGCGACGAGTAAGTACCACGAGTTCATACCTGCCGGCAGGGAGGCCGCTTTCTGTGTAAGAATCAAAGTAAAACAATCAAATGAAAAGCCCCGCATTCGTGCAGGGCTTATATTATTATAATTGGTTTAACGCGCAGGCCTATTTGCTACGCCATCTTAAAAACAGCAAGCCAGAACCTAGCAGAAACAGTACGCCAGGCTCAGGAATATCCATCGGTTCGTCCAAAACCGCGGTAGCTATAAATAGCTGCTCATAGCCATTGTTTATATTTTTACCGTAACCGCTTTCAGCGCCAGTACAAATCTCATCATTAGCCATGCCAAAAGCAGGGTCACAACCTAAACGCAGGTCAACGCTCATGGTGTAGTCTGATAGGTCATCACCGCTTCCGAATAGCCCTTCCAGTAACGCATTTAGTTCGGGAGAAACAATCGCGTAAGCAGCAGTGTCTGCGCCGAGGTTATGATTGACCGGACCTTCATCAGCAGCCGGATTATCACAGGATACCGGCACCGGAATGGCGCCATCGGTATCAACACAAATGGGGCCGCCGGATAATACGTAATCAGTTGAGTTATTATCACCCACCATTGGACCCGATCCATCTGACGTATAACCTGAAGGGTCGCCCATGAAGGTACCGCCGCCACCTTCGCTGACTAATGCGTAAGCACCGCCGTCGTTCGTGAAGTCAAAAATCTCTACAACATCGCCCATATCATCAAAAATGGTAACCTGCGCCCAGCCGGCAAGGCTTTGCTCATTGTCACCATTGAGATTGTTGTTGTTGAAGAAAAACACCATTGACTCGCCATCAAGAAAAGTTTCTAAGGCTGACAAAGAGGTGTCCCAGGTTCCGTCAGCATCACCGCTAAAATCAGAAACCTGCCCCGGGTCCGTTGTGTCACCGGTGGTAAAGTAGTTTGAGCCACTAACCCCTGAAGGCGTGGCGTAGGCATTATCCATACCCGCAAAATTAGTATTGACGGGGTTCCCGCTTGCGCCAGTTGCAATGACTACAAAGTCGGAAATCTGCCCGGGCGATGACTGAACATTAAGCCCTGCGATGGGCAGTGAGTAAGAATTGAAGTCGCCGTAGGTGACATAACCCTTACCGGTTAGATCCACCAGTGCGGCGTGTGTGGAAAGACTAAGCGCTAATCCTGCTGCGCCAATCATTAATCGTTTCATGGTAGCCTCTGTAATTTAATTTTTTACAGCTTATTGGAAGGTTCCGATGATAAATTGCTACTCCTCCTTCTCATCACACATTGTTGCCATGAGATGATAATTAATCGAAAGCATAAAATGCGCCCACATCTCAACTGGGTGTTTTTTAAACAATTAATTTTTATTTACCAGTGATCCAAATTTTATTTGTAAAGAAAACCGACACTTATTGGTACATGTAGCGATATCGGAGCAAAGAATTACACCAAAAGCTTTAAATTGACTGACATAGTGATGATAAAAATATGATTAAGTAATGCTTAACAATTAGATAGGCAGAAAAGGATCAATGACAAATTGTAAATTTTTTTGACACTATTGAATGGTTTTGTGGGTGAGCGCCCTTCATCGCTGTGAAATAAGACGAAAGGCGTTTAACGTGATTGTCAGAAATTCAGATAACCAGCGCATCCATAAACTCATTAACCGGCAATGTATGCAGGCGCTTTTCATCACTGCATAGCGCGAAAATTTCTTCACTGCGTGCCTGCGGAAAACGGGACATAAGATTGTCGTTGAATTTATCCTCAAGCACCGGCATACCTTCTTCTCTGCGCTTGCGATGACCGATAGGGTACTCTACTTCTACCTTTTGGGTTGCTGTCCCATCAGTAAAAAACACCTGTAACGCATTGGCGATTGAGCGCTTCTCCGGCGCGTGGTACTCATGGCTGTAGCGCTTATCTTCCTGCACTTCCATTTTTTCCCGTAGCGCATCAATCTGCGGATTAGCCTTATGAAAGTCATCTTCGTAATGCGCAGCAGTCAGTTTTCCAAAGATAAGCGGCACGGCGGTCATATACTGCAAACAATGGTCACGGTCAGCCGGATTTGCCAGGGTACCGTGTTTGGAAATAATGCGTATGGCTGACTCATGTGTGGTGAGCTCAATGCGTTCAATTTCCCCTAACCGGTCTTTGACTTCATCATGCAAAATCACCGCTGCTTCGCACATGGTCTGAGCATGAAACTCAGCAGGAAAGCTTAGCTTAAACAGGATATTCTCCATGACATAACAGCCGTAGGGCCGTTGAAAAGAAAACTGCCGTTCATTTTCCGGTTTAACTGCCAGATCTTTGTTGGTATGGCTGTATGACACATCATAAAACCCCCATTGCGGCGCAGTTAATACGCTGGGAATCCCCATTTCGTCGCGCATTGCAATATCTGCCAGGCGCACACCACGGGACGTGGCATCCCCGGCCGCCCATGATTTTCTTGAGCCTGCGTTGGGTGCATGTCGATAGGTTCGCAGTGCAGAGCCATCTACCCAGGCATGTGAAATTGCCGCCATAATCTGCTCACGGGTTCCGCCCATCATCTGTGTAACAACTGCCGTAGTGGCTATACGCACCAGCAGCACATGGCAAAGCCCTACGCGGTTAAAGCTATTATCCAGCGCGATCACGCCCTGAATTTCATGGGCTTTAATCATTGCAGTGAGTACATCGTACATGGTGAGCGGAGGTTGTCCCCGAGCCAGGCGATATTGTGAAAGGTGGTCTGCGGTGGCAAGGATCCCCCCCAGATTATCAGATGGATGGCCCCACTCTGCGGCCAGCCAGGTATCATTAAAGTCAAGCCAGCGAATAATGCAGCCGATATCCCAAGCTGCCTTCACAGGGTCTAAAGCGAATTGCGTACCGGGTACCCGCGCACCGTGGGGAACCTGGGTGCCCTTGACGAGCGGCCCCAAATGCTTAGTGCACTCAGGAAATTGCAGCGCTAGTAGCCCGCAGCCCAGGGTATCCATCAGGCAATATCTTGCGGTATCAATGGCTTCTTCTGAAAAATCATCATAGTTCAGGACATAATCAGCAATATCCTGTATCACGGTATCGTAATCGGGGCGATCACTGCGCTCACCTTGCTTGCTCATGGCGTTTCTCCGTCACAGATAAATCAACTCAGTGGCACCCACGGCCATCTGCTGTTAGTTCTGTGTACGCAGTAACTACAATTAAGATGTGTTAGTTGATTATCGAACGAGCCGAAAAACCGTATCAGCCGAACACGATAGCGCGTGTGCAAGCCCTGCCAGAGGCTTTTGCGTTGTAAAGCTGAGTATCACAGGTAGCCACAATCGCATCCATATCTTTACAACTATCCACTTCGGTAATACCCGCTGAGAAGGACACCGAGAATCTGGCATCAGTCGTGGTCCAGGTACAATATTCGTGAAGGGTTTCACGAATATCATCCACCAGCCTTGTCGCCTGCGCCTTATCAATATCGTGCAGAAAAAGAAGAAATTCTTCGCCGCCGTACCGACATAGTTTGTCTGATTTTCGTATGCGACTTTGAATGATACTGCTGGTTCTGGTGAGCACTTCATCACCAACCACGTGTCCATAGTGATCATTAACCCGCTTAAAGTAATCAAGGTCAATCAGCACCATGCATGAAGTGGTATTGTCATTTACCGGTTTGGATAAGGCACTGTAAAGGGCTCTGCGGGTGAGAGCGCCGGTGAGTGAGTCGGTGTCAGCCAGTCTCGCGCTGCGGCGCTGCCGTTGCCAGAACCACATTGTAAGCACACCCAATAGCGACGCGATAAGTCCGGCAACAACCGCCCGGAGTCGCTCTGTTTCAAGCCGTAATGCCTGTTCGGCTTCCTTTGCCTGCGCAATGCGTAAATGGGTGAACTCTATATCGTCGCTGAGAGGATCGCGGCGATTCTCATCGTGAAGGCTGTAGCTTTCCGTATTATAGGCAAGCAGCTTCTGATCATATAATTCAAATTGACGAAGCGCATTTTTATAATCCCCGCGGAGCTTGTAAATTCGCCGAAGGTTATAGTGATTGAGCAAATCAATGGTTTTGGGGTAAAAAGATGCTTTCCGCTGTGTGGCAATAACACGCTGGTAGGCGCTGACCGCATCTTCAAACTCTCTCTGACTGCCATCTATCGCTGTAGCAATAGCGTGAAACAGTGAGGGCAACATTTGCCAGGCCGGTGGTAACGACTCAGCGGAAACCACTGCCCCCTCCTTTGCCAGCGTTACGATATACTGTCTGTCTGCATCATCCTGACGATGCGTATAAACACTTAACCGATATGCCAGTGCGATGACCTCTTGCACATGACTTCCACTTTGCTGAGCTACACGCGTCGCCTCATCGGCCAGTGCGCCAGCCTCATCGAACCGACCCATCCGGTTTAGCGCCAGTATCGCGTCACCAAAATAGTCCACGCGAAGTGTATCTCGTTGTCGCGCCCCCTCTATATCTTTTCGGGCGTGGTAAACCACACGGTTTTGTATATTGAACTCTTTATAGAACTGCGCCAGCCATGTATGGGCATGGTCAGGATCAAGCTGGGTTTCCATCGCCCGCTCTTTATCAAAATCAACCAGATGCGGTAATGCGTATTCTATTTCCGCTTTGGCACTAAACGGGTCGCTTTCCGACAGTTCGTTAGCCAGCCACATACTCACAGTAGCCACAGCAGCCTTATGACCGCTTTCTAACATTTCAGCTTTTAAGTGTTGTAATGCAGGAATGCTTTGCGTCAGACGCTCTGTACTTCCGTTGTAGGCGATCATTGCCTGTAGGAAAATGAAATACGCTTTGTTTGCGGCATAGCGATACGGGTCGAGATCCTTCAGATAACGCCAGTGCGCTTCGGTGACCGGCTCTGAAGGCAAAGTAGGCAGATTGGTCGGTGCATCATCAAAGCCCTGATGGCTTAATACCATAATATGACGAAATACAATACCTAACGGCGATGTATCATTTTGAATCTCTGAAGTGCTAAGTGCCTGTTCAATTTGCAGATTCGTTAACCCCTGTGCCATTCCCCAGTCATAAATAACTGCATGGGTTAAATTGCTGTAACGGGCAAACTGTGCATTTTCATCTTCTGCAGCCAGACCAGGCAAAACAATAAACAAAAGGACTGTGAGGACTATCCATCGAAATAAAGGCAGCACAGGTAAGCGTGTTAGCATCTGTCTTTACTCCTGGTTAGTGATTAATTCAGCAAGTGGTCAGCAACATCACACAACCAGGAGTATAAAACTAAAGTGCTACGCAAAACACCTTTTTTTCTAAGGTTTTTGATTAAATTTGATCCATACCAACTATTAGCCCGTAGGGGCGCATAATGACCGCTACCCCAGATGCTCCCGACACACATCGCTTACCTTCGTTGCGTCAAATATCTCGATCCAGTAGCCATCCGGATCTTTAATAAACGCCAATCCTTTCATCGCCCCTTCTTCAGGGCGCTTTTGAAAAGAAACCCCTAGCTTTTCAAAGCGCGAGCATGCTGCTTCAAGATCGGGCACATGAAAACCGATATGACCGAACCCTTTAGGCTCACTATTGCCATTGTGGTAGTCAGCCGTATCTGGCGTATCATCCCAGTTATGCGTAAGTTCCAGCATTGCAGGTCGCCCGAACGTCTGCGTTGTTCTGGTCGCCTCATCGTTACTGATGTCAGACAAATCATCCTGAGCGGTAAGAAAATAAAGGCTGAATTTCATATCTTTAAAATCAAGTTTGCGCAGTAGGGTCATGCCCATTACGCGAGTGTAAAAGTCAAGGGAACGTTCAGGATCTGCGATACGTAGCATCGTTTGATTGAACACAAAGCCTTCGGTAGCTGTGTCTTTGTCTTCGCATAAACCCGGCGCAGATTCAAAATGTCGGGACATGGATGGCCTCCTTAAAAAGTAACGCATTTTAAAATATGCAGGGGTTTACTCCACCTGCATCAATTGGAAGAAAAGCTGTGTTGTGCCATTGATTTGAACACGTGAGATGCAGAGCAGCTGATCAACAAAAAGCCGGTAGCAGACTCAACACCTGCTAACATTCTCAGGTTTGCAGTAGGTTCAATGCTCCCCAGCCCCAGCGTCGTTATGGTTGTCAGAGAAAAATAAAAAATGTCTGCAAATTCTGCAGGCGACTTAAATGAACCTATTCCCGCCGCCTCACCCAGCCAGTATGCACAGGCAAAAAGTAATGCGATAGCAGCCTGACTGATGACCGCAACCAGGACGAATATAAATGTTCGCCCCGAAGGCCCGATTGAACGACGCGCCAGATGCTGCGCGACTGACGACAAATTAAAGAGGTGCACAACCACCGCCATACTTAGTGCACAGAGGGAAATTATCATTGCCAGAGCCATCGGGCACCTCATTCAGGAACGTATATTGCGTTATGTCGATATACAACACTGATAATGCGGTTAACAGTGTAAATATTTCGACATCACATTAAAAGCTTGTAAGGATTACTATGAAGTACACCCGGTTCTTCGCAATGATAGGTGTATCTACCATTGCCATGTTTCTTATGATGTACCTGAATACCTACGCGCTATCCCATATCTGGTTCAGCGAAACGCGTACCTACATGGCGCTGTACATGGGGGCCGGAATGGCCGTCATTATGCTGGCATTTATGTTGGGTATGTATACGGACAGTCGTAAAAATATTGCTGTCTTTGCAGGCGCCGTCATCCTGTTTGTTGTGTGTCTTTACCTGTTACGCTCTCAACATTTTGTTTCTGACTCAGCATACATGAAGGGCATGATTCCACATCATTCTATTGCTATTTTAACCAGTGAGCGCAGTCAGCTGGAGGATCAGCGTGTCAGAGAGCTGGCCAATGGCATTATCAGAGCGCAACGAAAAGAAATTAAAGAAATGGAGTGGCTGATAAGAGATATTGAAAAAAATGGCAAAGCACTGACTCGTGAAGAAGCCCTGGCGCGTCCTGTACCCGCATTTGAGGGCCAACTGAAATCAGGAGGAGACAATGAGTAAGACAGCAGTTTTATATCGTATGGCAACCGACGAGCATATTTGTCCGTTCGGATTACGCTCGAAAGATCTTTTAGAACGCAAAGGTTTTAAGGTAGAAGATCATAAATTAACCTCCCGTGAACAAACGGATGAGTTTAAGGAAAAACATGGCGTAGAAACAACCCCTCAGGCATTCATTGATGATGAACGTATTGGTGGATACGACGAGCTAAGAGAATATTTCAATAAAGGCGAAGCGGGCCAGACTGGTACCACGTATACCCCCGTCATCGCTATATTTTCTGTTGCCGCGCTAATGATGCTGGCATATCAGTGGGCTGTCAGCGGTGATTTGATATCGATACGTTCTCTGATGCTGTTCATTTCGTTTTCAATGATTATGCTGGCAGTGCAAAAATTAAAAGACCTGTATACCTTTACGAACTCTTTTATTACTTACGACCTGCTGGCGATGAAATGGATTCGTTATGGCTATATTTATCCGTTTCTGGAAGCATACGCTGGTATCGGAATGCTTGCGCAGCTCCCGGCATTACTGGTTGCCCCCATTTCATTGTTCATCGGGACAGTAGGTGCTATCTCGGTGTTCAAGGCCGTTTACGTGGATAAACGTGAATTAAAATGCGCCTGTGTCGGCGGTGATAGTAATGTGCCGCTCGGCTTTGTTTCGCTGTCAGAAAATCTGTTCATGATCGGTGGTGGTCTTATCATGTTGTTTATCTGATAGTTTACGAACCGGCATAATTTGCTTATTATGCCGGTTCGTAACAAGGGTTTTTCATGATTATTCACTTTTTCCGGATTGGTCTGTTTGTCATGCTGGCGGCATTAAGCGCGCAGGCTATGGCATTTTCTGACGCAAAGAAAAGTGACTCTCACAGCGCTACCCATTGTACGATGGTTGCCATGGCAGACATGAGCGGCAAGCAGAGTGTCAAACAGGTAAATCACCATGGTTCAAATAATCCATCGTTGATGGCCGAACATATGGCAAGTGGTGATGCTGAGCACGCCGGTTGTTGTGATCAGGACTGTTCCTGTCCGGCGAGCTTGTGTGGCCATGCCTTTTTAATCGAGGGACAGTCACTCCAGACTATTTCACCTGATACCCGCAAACATGTTTCAGGGTTACCCTTGATGTTCTCCTCTCTTATCAGCGGTGCACTCTTTCGCCCACCTATCATTGCCTGACTCAGGATAGATCCCACTTTTTTTCAGGCGTCAGCCTGACTCGTTAACGTTAATCTATCGGTAAGTTGTTGCCATCGCGTCTGAAAACAGACTCGGTATTGTTATTACTTATCTGACCAAAGGCATTGAACATGATATTACGTATACTGGCAATTATTGTAAGTCTGTTAAGCACAGGCTTAAGCGCGTCCACCAAGCAGGAAAATGTCCATTTAGATGTATATAAATCAGCCTCCTGTGGCTGCTGCAAAGGCTGGATGGCGCACCTTGCGCATTCACAGCGCGGCAAATCTTCCACGGAGGCTTGGCATATCGAGGGCAAAGACACTGACGCTCTGAGTGAAGTAAAAACCAGATTCAAGATTCCCGCTCAGTATCGTTCCTGTCACACTGCCGTGACCCGTTCAGGCTACGTCTTTGAGGGCCATATTCCCGCCAGGTATATAAAGTCGTTTCTGGATAATCCACCTGAAGATGCCTTCGGCCTGGCAGTACCCGGTATGCCAGTCGGCTCACCGGGCATGGAAAGTGGTGTGCGTTTCCAGCCGTACACCATTCAATTGCTGCTTAAAGACGGGTCCAGTCGTCCTTTTGCCACTGTGTCCGGGTTTGGGGAACAATACTGATGGCCTCTTCTATTTTACGCTTATCGCTGATCACCGCATCTTTCTGGGTGGTCAGTACAGCGCTGGCTCAATCAACACTGCACCTTAATGATGCCGTATCTCAGGCACAATCCAATGATCCGTGGTTGCAAGGCAATCAGCTACAGCAAAAAGCAAAGGAAAGTCGCAGCGTCGCAGCGGGCGAATATCCTGACCCGGCAATATCGTTTTCAATGATGAATTTACCTGTAGACGGTTTCAGGTTTGATCAGGAAAACATGACTCAGGCACAGATTGGTATTTCTCAAGCCTTCCCCAGAGGCGATTCACTGGCAATCAGCCAACAAAAACTGGCGCTTCAGTCTGCCATGGGGCCTTTTGAGCGTGAAAACCGCCGGGCCATGGTTAAACGCGATGTTACTTTACTGTGGCTGGATGCATGGCTGGCCATGCGCTCAAAAACGCTGATTGAAGATAATAAAATACTGTTTGAGCAAATTCGGGATGTTGCGCAAACCACCTACGCCTCTGCCGCTGGAACATCGCGGCAGCAGGATATTATCCGCGCCGAACTTGAACTGATCCAGTTTGAGGATCGCGCCACCGTCCAGGCGCAAAATCTGGAAGCTGCTTTATCAGCACTTAGCGAATGGCTGACCCCATATCGTGCTGATACGATGACCCTAAGCCTTGCCAGTGGAATAGATAACGCCACGCTGCCAACTGCATTACCAGAAATAGAACTTCTCATGCCGATAGCCGCGCTTAACGCCACTGAAACAGACAGTAAACTGATAGACCGTCTGAGTCAGCACCCCACCATTAAGGCCATAGAGCTTCAGTATCAGGCCAGCCAGAAAGAGGTTGAATTGGCCAGAGAACAATACAAACCACAGTGGAAGCTAAACGCCAGTTATGGATGGCGTGATGACATGCCTTCCGGTCAGTCCAGAGCCGATTTATTTTCCGTTGGCATCACGCTGGACCTGCCCCTGTTTACAGAAAACAGGCAGGATAAAGCGGTCGAAGCATCAGTATATGAAGCGCAGTCTGTTAAAACTCAGAAACTGGTCGTACTGAAATCGCTGCTTGCGCAGGTTCGCGAACAACTCCGGCACGTTGCCCGGCTCGAGCAGCGTGAATCGCTTTACAATGACCAAATTCTGACTCAGGCGACGGCGCAGGCAGAGGCGACAATGACAGCCTATATGAACGACACTGGTGACTTTTCTGAGGTCGTTCGCGCCCGAATTACCGAACTTGAAGCCCGCCTGTCAGCACTGTCTGTTCAGGTGGATAAATTAAAACGTGTCACAAGACTGAACTATTTGCTGACCCAATCTGATGCACCAATCGCTGCGGCAAAAGGAGTTTCTCATGAATAATAAACCGCTTATTGCCACAGCCATAGCAGGTGCACTCGCTGGCGCATTGGTTGTCATCGGTTACCACGCGCTGCACGAAGATGCGCCTGCAAATGACGAACAGCAAAAACAGCCGCTTTACTGGGTAGCCCCCATGGACGATAGTTACCGTCGCGATAAGCCGGGCAAATCACCGATGGGGATGGACCTGGTGCCGGTGTATGAGCAAAGCACAAGCAATGAAGACGCACCCGCGGGCACCGTCACCATCTCCCCCGCCGTGGAAAATAATATGGGTGTCAGGACGGCCACAGCCCGGGCCGGCCAGATTAATGCTGATATCAGTACCGTGGGGTATGTGAAGTACGATGAAGATGAAATCGTTCATATCCACCCGCGGGTAGAAGGCTGGATAGAACAACAATTTGTAAAAGCCGCCGGCGACCCGGTTAAAAAAGGACAACCCCTTTATGCGCTGTACTCTCCGGAGCTGGTAAATGCGCAGGAAGAATACATCATCGCGCTTCGCCGGGACAATGCAACGTTGATTTCAGCAGCCAGAGAGCGCCTTGCTGCCCTTGATATTCCTGAAAAAACCGTTCAGCAGATCAGCCGCCAACGAGAGGTGGTACGCACCGTAACCTTTGATGCGCCTAAGTCCGGTTTTGTGAACGAGCTGAATATTCGGGATGGGTTTTATGTCCAGCCAGGCATGACTTTAATGAGTATCGGCCAGTTGGACACTGTGTGGGTTGAAGCGGAAGTCTTCGAACGAGATGCTGCCTCAGTCAGTGCCGGCATGCCCGTCACGATGACCGTTGATGCGATCAAGGGAAAGACCTGGCATGGAACCGTTGATTACGTGGCTCCAGCCTTGCAATCGGCGAATCGCACGCTTCCGGTCAGGCTGAAATTCGATAACCCGGAACACCGATTAAAGCCCAACATGCTTGCAGATATTCATATCGATGTTCCCGTCGATTCCCAGGCAGTGTTAGTGCCCAATGAGGCAGTTATCCGCACAGGTTCACAAAACCGTGTTGTACTGGCAAACGGTGACGGCAAATTCCGCTCTGTTGCTGTCACGCTTGGCCGCGCCGGTAACAACGAAATCGAAATTCTTGAAGGAGTTAATGAAGGAGAGCGTGTCGTCACGTCAGCGCAATTTTTAATTGATTCTGAATCCAGTAAAACCTCTGACTTTACCCGCATGAGCAGCAGCTCAGATAACGCATCGGTGTGGGCAAAGGGTATGGTCAAGGCGGTCCGGGCTGAACAACGCAGTGTAACCATCGCCCATGAGCCGGTAGAGGCGCTTGATTGGCCGGCTATGACGATGGACTTTTCTGTGGCCGGGGACGTCGCCATCGAAAAGCTTGCGCAAGGACAGTCTCTGCATTTTGAAATAGGCCGGGCCAATGGTAGCCCTGTGGTTACAGGCATTCACATCATGCAAAAGAGTGGCAGTGAAGCAGGCAAAGCTGAAAAGAACGAGCACGCGCCAATGGCTCAGACGGATAAGCAAAGCGCTCCTGACGCGGTTGCGGTTACCGGTACAATTACTGCGGTCTCTACTGCCAATCGCACACTCACCATTGAGCATGACGCCGTTGAAGCCTGGGACTGGCCTGCCATGACTATGGACTTTTCCGTTGATAATAATGTTGATATGAAAAAGCTGGCAGAAGGACAGTCAGTGCATTTTGAAGTGACCCGTTCGGCTGACAACACCACTAGCATCACCCGGGTGCATGTCATGACACCGCCCGACAATGCTTCAAAACCTGCATCATCGCCGTCTGATGCAACGCCTGAAGCGGTTGCGATAATGGGAACGCTAACAGCCATTTCGCCGGCTAATCGCACTGTGACCATTAATCATGAGCCTGTTGAGGCCTGGGACTGGCCTGCCATGACCATGGATTTTTCCGTAGATGAGTCCGTCAGTTTAGACAAACTGGCAACCGGACAATCCCTTCATTTCGAAGTTACCCGGGATGATAGCGGCGCGCTCTCTATTACCGGTATTCATATTCTGGCGACACCCGTATCGGAACATGAGAACGCCGGGCACAATTCGCACCTGCCACGTTAAGGAGATGATGTCGTGATTGAATCTATCATCAGATGGTCGGTGAAGAACCGTTTTCTCGTCTTACTGGTTACGGTTATGGTAACCGTTGCGGGCGTTTACTCAGTAAGTAAAACGCCGGTAGACGCCCTGCCCGACTTATCAGACGTGCAGGTGATTGTAAAAACCAGCTATCCGGGCCAGTCGCCGCAGGTCGTCCAGGATCAGGTCACCTATCCGCTGACCACCGCCATGTTGTCGGTGCCAAAAGCGAAAACCGTTCGCGGCTTTTCCTTTTTCGGCGACTCCTATGTGTACATCATATTTGAAGACGATACTGACTTGTACTGGGCCAGAAGTCGTGTTCTGGAATATCTGAATCAGGCTGCGGCGAGCCTGCCTGACACTGCGACACCACAAATTGGTCCGGATGCCACCGGTGTGGGCTGGGTTTACATGTACGCGCTGACGGATCCTACAGGCAAACACGATATCAGCCAGTTGCGCAGCATCCAGGATTGGTTTTTACGCTATGAGTTACAATCGGTAGACGGCGTATCAGAGGTTGCCTCGGTCGGCGGCATGGTCAAGCAGTATCAGGTTCAGGTCGACCCGGATCGCCTGCGTGGCTACAACATCCCACTGGATTTGATTCAGCGGGCATTGATTCAGGGCAATCAGGAAACCGGCGCATCGGTGGTGGAAATGGCGGAAGCTGAATATATGGTAACCGCCACCGGCTACATTCGGTCAGTAGATGATATCAATGAGATACCACTGGGGGTAAGTGAAAACGGCACCGCACTGACTATCGGTGACATTGCAACGGTCACACTGGGGCCGCAAATGCGACGTGGTGTGGCCGAACTAAACGGCCAGGGCGAGGTGGTCGGCGGTATTGTGGTCATGCGTTATGGCGAAAATGCCCAGCAAACTATCGACGGTGTCAAAGCGCGCCTTGACGCGTTATCGGACTCATTACCCGACGGTGTAGAAATAGTCACGGTCTATGACCGTTCTGCGCTCATCGATCGTGCGATTACCAATTTGCAGGATAAGCTCACCGAAGAGCTGATTGTGGTGGCGCTTATTTGTGTGGCGTTTTTGTTTCACCTGCGCTCTTCGCTTGTGGCTATCATCACCCTGCCCCTGGGGATCCTGGTTGCATTTATCGTGATGTATTTTCAGGGTATCAATGCCAATATCATGTCATTGGGCGGTATTGCTATTGCTATTGGCGCCATGACAGACGGCGCAATTGTCATGATTGAAAATATGCATAAGCATATGGAACGGGAAACCGTTACCGATGAGAATCGCTGGCAGATTGTGACCAGGGCCGCCTGCGAAGTGGGACCTGCTCTGTTCTTTTCCTTGCTTATTATCACCGTATCATTTCTGCCGGTATTTATTCTTGAGGCCCAGGAAGGCCGTATGTTCGCGCCACTGGCGTTTACCAAGACCTATGCCATGGCAGCGTCTGCTGGTATCGCCGT
Organism: uncultured Alteromonas sp.; assembly: GCA_964584105.1. GTDB lineage: Bacteria > Pseudomonadota > Gammaproteobacteria > Enterobacterales > Alteromonadaceae > Alteromonas. Next base: position 15,665 of record CAZOYR010000027.1, read on the forward strand.
TACGGTGGTTCCGGTACTAATGGGGTATTTTATTCGCGGTACAGTTCGACCGGAAGCCCGAAATCCGGTGAACCGCTTCCTTACCGCGCTATATCTGCCAGTACTCAGACAGGCGTTACGTTTTCCAAAATCAACATTAGTCGCTGCGCTGCTAGTTACCATCATCGGGTTTTATCCTCTGGATAAAATTGGCAGTGAATTTATCCCGCCTCTCGATGAAGGCGATCTGATGTATATGCCTACTACCTATCCGGGCATTTCTATTGGTAAAGCCCGCGAGTTGCTTCAGCAAACCGACAAACTTATCCGCACCGTACCGGAAGTTGAATCTGTCTTTGGCAAAGTCGGTCGGGCTGACACAGCCACCGATCCCGCCCCGCTGACCATGATTGAAACCTTTATTCAGCTGAAACCCAAAAGCGAGTGGCGAAGCGGTATCACCACAGAGGATCTTAAAGCCGAACTGGATGCGCTGGTCAATTTCCCCGGCCTGACGAATGCCTGGGTAATGCCAATTAAAACGCGCATAGACATGCTGGCGACCGGTATCAAAACCCCGGTTGGCATTAAAGTCGCCGGCGCAGAGCTGGATGTTATTCAAAAAATCGGCAAGGACCTTGAGCGAATCCTAGACAAGGTACCCGGGACCTCATCAGTTTATTCTGAGCGTGTCGCAGGCGGCCGCTATCTGAAGGTTGATATTCAGCGTCAACAAGCCAGCCGTTACGGACTGAATATTTCAGATGTGCAGCAGGTAGTAGCGACCGCTGTGGGCGGTATGAATGTCACACGCACGGTGGAAGGTCTCGAGCGTTATCCGGTCAATCTGCGCTACCCGCAAGACTACAGGGACTCGCCGGAAAGCCTTGCCAGATTACCCATTGTCACAGAGAAAGGGCAACGTATCGCACTGGGCGATGTAGCCAATATCTATATTGAGGATGGTCCGCCAGGTATTAAAAGCGAAAACGCCAGGATAAACGGCTGGACATTTATCGATATCGAAAACAGCGATATCGGATCTTATGTTGACGACGCCAAAGCTGCGTTAGCGAAAGAGCTGGATCTGCCCCCCGGCTATTCGGTGTCCTGGGCCGGTCAGTATGAATATATGGAGCGCGCAAAGGATAAGCTTACCTATGTGGTACCGCTCACGCTCGCTATCATCATCATTTTACTCTACCTGAACTTCAGAGCATTCAGTGAAGTGCTGATGATTATCCTCAGTTTACCAATGGCCATGATTGGTGGCTTGTGGTTGTTATATTTGCAGGGCTTTAATCTGTCGGTTGCCGTGGGCGTCGGTTTTATTGCGCTGGCGGGCGTTGCGGTGGAGATTGGGGTGATTATGCTGGTTTATCTCAATCAGGCTCTGACAAGACTAAAAGATGACGCGAACCGTCAAAACCAACCCATTGATGATACTGCTTACCGGCACGCTTTGCTCGAAGGTGCCGGTTTGCGGGTAAGGCCTGTCATGATGACGGTGGCGACTATCATCATCGGGCTATTACCCATCATGTTTGGCAGCGGCACAGGCTCAGAAGTAATGAGCAGAATTGCTGCTCCTATGGTAGGCGGAATGACCAGTGCATTGATCCTGACACTTATTGTGCTGCCTGTTGTATATGCGATGGTAAAAAAGCGCGACGTCGTGCGTTTTAATAAGGAGTTGTCCGGTGATTAATGTTGTACGACGCTACCATCGTTGGCTGATGTTATTTGTCGCGTTACAGTTTTTGCTGTGGGCGGTCTCCGGACTGTACATGGTTAGTCTGGATATTCACTATATTCATGGTGAAAATCTGGTGAACACGCCTAAAGTCGACATTGATAATGAGCAGCGTAAAACGCGCTTTGAGGCAATTATCGACGCCTATCCGAGTGCCGAGTCTGTCACTCTGCGCTCGCTGGCAGGAAAACCTGTGTACCTGGTGTCACTGCCAGACCGTTCAGCGCCCCTGCTCATTGCAACGGATACCGGCCAACCCTTACCCGAAATAAATGCGCAACAAGCCTCACGGATCGCCGCTCGCGCATTTACCGGTCAGGGTAAAATTGAAAGCGTAAAGCGACTGGATCAGCCTGCAGAGGCGCCTGATGAGCTGTCGCCACTGCACTTACCTGTCTGGCAGGTACATTTTGATGCGGTCCTTTCACCCACCCTTTACATCAGTCAGTACACCGGCGCGATTGTGACTGTCAGGCATCACCCCTGGCGCTGGTTTGACTGGATGTGGCGGTTACATATTCTGGACTGGGATGATGGCGCTACGCTGGGCAATATCTTTTTTCTGGTATTTGCATTTACCGGCCTGGCTGGCGCACTGTCCGGCGCTGCGCTGACGTACTATCGAATTTTTAAGCCAACCCGTCAGGAAGAGGTGTTATGACACAGTTCGGCTTTATAAAACAATGCCACAAATGGGCTTCTGTCATTGTGGGTGCACAGCTGATCATCTGGCTGGGTACAGGATTATATTTTGGCTTGGCTGAACACAAACGTCTTGAGCTGCGCACTGCTACCTTTCCATTGGGAGAAGACCGCACATCAAACGGCTACTTAGTGCCAGCATCCGACCTGCCTGTTAACCATGTCCAATCCCTTACTTTGCGCACCCTGTTGGGTAAGCCGGTTTATGTGGCTGTTATAGAGGCCGGTGCGCATATCGGTCAGCAAAGCCGGATACAGCTGTTTGATGCGCACTCAGCAGCGCCGGTCAGTATTGACCAGCAGCTTGCCGAAAAGATCGCTAAACACGCCTATCCCGGTCCTTCAACGGTTGCCAGTGCAGCGCTTCTTGAGGCGCCGATGTCAGCTCTGCCGGGTCAGCAAAACGATGTATGGCACATTGTATTTGCCGATGAGCCAACCACCTATATGTTTATTGATAGCCGGACTGGCAGAATTATCACTCACTCCACTCGTCAGTCACGTTTTTTTGAATTGATGCTCAAACTGCACTTTATGGATTATGGTAACAGCGGCGGCTTCAATCACTGGTTAATCATAGTCTTTGCACTGGCGACGCTGGTGTTTGTCATCACCGGCCTGATATGGCTTGGCATGTTGCTCAAGGATGGTCAGCTTACACCAGGTCGCGGAAAAAAGACCGTGTTCAGTGCAACCCTTAACACCGGCGAGGCGCAGTTGCGTATTTCATCGCGCAGTAACGACACTATCTATCATGCGCTTCAACATGCCCACGTTCATCTGCCCTCTTCTTGTGGTGGTGGTGGTAGTTGCGGAAAGTGTCGGATTCAAACCTCTGGCAATCTCAGCCCTACCTCGTCTGAGCGCGAGTGGCTGACCCCATCAGAGCTTCGAGGCGGCATGCGCCTGGCATGTCAGCATACGGCTGCTGAGGTGGAAACCCTTCATGCACCAAAAGCTTATCGCGAAAAACTGCTTTTGGAGGTGGCGCACTCACAGTTTGTGACGCCCTCGATAAAATATATACAGTTTAAGGTAAAAGCGGGCGACGTGCAGGCATACAAAGCCGGAGCCTGTATCCGCTTTATTATCCCGGCAGCTGACAATACTAACAAACCGCAGGATCTGCCTGCGCATTTTACGGCGTACTGGCAGGATACGCCAACGGGAAGCCATTCCCATGATGGCGGTGTGCGCCACTACTCTATCGCTGATTTTGATGCGGGTAACGATATGCTGAGTGTTGCCGTTAAATGGCAACAGTCCGACGATAAAGCGCTATCCGGAATTGGCTCTGCATATTTATGTCAGCTGACTACCGGGCAAACTGTTGAAGCCTTTGGCCCTATCGAATCATTTCACTTATCAGATGCACCCGTAGCGCAACGCTATTTTATCGGCGCCGGTTCTGGCATTGCGCCATTAAGAGCAATGATTCAGGAACAATTGCTTAAACATAAAGAAATGATCCCGGTAACCTTTTTGTATGGCGCGCGCAGACGCGTCGATCTAGCCTTTCAAAGTGAATTTGAAACACTGGCCAGGCAGTTCCCGCAATTTCGTTATTGCCCGGTGCTATCGAAGCCTTGTGAGGACTGGAAGGGAGAGTCAGGTTATGTTCAGGAAGCCTTGGCGACAATACTTCATCAGGCCGACTTTAACCCGGGAATGACAGAGTTTTACCTGTGTGGCCCACATCCACTTATGCAGGCGGTTGAATCATTACTACATCGATACGGTGTGACGCCTGCAAATATTTACAAAGATATTTTTAATCCTAAAGCGAGTACTACCCAATGAAATATAAAAATTTATTTTTATCTGCGTCTTTTGTTCTGGCGACATTAACTGCTCAACCTGTTTTGGCACATTCACAAATGACCCTTAGCGCAAGTACCCCTTCTGATAATGCGATGTTAATGAGTGCGCCGGAAAAACTGTCACTGACATTCTCAGACAAAGTACGGCTGACCAGTGTGACACTGACTGACAAAGACGGTAAAAAATTTGATTTTGGTTTTGCCCCTGCTTTTGACAAGAGCGCTGAGTTTGAATGGACCCTGCCATCTTTGGCACCTGCCACTTATAAAGTCAGCTATGTGGTAATGAGTGATGATGGTCATAAAATGACTGACAGCTACACCTTCATGGTACATTAATTCAATAATGATGATGGCATTTACCACATTTGGCTTTCTGCAAATAACCGGGAAGTTACTGACCTATTTGGGCTATGCCGCCATTGCCGGCGCATTCTACACGCCCTTACTCTGTAGGGAGGGGTTTCAGGCAGAGGCCCGGCGTAAAACGGTAAGTCTCTATCTGCGGTGGTGTTTAATCGCACTGGTTACAGGTATCGCCGGCGGCTTAATGTGGTTCTTTGCTAAGACCGGCGCAATGGCGTCGCGCGGCATTACCGGCGCTTTTGATCCGCTTATGCTTAAAATACTTTGGTCAACGGCGCCGGGCGATGCTTTGCTGGCAAAGCTTTCAGCGTTTTCAGTTGCGCTCATCGCGATAATTTTTTATCTGATATCGCAACAACGTCATCATGGCGTGTTTTACGCGGCGACAGGAATTGCGATGGTGGCAGCGGCCACCAGCAGCACGCTGACCGGTCATATATCTCAGCAGGCCCTGCCGGACCATATTGCATTGATTTTACATATTATGACGATGTCGTGGTGGATCGGCACGCTGCCTTTGCTGGTAGTGGTCAGTCACCAGCACCGGCCTCACCAGGTTAAAGCCATCATGCAGCGATTTGGTCTGCATGCCTGGTTTGCTGTCACCCTGCTGCTCGTTACAGGCATTACTATGCTGAATGCTTTGATCAGTTTGCCAGATGCTTTATATCGTACAGATTACGGCACTATCTTTTTGGTAAAAGCAGCATTTGTACTGATGATATTGGGGCTTGCCGCCTGGCACAAGTGGCACCTGGTACCAGGCTTAACAGATAACACGCAGACATTCGCGCGCTCTGTTCAGGTTGAGTGTGTTATCGCAATCAGTATTTTACTCACTACTGCCACGTTCACTACCCTTACAGGCCCTGCTCACTGACAAGCTATTGGTAACACTGTAAGCTTATGCGCAGCAACGCGTGTTTGTGCGCTTCAGCGCACTATTTGTTCCTGCACCTGGAGCAGAATGGGGGTCAAATCATCAAGATTTATTGGCTTCACCAGATGATGATGAAAGCCAGAGGCTTTTGAACGCTGAATGTGAGAGGGTTGTCCCCATCCGGTTTGCGCCACGAAAATAGCGTGTTTTAACGCCGGGTTTTGCTGTAGCGCAATACACAAATCATAGCCATTCATGCCTGGCATCCCGATATCAAGCAAAACCAGGTCGGGGGTAAACGCGGCGACGGCCTTAAGCGCTGCCTCACCGCTATCCACCACTTCCACCGTGCATCCTTTTGCTTCTAGCAACCAGCCCATAGTTATTGCTGCATCCTGGTTGTCATCAGCGATCAATACGTTAAGTGAAGCCTGCTGCACCACGGTGTTTATCGGGGCGGCTTGTTCTGTATGCTGAATGGCTGGCTTATCGATAAGCGGTAATGTCACGGTAAAGGTGGTGCCTTTGCCCTCCCCCTTGCTGTCTACGCTGACTCCCCCTTCATGCAGTTCTGTAAGCCGTCTGACGAGGGTTAAACCTATACCAAGCCCACCTTTTGAGCGCTCAAGCATACCTTCAATCTGGGAAAACATATCAAATACATTTTCCAGCTTATCCTTTGGAATGCCGGCACCGTTGTCGCTCACAGCCACATGAAGGCTGGCGGCATCCCGGGATACGGTAATCCTTATGCTCCCTTCCTGAGGCGTATATTTAGCAGCATTATTAATGATATTTGAAAATATTTGTGACAGGCGAATCAAATCGCCGTTTACCCACAAATCATCATCAGGATAGGTAACGGTAAGCGTGTGCGAACATTCATCAATCAGTGGCTGAACCGTTTCAATCGCAGCGTCCAGCACGTGTTTGATGTTCAGCGGCGTGCGGGATAACCGAATCTTACCCCGGGTGATCCGCGAAACATCCATCAGATCATCTACCAACTGAATCATCTGTGTGACCTGGCGCTCCACCAAGGCAAAAGACGCTGCTTTTTGTTTCGCATCGAATTTATCCGATTGCAATATCGCAAGAGAATTTCTTATAGGCGCCAGTGGATTGCGCAGTTCATGGGCCAGCGTCGCAAGAAATTCATCTTTGCGTTTATCCGCGTCATGCAAAGCATCGATGGCGTTGCGCTCCCGGGTAACATCTACTCCCACCCCCGGGAATCTTGCAGCATTCCCCATTTCATCATAAATCACGCGCCCGCGAAACGATGCCCAGCGAATGCTGCCGTTTTGCTGAATAATCCGGTATTCCTCGTTATAAGGCGTCCCGTCTTTTATACTGGCATCAATAGCCGCAGTAATTCGGGGTTTATCATCAGGATGAATGGATGCCAGAGGTTTTTCAATCGCCACCCCATAACGCGCTTCCTCTCCACTGATGTTAAAAAGCTCAGCTAATCGCTCATCTGCGGTAAAAATATTCTTTTGAATGTCCCAGTCCCAGATACCAAAGCTATGTGAGGCCTCTAAAGCCAGACGTCGCCTGGCTTCTGCTTTTTTGGCCAACTCCTCAGCTTCCTTTCGTTCAGTAACATCACGGGTTGAACCGGCAATCGCCTCAACGCGTCCGTCATCAGAGATAACCGGCACAAAAATATAATCATAAATCCGTCTGCCGTAGGTTCCTTCAAAGGGGATGTCACCGCGGATAGGTTGTTTGGTCTCAATAACCTGCTTAATCTCATCCATGTGCATTTGCGCATGCCAGGGCTCGTACCCCAGTTCAAAGCAGGTTTTACCAACAGACTCATCCCAGGTACGGCCCCACATCTTTAACAGCGCATCGTTGGCATAGGTAAACCGGCCCTGTAAGTCAAAGATATAGATGAGATCGGGCGTGTTTGATAAGGCGGTCTCGTAGAGCCTGCGCTGTTTATTCAGAGTTTCTGTATTGGCAGACAAGGCGGTTTCGGCACGCAGGCGCGCCTTATTTTCCCGATCCTTTTCAATAATCATGGCTGCAGAGCGCGATAGTGCATCAACCACATGCCGATCCGACTCGACAGGCGGGCGAGGCTCAGTATAAAAGACAGAAAAGATCCCTATAACAGATTTGCTTTCCATCGAAAGAAGTGGGGAGCACCAGAATGCACATACTCCGGAGCCAGAGCCAGTCTGACAAAATGCCGGCCACCGGGTTTTACCTTGCATATCTGTGATTTTAATAAGCTCTCTGGTAAGAAAACATTCGGTCAGAGGATGGTCTTTTTCAGTCAGAGGAACATTGTCGAGTGCATCGACCATGGCTTGAGGTAACCCCGACGAAGTGACACACCGAATCAGGGTGCTTTCCTCATCAATCAAAGAAACAGCAGCCATCGTTTTGTGCCCGGCCTGCCCTTCGACAGCATCCGTAAGAATGCTCAGAACATCGGATTGAGATGCTCCGGTGAGAGCGGCGCTAAAAGCCTCCCGCTGACTATTTGCCACTGCTTCGAGCCTGCGTTTTACTGCGCTTTCATGAAACGCAATGCATACACAGCTTTCCTCTATCCGAAAAACACTGGCCCAAACCCACAAAAATGCAGGTCCGAAAGGGGCTTCGAAAGACTCGCCGACACCCGTGTTAAAAACATTGAGATAACGTTGTTCGAAGATAGAGCCCTGAAAACTCTCAAACACCTCGTAGAGTGTACGATGACAAATTGACGATCCCGCCAGGCCGGTAACCTGCTCAGCCTGATGATTGTAATGAATGATGTTGTGCGTTTTGTCGATTATTAAAACGGCATCAGAAATATTGTCAATTATCGCCAGTGTCGACAGTGACAATCTTTCTTCTTTCAAATCATCAGGTTCATTCACTTTATTTTTCTTAGGTTCAGGATAATTTTCCTCACCATCATAGCTGAGTGTTACCTAACAAGCGAATCAAATGCATCAGATAAAATGCATAGTAAAACAATGCGTTGTTCACATTGTGCGACATATCCGTTAGCGGTGATATTACATGTAAAGCGCTCGGGCACTGGCGACTCCCTGCTCAGGTAGAGCAGGCCGGCGTTAACGGCATTCATGCCCGACATAGCGTTATTTCCGGGCAGCTAATAAAATAAGCTTTGGTTTAACTGGGCTGTCTGTTAACGTCTGATCGAAGGGTAAAGCGGGGTTTAATCCATATGTTCGAAGCACACGGGTCATTTGATACACAGATTTATAAAAATGTGTTGCTGGTAAAGATTATCGGCCCCTGGAATCTGGAGACCGCCCTTGCCTATCAATATCATATCAATCGTATTACAGCGCCGCTGGTGGGCGCCCCCTGGGCGATGATCACTGACTTATATGACTGGGAGCTTTACACACCGGATTGTTATCCGGTGATTCACCAGCTAGTGAATCACTGTATTGAAAATGGATTACAGCGTGAGGCGGTGCTTAGTCCGGAGAAAAGTGTCAAGCGACGCCCGTTTCAGATTGATCGCGCTCACTACCCGCAATTCAATCGCGCCTTTTTTACTGACTATAGACCAGCCAGACAATGGTTGGCAGAGCAGGCGTTCACTGCCCCTAAGAGATAGACACTACTGGTCAGCGAGGCGCTCTTGCCGGTCAATATAGCGCTGAACAATTTTGTCATACTGACCGCTCGCCTTCACTTTTTCCAATGCCGCTTTGATTTCTTTCACATGAAAGCGTACCGGCGAACTTTTAGATATAGCGATATAACAAACCTCGCCGGGAATAACATACGGCGAACGGATAAAACTCAGTTGCAACTGCTGCATTATCGACTTAGCCACCAGATCCGGAATAATGACCAGATCTACCCGGCCGGCTTTCAGCATTCTCAATGCCTGGTGATAATCGTTAAGCTTTACAATCTCGATACCCGAAACGGTGTTCAGAAAAGACAGGTAGTCACTTCCTCGCTGAACCCCGATGGTTTTTCCCCCGAAATCTTTGACATCATTGATAATGTTATCTGTACTGTTCGCCAGTACCAGCTTTCTTACAGGGGGAAACGCTGGCACTGAGAAGTCCACATACTCATCACGCTCGTCATTTTTTATCGGGCCTAACATCACATCCACCTGCCCCGTTTTCAGCAAATGCAGGGCGCGTTTGAAAGGCACTTCAAAATAAGCAGTTTGGATATTTATCTGCTTCATCACCGCTTCGTAAATATCGACATAGATACCACTGATAGAATCTTCGGCGATAATTCGGTAAGGAGGAGCATCATCGATTGCGGCTTCGACATAGGCTGGCCAGGCTACCAACTCATCAGGCTCTGTCAGTGCAAAACATTGTAGAGAAAAGGGCGCGATTAGCAGCGCAGACAAAAAGCGACGCGTGCGGGCGCGATTACACACAACTAAAGGGAAAAACATCTTACTGACTACCTCAGTCGACAGCAGCGATTGAAAGGATATACAGAATAACTAATATTTAAGCGCGCTACACCTGTTCTGCGATGAATAAAGATTAATCAGGAAATGTCAGTGTGCAGTAACCTTTACATACTGGTGTTTTTATCTGAGTGGGACAAAACGGCATCAATGTGTACGCAGAACAGTAATTACCCTGATTCAGTGCAACCAGATTGCGGTTTAAAAACCTACTACCTTGTTCTTTCCTTTATTTTTAGCATCGTATAAAAACTTATCTGCACGGCGCAACGTTGTTTCGTGAGAATCGTCATCGGGTGAAATCGCGGTAACACCTATACTCACTGTGACGGCGATATCTCCCACGGTCAGCGACTCGGCATGGACTGCAAACTGATTGTTCAGCCGCTCAGCAAAGGTAATCGCCTGCGCGATGTCTGTATTGGGCAAAACAATGACAAACTCGTCACCGCCAAAACGATAGGCAGCGTCAGCTTCACGCATTTGTTCACGGAGGATATCGGCAAGTGCTACGATAATTTCGTCACCTTTATGGTGCCCTTCTATATCGTTAACCGATTTAAGATTATCAAGATCGAGCATGAGTACCGACGTGGATACATCGTAACGATTAAAGCTGGCATGATGCGCAGCAAGATCCTGCTCAAGACGCCGGCGATTGTAGAGCTCGGTAAGCTGATCGGTATCGCCCCAGTAACGCAGCTTTTTCTCTAACTGATAACGCTCCGAGATATTACTGGCAACCCAAAGGACCACCGACTCGCCATCGACCTTGAAATCAAGTGCCTGAATTCTGCCTTCAAACCATATAGGCTCCTCCGGCCCTTCATCAGGCAGTCCCAGAATATCTTTATCACTGAGCTCATATTCTTCCACCATCATTTCACCGGATACGAGTGCTTCGTTGATTTTCCGGACAAAATAGTCGGCTTTTTCCGGCCTTAAAACATCATACAGATTTTGCCCGACCAGCGAGGTGCCATCATGGTAATAGCGAATATCCTGACCACCGAACAGCGCAACATACTTCCCTGAGGTGGAAAGAATAAATACGGGATCGGGCAACGACTCCAGCACTGCCCGCATCTGTTCGATATTCATACAAACTCAATCATTAACAAACGCCTATATAATAAAGATACACTGTTTTCAAGCCAGAGCAAAAAATATCTACCAAATAAGTATGATAAATAGTTCGGGCTTTCGTATTTTATCTTCCTGCTGATAGAGATACATCCAACTAACGATCAGCATGCACAGTTAATGTGTATAAGCATCAGGGAGTTGCATAACCGTCCCCTTTTACTGCGTTACCGCGATATATCTGCTATAAACGGTAGCTGCGAGTTATCAGTCATCGGAGAAGTCATGAAAAAAGTGTTACCCGTACTGTCAGCATTATTATTGGTGAGCGCGTGTTCAGATGAAAATTCAGTCAGAACCGGAATTTTCAGCGCCTCTACTGTGGATTGGGAAGTTGCCAAAGACCCGGATTTACCGGGTGTGACCTGTCATGTTCAACATATCTCGGCCAACCTTTCTATCAGTGATCCGTCAAACATGTCTATTGCATGCAGACAGTCAGGCGAAATTACCCTTTTTGATCTGGAAAAAGCGGAAGTTGAAGAGCCTAAAATGATATTTAAAGAATCTAAATCGATATTTTTTAAATCTATCAAAGTCAGACGAACTTACGATAAGGAAAACCAGGTCATTGTTTATACTGCATTTTCCACCAAAGAAACCAGTGGTAGCTTCAAGCATGCCATCTCGACGGTTCCTCTTTATGGCACCGAGGCTTTTCAGAATAATTAATCGTTGCTGTCTTTAGCAGTGGGTATCCTTTTCTACTACCCACTCTCCACTTTTGTTAGTTTCTTCCGACAAATTTAATAATCTTCACTATTTTCTATAACTTCCTCTTTCTCAGTGAGTTATAGCGACCACACATCTTTACGAAGGTTCTGGCGTTGCATTTAAGAATCAACAGCCCTTGAATAAACTTTTTCATTTACTAATATGTAACAACTTATTAACACCTCTGACCTCCGAGTAGTTGGGAGCCAATTCACAACACAGGATAAATTATGAAAAAAGTTTTGCTGTTGATTACGCTCATCACCTCATTAATATTGCCTGCCGTAAACGCTCAGGCGTCAACGTATGCCAGGACACAGTACCCAATCGTATTGGTACACGGTCTTTTCGGCTTTGACGATGTATTGTGGGTAGATTACTTCTATAAAATTCCTTATAAGCTTTCCAGTCAGGGGGCGGTGGTCTATACCTCTACCGTTTCGCCCGCCAATTCCACAGAAGTACGTGGCGAACAGTTGCTTGCGTATATCGATCAGGTGCTGGCGCACTCGGGAGCGGCCAAGGTTAACCTGATAGGTCACAGTCATGGCGGTCCTACCGCACGTTACGCCGCCAGTGTGGCGCCGCATAAGGTTGCCTCAGTCACATCAGTGGGCGGTGTTAATCAGGGCAGCAAAGTGGCAGATATTATGCGCGCGGGCTTAGCAGAAGGCTCGACACTCGAAGGCGTTGCGGCCACAACGTTTAACGCGTTTTCTAATTTACTCGAACTGGTTTCAGGCTCGGGGGTTTCCAGCTTGCCAACTGATAGCATTGCTGCCCTGAATTCGTTATCAACACAAGGCAGCAAAGCATTCAATGCCCGCTACCCTGAAGGACTACCCAGCAGCTATTGTGCAAATGACGGTAAAATGCGCGAGTCCAATGGTGTGATGTATTTCTCATGGAGCGGTGGTAGTCGTTATACTAATGTACTGGACGCCGCCGATCCCTTTCTGGCGCTCACAGGATTGTCGTTCGGTGAGAAAAACGACGGTCTGGTATCCTCATGCAGCTCCCGCCTGGGCTACGTGATCCGTGATGATTATCGAATGAATCACCTTGATGAAGTCAATCAGACTCTGGGTATTCATCACCTGTTTGAAACGGATCCCGTACAGGTCTATGTCACCCACGCTAATCGCCTGAAATCTCTGGGCTTATAATATGAAGCGCCGCGGACAAATGCTATGTACAGGTTTGGCCGCCGGCCTGCTGATCGCAGGCTGGGCCCTGCGATTCAGCGGTGAGGTGCCGCAGTCTCAGCCTGCCATATCACCTAAGTCTGTAACGGCAAAAGCTTCCGGCCAGTTGCCCTCACAGCCATCAGAGCACAGTTCAGACGACAATAGCGATGAGCGATCCGGTGATGTGGTAACGGGAACACATTTTATACTGGACGACAATACGATAAACGCTTTTGATCGATTTATCTTCAACCATGAGGGTCTCTCTGCGCAGGCATTGAAAACACGCTACGCTCATGATGTTGCAGCATCACAGTTTGAGCCCGTCTCAGCCGAATATGCAGTGGATTTATTTACTCGCTATGTCGACTACAAAGTACGATTAAAGACGCTGGACAAACCGGTAGACGTTACCGATATGAGTGCAATGGCTCACCGGCTACAGGTAAAGCAGGATCTTCAACGTATGCTGTTTACAGAAAAAGAGTATGACTATTTCTTTGCACAGGATGCCGCCTACGACAATGCGGCGCTTGAACGGCTGCAGATCGCTGCGGACGACGGGTTATCGCCACAGCAAAAATCCGAATTCATTGAACGTCAGCTTGATCGTTTACCTGAAGCACAGAAGCGAAGTTTTCAGCCGAGTATGACCGTCAACAGACTGGATTTACTACAGCGTACTTTTGACAATCCTGAAACGCGCTATCAAGCAGTATCTGCCGAATTCGGGCACGATGTTGCCAAGCGTCTCAATAAGGTGGCAGAAACGCAGTCACGCTGGCAGGAAAAAGTAAGATCATTTAAACACTGGCGGGAAAATCTGATGAATTCCGGTGAGCTTTCTGATGAGCAGATAAGCGCGCGGGTCACACAAAAAACAGAGGCGATGTTTTCAGCCACAGAACAGCGCAGATTGCAGGTTTTTCTTGAAAACCCCGCGCTGCTGGAAGAAGGCGAATAACAGAATTCGCCTTCTTAAGCGTCGCTATCATCCGCCCCGGCTAACCCGGGTAATGACAACAATTTCAGGCAAAGACAGATTGTGCCATCCGCCTACCCGAACATTTCACTCAGGTAGCCTTTAAACAGTTCCCACGCGCGTTCGGAGGCCTGTTTATTGTATTTTAGTCCCAACTCATCGTTGCTCGCATCGGGATTGGTAAAAGCATGGGATACGCCGCCGAAAACGTGAAGTTGCCAGTCGGCATTTCGCTGCGTCATCTCATTACCAAAGTTGACCAGCGCTTCCGGATCAGCCATAGGGTCATCAAATCCCTGAAAACACATTACTTTAGGTAAAATATTGTCATTTCCCGGTTTGCCTGGCTTGCCAATCACTGCATGGAATGCCGATACGCCTATGACCGGGGCATTGGTGCGAGCCATATCCAGGGCACAGAGTCCACCAAAGCAAAATCCCGTTACCGAAATATTGTTCTGATCGGCTTCAGGCTGTTCAGAAACCGCGGCCAACGCACCAAGCAGGCGTTGCTGCAATTCATCACGATCTTCCACCAAAGGTGTCATTAGCGCCTGGTTTTCCTCGATTGTTTCACCGCGCACATCTTTGCCATATACATCAGCGGCAAATGCTGTGTAGCCAAGTTCAGCGATACGTTTAGCGGTTTCTTCTTCATGCGCTTTACGCCCACCCCATGCATGGCACACCATGACTGTCGGCCTGGAACGTTGCCCGTCAGTAGCCAACAGGCCCTCGAAAATTTTTCCGTTAACCGTATACTCTATCGTGCGTGTGGTAATTGCCATAAAAGCCCCAGTAATGTGAATATCAATGATCGCCAGACAGAAATCGACTGAGCCGCTCATATCTATGAAGTAGTTTAGTTACGCCATCAGGTGTTATTGGTTCATCACAGGTATACAGAAAATCAACATGGAATTCTTGTGTTGAAAAATGCCTCCACAATAAGAATCGGTTCACGGTAATGTGTTAAGATTGCTCGCCGCGGTAATAGCTATACCGAATAACCAGACTCTGACTTTCAACATGTAGGTTGATGCTATGCAAGAAACACATTCAACACGCTTAAATAAATTTATCAGCGAAACAGGCTTTTGCTCGCGCCGCGACGCCGATAAATTCATTGAACAGGGTGCAGTACAGATCAATGGCGTGCGTGCTGAGGTTGGAACAAAAGTCGTGGCTGGCGATACCGTTAAGGTAAACGGCAAGTTGATAAAACCAGCAGATAAAAGCAAGTTTGTGGTTCTGGCGCTAAACAAGCCGGTCGGTGTTGTGAGCACAACTGACAGCGCCGAAAGGGCAAACATTGTTAATCATGTTCGTTACAAAGAGCGCATATTTCCTATCGGTCGGCTCGATAAAGACTCACAGGGACTTATCTTTCTCACCAATAACGGCGATTTGGTCAATAAGGTTCTACGTGCCGGTAATCAACATGAAAAGGAATATGTGGTCACGGTGGATAAGCCTGTTACAGAGGAATTTTTAGCGGGAATGCGCAGCGGCGTGCCTATTCTTGGCACCACCACGAAACGCTGTAAGGTAATAAAAGAAGGTCAATTCTCGTTTAAAATTACCCTCATAGAAGGTTTGAACCGTCAGATTCGGCGCATGTGTAGTTATTTCGACTTCGAGGTAACCAGACTTGAACGCATCCGAATCATGAATGTAAAGCTCAAGGGGC
This sequence comes from uncultured Alteromonas sp., assembly GCA_964584105.1. GTDB lineage: Bacteria > Pseudomonadota > Gammaproteobacteria > Enterobacterales > Alteromonadaceae > Alteromonas. The sequence continues at coordinate 31,307 of CAZOYR010000027.1, forward strand.
TCAATACCGGTCAGTGGCGCGAATTAACGAAAGACGAACTGGCGACACTGTTAAAATCTGTTGAGCACTCATCATCTGAAGCCCCTGCCGGGCACAGAAGTTCGCGCCCCAAACCGACCAGAAGCCATAATGCAAATACGCCGAAGCCGGGTAAAAGCCGCTCAAAAAACCGCACAGGCAACACACTTAGCCTGAAGACAAACCGTAACGGGAAAGGCAGATCACCGCGTTAAGTCATATACCCGGGCGCTGTTGGTATTGTTTCATCGGCTCCGTAGTGCATGATTAGCTGTAAAATCAGTTCCTTACGCCTTCAGGCGAGAGCTTTCGTTTCGGGCATCATTGTACAAAAAGTAACCCTATGATTTTATTGGTACTTTTTGGAAATAGTGCTTGACCTGTCAGCGTCTGATCATTAAGATGCACTCCTCAAATGGCGCAGGGCCAGTTAGCTATCTAACATAGTTTGTCTTGTTGCTGTTTTTATAATGTGGAGTGGTACCCAAGCGGTCAACGGGAGCAGACTGTAAATCTGCCGGCTCAGCCTTCGCAGGTTCGAATCCTGCCCGCTCCACCATCTTTTTCGCTTAGTGCGATATCTTCAGGTGCGCCCGCATCAAGTCAAATAATTCTTTTCGATAGTTGGTGTCACAACGCGTGGCTGGATTGATGGTAGTTTGGCGTAGCCCACTGTGTTTTACGACAGTGAGCATCAACATCTTGCGCAGACGATATCCGCGCCTGCATAACGTTAGCGCTTTTTCATGCGTTCGCTCTGCGCCTGTCGTTTTTCGTTACGCTTTTCCTTGCGATCCCGCTTCTGAGGTGTCAGCGACCCTTCTTTGAATCGCTGTTTACGTTTTTCTTTGTCCGCCTTTTTCCTGGCAGCCGCTTCTTCAACCTCGCGGTTTTCGCTGATAACCATGTCAGGCGTTTCGAGGGTAATCTTGCCCAGTTTCCCTGATTGCAATTCTTTGAGCAGAATCTCGCAAATCTTATGCAGGTTAACCCGCCCTCCTGTCATAATTGCGCCACGTTTTTTCGCCGCCGCTTCTAAAAACGCCAGCTCAGTATCCGGCAGGTCATCCAACTGATAACGTTCCTGCATAAGCTGAGGGTACGCCTTTATCAGATAATCCGCGGCAAAAAAGCCCACATCATCATATTCCATCGCGGTATTCTTCACCGCGCCGGAGGCCGCCAAACGGTAAATTGACTGGGGATTTTCCACCTTGGGCCACAATACCCCGGGCGTGTCATACAGCACGATGCCACTCCCCAAATTTATCCGTTGCTGCCCCTTGGTGACCGCAGGCTCATTACCGGTTTTGGCGATGGTGCGTTGAGCCAGGATATTTATCAGCGTGGATTTACCGACATTGGGGATCCCGGTAATCATTGCATTAATCGACTTAACGTGTGCATCTTTTTGCGCACAGACATTTCGAATAAGATTGATAATCTGTTTACTGCCAGCCGGATTATCGCTGGAGGTGGTAATGGTTTTCACCCCTCGCTCAGATTCAAGATGCGTTTGCCAGCGCGCGGTAAGCTCAGGATCAGCCAAATCAAATTTGTTCAGAATCTTTATACAGGGTTTATCCCCTCTGATTCGGGCTATCTCCGGGTTTTCGCTGGAAAAAGGAATACGGGCATCGAGCACTTCGATCAATACATCGACCTGTTTTAACGATTCTTTTATTTCTTTTAGGGCTTTGTGCATATGCCCGGGAAACCAATGTAAAGCCACGTTATCTTTCCTCTGCAATGAGTAGTGTGAAAAACAGTCCTGCTCAGTCTGGTCTCGCGTCAGGCGAAATTTGTGCAGGTAGCAATGGTTTAAAGTGTCAGCTGATAGACAGACAATGTTACCGCACTGGCCAGATTTAATGAGTCAATCTGTCCACTGCCAGTTATCGTGAACGCGCGCGCGTCACATTCTTTCAGCGCCTCAATAGGTACGCCCCGCGCTTCATTTCCAAACAGATAACACTCAAAATCACCAAAGGCACTATCGCTGATACGGGTGCCATTCATATCCAGATAAGCAAACCTGCCAAATCGTGCTGGCAGGCTCGCTAGTGGAACATCCAGCTCAATGGGTACATGAAATATCGCCCCCATACTGGCACGTACGACCTTGGCATTGTAGGGGTCGACACTGCCGGGGCTAAGCAACAGGCGACATTGTCCGAACCACGCGAGACTTCGCAAAATAGTGCCCAGATTCCCGGGGTCCTGAACTTCATGAAGGTAAATGCAGCGTTCAGTGCGATTCAGTGAATCGGGTTTATCTTCAGGGAGTGGGACAACGGCGATGATCCCCTGGGGTGTTTTGGTACCGCTTAACTGCGCCATTTGCCGCTGACTGATAGTTTTGACCGCGTACCGATGCTGCAACTTGTCAACGCACGTTTCGTTATCAGCTGTAACATATATTGTCACCCGGTCGCGAGAGGCATCGGTGATACTGGATTTATCAAGCTCCAGTATCAGGTGTTCACCTTCAATCAGATAGAAACCAAACTGAGAGCGGTACTTTTTTTGATGAAGCTTTTTAACATCGTCCAGTTTCATAACAACCTGCTTAGTGTCTGTTCCGGATAGCTCGCTGACCGTTGTCAGCTGCCCGACAATACATGGTTTGATATCTGCGCCACGGCCGAGCAGTGAGTCAGATATCGACAACTACTGATTATCAGACGCCATGTCTGATGCATTGTTTTGCTGCTTTACACTGCGAATTGCCCCGGGCAGCCATAGCGGCTCTTAAAGGCCAGTCAATGATACCTGCACTACTGACTGATTTTACCGTCGATAAGTCTAAAGTAGCGTGGATAAAACTCAAGTTTTCTTACCTGATTGGCCAGCCAACTGCGCACAAATACGCCGTTATTTCACGCTCGGGGACTATTCAGGTTATTTTGCTGATTCTACGGAGCTTGCATATTGAGCGCAGAGCTGCTCCTATTACAGCTAACTCTGCCACTGAGATAGTTAAATGCGCGTTTGGTTATTGTTTGCAGCTGTAGTTCTGATAAGCGGATGTCAGCATTCCGCGGTACCTGATGAAACGGGTTCAGGGGAGACCGATGTAATGAAACGTACCGGTTGGGGTGCGTATCCCTTCGCGCAGGCGGTATCTTTCTCCGATGTACTTGCCCTGCATTTTGATGAGGCCGCTGTCACACTGCACTACGGTAGCGAGCCATTACAGTTTGGTAAACTCTGGTTGCCTGAGACGCGCACACCGTCTACCCCGCTGATTATTTTCGTGCACGGTGGTTGCTGGTTGTCGGCGTACGACATCAAGCACAGCTATGCAATGGCCACAGCGCTGAAAAATGCAGGATTTGCTGTCTGGTCAGTTGAATATCGTCGCAGTGGTGACCCGGGGGGCGGTTGGCCGGGAAGTCTGGACGACGTTGTGGCGTCCATCAGGTTTATCCACGAACAAAAACAATACACATTTGATCAGCAACGGGTGACGCTGGCAGGACATTCCGCCGGAGGGCATCTTGCTATGCTGGCAGCACAACAACTATCTGGCTCAATAGATCACACGATTGGTCTGGCGCCGATCATCGATATTGAAGAATATGCCCGTGGGAGCAACAGCTGTCAGCGTGCTACAGCTGAGTTTATGGGCGGTATGCCAGTACAAAAGCCATCGCAATATGTACAGGCCAGTCTGGTCGATGCACAATTTGAACATCCTGTAACGCTGTTCACTGGCGATCAGGATAGTATTGTCCCGTTAACGGGCAATCCGCTTCCTGCAGCAGACTTTATTTCTGTTGAAAACGCCGGGCATTTTGACTGGCTTCATCCTGGTACGCCGGCCTTTGCGACTTTTATAGAACAGGTAAAAAAATAAGTGAGTCTATGACCTTAAATATTGAACAGCTTGACCGCCTTGATCCTCTTGCCGCCTGTCGCGAACAGTTTGCGCTGCCGGAAAATACCATTTATTTGGATGGCAACTCTTTAGGGGCCTTGCCCAAAGCAAGTGCCGCGCGTGTGCATGAAGTCGTCAGCCATCAATGGGGCAACGATTTAATCAGTGCGTGGAACAAGCATAGCTGGATTGAACTTCCATTGACCGTGGGCGACAAGATAGCGCCGTTGCTTGGTGCCGCTGCCGGCCAGGTGGTGGTAACGGATTCCATTTCAGTCAACCTTTATAAATTGTTAGTTACCGCTTTGAATATGCAGCCAGGCCGCAACACCGTGGTGTCAGAGCAAGGCAACTTTCCTACTGACCTGTACATGGTTCAGGGGATAGAAGCGCTGCTTGGCGAGCAGCGCTGCAAACTTAATAGTGTCCCGACAGATGAGCTCGAGAAGG
>CAZOYR010000028.1:0-7158 GCA_964584105.1 uncultured Alteromonas sp.
ATTTGGTATTTATGTGTGTTTGTGGCACGCCTGTGCCGATGTGCGTGTCCATGGCCATCGTTAATACTATTTAGCGGTATTGTGACTTTGAGTCAGTACGGGCGTTTGATAAACTGCGCGCCCCGCTTTAATAGTGATATAAACAGATATGAAAGTAGTACTTGCTCCAATGGAGGGCGTGGTTGATCATCTGATGCGAGAAATGCTGACGCAAGTTGGTGGTTTCGATCTGTGTGTCACTGAATTTGTACGTATCGTCGATCAAAAATTACCTGCCAAAACATTCTTACGGTTATGTCCGGAACTTGAGAATGGGGGAAAGACGGCGTCGGGCGTGCCTGTCAGAGTTCAGTTGCTGGGTCAGCACCCTCAATGGCTGGCTGAAAATGCACTGACCGCCATTGAGCTGGGCTCACCGGGTGTTGATTTAAACTTCGGCTGTCCGGCCAAAACCGTTAACAAAAGCCGGGGCGGGGCAGTATTGCTGAAGGAAACCCAGGCGCTGTATGACATTGTTAAAGCCGTGCGGGAGGCCGTTCCGTCATCATTTCCGGTTACAGCAAAAATTCGTCTTGGCTTTGATGATAAATCAAAGGCGATAGACAATGCCCAGGCTATTGAGGCGGCTGGGGCAAGTGAGCTCACTGTCCACGCGCGAACCAAAACGGAAGGCTATAAACCACCGGCGTACTGGGACTGGATCGCAAAGATAAAAAGTAAGACGACTATTCCTGTGATCGCCAATGGTGAAATCTGGAGTGCAGAAGATGCTTACCAATGCCAGCAGCAGTCGGCATGTGAAAATATCATGATAGGGCGTGGTGCACTGGCACTGCCAAATCTGGCTAATTGTATTAAACAGTCAGCGTCGCCGATGTCCTGGCAGGCGTTGACCCGCCTGTTGATTCAGTATTCCGGCTATGAAATTTACGGTGACAAGGGCCGGTATTACCCTAACCGAATCAAACAATGGTGTGGATACCTTAAACGCCAATATCCGCAGGCAGAGCAATTATTTAACGATATCCGCCGATTACAGAATGCTGATGACATTGTGGCAGTGTTGCGTCGTCAGTCTTCGCAATAGTCTGACACTTAGTCTCAAAAATTTTGTTTTCCATCGAACCTGAAGTAGCGTAAGCGTAGTATAAAGGTGTGATTTATTGATCACTTCCAACACGACTTATAACAAAACCGACAGGCAAATAATGCCTGTTACTACAACAAGATGGAAACACCATGGCTCATACTCGCACTTGCGTAACTGCTGCGCTGGCGTTTTTGGTTCCTGCGCTGTTAAGCGGCTGTCAGTCCACCCAGAATTCGGGGAACGACAGCGAACAAGCGGCCCAAAAAGTCAGCATTGATACAAATCCCTACCCAAGCACCTATACCCCTGTTGAAGGACAGCCCACCGTAATTACCAATGTTACGGTAATCGACGGTGTGGGTAATAAAATCGATAACGGCATGGTGTATTTTGCTGATGGTAAAATTCAGGCAGTAGGGGAAAACGTCGATTTTCCCGATAATGCTCGCGTCATTGATGGCGAAGGCAAATGGGTAACGCCCGGTATCATTGATAATCACAGTCATCTTGGGGTGTATCCATCACCGGCCATCGGCTCGTTATCCGACGGTAATGAAATGACCAAACCAGTCACACCCGGTGTGTGGGCTGAGCATTCTGTATGGCCACAGGATGCGGGCTTCGCGCGTGCGCTTGCAGGCGGGGTGACCACATTACAGATTCTGCCCGGCTCAGCCAATTTGTTCGGCGGTCGCTCGGTCGTTTTGAAAAATGTGCCCAGCCGTACTATGCAAGACATGAAATTTCCTGAAGCCCCTTACGGAATGAAGATGGCTTGCGGTGAGAACCCCAAGCGTGTTTATGGCAAGAAAGGCGGCCCGATGACTCGCATGGGTAATGTAAGAGGCTACCGTCAGGCCTGGTCTGATGCGCAGGATTACATGCGTAAATGGGAAAAATATGAATCTGAAGTGGACGCAGGGAAATCGACAACGCCGCCCAAGCGTGACCTGGATCTGGAAACCATGGCCGGTGTGTTAAATGGCGATATTCTGGTGCACATGCATTGTTACCGTGCTGACGAAATGGTCACTATGATGGACATGATGAAGGAGTTCGATTATCAAATCAGCTCGTTCCATCACGCTGTCGAGGCTTACAAAATCGCTGATAAGCTTGAGCAAAATAACGTCTGTGCATCGATGTGGGCCGATTGGTGGGGCTTTAAGATGGAAGCCTACGACGGTATCCGTGAAAATATCCCAATGGTCGATAAAGCAGGAGCTTGCGCAATTGTCCATTCTGACAGCGACATTGGCATTCAACGCCTGAATCAGGAAGCGGCCAAAGCATGGTCAGATGGAAAGCGTGCAGGCATTGACATTTCAATGGCAGATGCATGGGTTTGGCTGACAGCAAATCCGGCAAAATCATTGGGTATCTTTGACAAAACCGGGTCGCTTGAGTCGGGTAAAAACGCCGATTTGGTGCTTTGGACTGGTAATCCGTTTTCTACTTATACAAAAGCAGAAAAAGTATATATCGACGGCGGGCAGGTTTTTGATTTGAACGATCCGCGCATGCAACCACAAAGTGACTTTGAAGTGGGTCAGGCAGCTCAGGGAGAAAACCAGTGAGAAAACTAATTATTGCAGCAGCAATTGCCAGTGCAGGCTTTGCTCAAAGCGCGTTGGCTCAGAACATTGCGATTACTGGCGCAAAAATTTATACCCAGACCGAACAGGGCGTTATTGAAAATGGCACGCTGCTTATTCGCGATGGCAATATCGAAAGCATTGGCACCGATTCAAATGTGCCAGATGGCTACCGCGAGTATGATGCACGCGGAAAAGTGGTAACCCCCGGACTAGTGGGTGCCATGACGTCGCTGGGACTGGTTGAAGTAGAATCCTGGGCGGGTGTGGTTGATGCCTCAGTAGGCGATGCCAGTGTTTCGCACAGTGGTGCAGCATTTGATGTCAGCTATGCTATTAATCCCGACTCAACCGTTATTGATGTATCACGCATTGAAGGCGTGACCTCTGCGGCAACGACAATCTCGTATACAGACTATCTGTTTCAGGGACAGGGCAGTGTGATTTCCTTGGGTAAAGGTGCAGAAATCATTAAACCTCGCGCTTTTACTGTATTGGACGTCGGTGGAAATGGAGCAGAACATTCCGGTGGTTCGCGCGCTGCGCTGTGGGTGACGCTGGAAAAGTTATTTGATGAAGCCAGCGGTCTTTCCGAAGCCCCGGGCCTCGATACGGTGTGGGAAGGCTTGAATACCCGGGCTGATATCGAAGCGCTCCAGCGTATTTTAAGCGGGGATATGCCGCTGGTCATGGAAGCAGAGCGTAAATCAGATATCCTTCAGATACTGGCGTTTAAAAAGCGACATCCGGAAGTGAACATTATATTGATGGACGCAGCGGAAGCCTGGCGGGTAGCTGATGAACTGGCAGAGGCTGACATACCGGTCATCATGAACCCGGAGATGAATCTGCCAGATAGCTTTGAGGCCATTGGGGCAAGCATCGAAAATGCCGCGCGTTTGGCAAAGGCGGGGGTTAAGGTGGCTGTAGGCATGGAAACCCATAACATTCGCCTGGCAACCCAGCATGCCGGTAATGCGGTAGCTAACGGCCTTACCCATGAGCAGGGCATTGCCAGCCTGACAAGCAACCCGGCAAGTATACTGGGTGTGTCGGACCGGGTAGGCTCGCTGGCAGCCGGCAAACAGGCAGACGTGGTGATCTGGAGTGGCGATCCTTTGGAAGTCACTGAGTTTGCTGAGCAGGTCTTTATTAACGGCGAGCCGATTGATATGGATAGCCGCCAGACTGAGCTTCGCGATAGATACCAGAATTTTTACGGGCAGGATGGTAAGACATCCCAATATATACAGCCTTAAAATTGGTAAAAGACAAAAAAAGCCGGCATCCAGCCGGCTTTTTATTTAAACATGCCTACTATTCAACTAACGGGCGTAGTTTTGTATCCATAAATTCAGCAATCAGTGGCTGTGCTTCTTTGTTAGGATGAATGCCATCACGTTGCATAAGCGAGCGGTCCAGCGCAACTGACTCCAGAAAGAACGGGATAAGCGGGACGTCCTGATTTTGCGCAACATCATCAAAGGCATCAGCAAACATACGGGTGTAGCGTTGTCCGTAATTCGGCGGTATCTCCATATCCTGCAAAAACACGACCGCACCTGATTTCTGTGCCAAATCAATCATATTGTTAAGGTTTTTCTTCATTTTGGTGATAGAGTGACCTTGCAGACCATCATTCCCGCCCAGCTCAATTAACACATGCGACGGTGAGTGTTGCTCCAGCAAACCTGGCAGACGAGACAAACCGCCATCGGTGGTATCGCCGCTTATCGCAGCATTTATTACCTCAATCTGAAGCGCCTCGTCTGCCCAGCGTTTTTGTAACAGACTGACCCAACCATTGTGCGTTTGAAGGCCGTACGCTGCGCTTAAGCTATCGCCCAGAATCAGTAACGATGTATTGGCCTTTTCTGATTGCTGTGTTTGTGCAACGGATTGATCTGCCAGCAATAACAGAGGTAAAAATAAAACAAGCAAGGCTTGTCTTATCGAAAATCGACGATGAATAATGAACACGACCGCGGTGACTCCTTTATGATTAAAACCAGCCAGTTAACCAAAATAGTTAGTACGAACGAAGGTGAACTGGAGATTCTTAAACCCATCTCCTTTGAAGTCAAGTCAGGTCAGACCGTTGCTATCGTCGGTGCGTCGGGCTCCGGTAAATCAACACTGTTAGGCTTGTTGGCAGGGCTGGACCAGGTTTCAGGCGGCGAGATTTATTTAGATGATGAACCCCTGCATAAGATGGATGAAGAGCAGCGTGCACAGTTACGGGGCGCAAAAGTGGGCTTTATATTCCAAAGCTTTATGTTAGTACAAAGCCTCACCGCAATTGAAAACGTCATGTTGCCTGCAGAAATTGCCGGGTTCGATGACGCCAGGGAGCAGGCAAAAAAAATTCTGGAACAGGTCGGCCTGGGCCATCGCGCTAATCATTATCCGAATCAGCTATCAGGCGGTGAGCAGCAGCGCGTCGCCATTGCCCGGGCGTTTATCGGCAAACCAAAAATTCTGTTTGCCGATGAGCCAACCGGAAATCTCGATGCCGCTAACAGTGAAAAAATTGAAAAGCTGTTATTTGAGCTAAACCGTGATTTGGGTACCACGCTGGTGCTGGTTACCCACGATGAACAGCTGGCTCAGCATTGTCAGCGACAACTCACCATGCAGGCTGGTGAGCTCAGTGAAACCAGCTCAGATGACGCATTGAAACAGGGTATCGCGTAATATGAACCGAGTTTTCAGCCTGGCGTGGCGACTGTTTAAACATGAGGCTCGCAGAGGCGAGCTGACCATAATCCTGGCAGCAATTATTCTTTCAGTGGCCGCCGTATTATCACTGTCGCTTTTCAGCGAGCGATTACAAGGTGCCCTTACTGAACGTTCGGCCAGCTTTCTGGCTGCTGATCGCCAGCTTCAGGCCCGGCAGCCCCTGAAACCAGAGTGGCTGAGCGCTGCACAATCACAATCGTTAAAAACTGCGCAACAGGTTCAGACCCGTTCAATGGTGTTCGGACCTCAGGAAATGTCGTTAACGGATCTTCGGGCCGTTAACAGCGCCTATCCGTTAAAAGGTGAGATTACAGTTGCTGATAAACCGTTTGGCAACGAGGATAAAGTCAGTCAGGTGCCTGGCCCCGGTGAGGCGTGGATAGATTCACGCCTCTTCCAGCTTTTAGCGGTGTCGGTGGGCGACAATATCGAAATTGGTCAGGCATCATTCAAAGTCACAAAAGTGTTATCAGAGATACCCGATGCCGGCTTCAGTTTGTTCAGTACTGACCCTATCGTCCTGATCCGAATTGCTGACCTGGAAAAAGCAAATATTACCGGACCGGGCAGCCGGGTTTCCTACAAAGCCTATTTTTCCGGTGATGAAGCGCAACTTGAAACCTATTACGACTGGTTGCGACCTCAGTTAGATGAAGAAATACATCGCTGGCAGTCGGTGCAGGATGACGAATCTCCGATTGGCCGTTCTGTGGCTCGCGCCGGGCAATATTTTCTGCTCGCCAGCTTACTGGCCATTGTACTGGCAGCCGTTTCAATTGCAGTCGCTGCTCAGCGCTACAGCCAGCGTCACTATGACCCTGTGGCTATCATGAAAACGCTCGGCGCCAGCAAATCAATGATACGAAAAGTTTATGTGCTTCAGGTGATGTTTATCGCGGTTTTGGGGATCGTGATTGGTATTGCTGCCGGGGTGCTTATTCAGCAGATGGTTGTCAGTGCACTGGCTGACAAAGTGGAAGTGAGTCTGGCAGTGTGGCACTGGCGGCCCGTGCTTATTGCGGTATTCACCGGCGTTATCTGCGCAGTTTTATTTTCAATGTATCCTTTGTTACGGCTATTTTCAGTTCCGCCGCTGCGTGTATTACGCAGAGATATGGACTCCAGCTTAAGCTCCAGAACATTTCAGTTTGCTATTTCAGGTTCAGCGGTATTTCTGCTGATGTGGGCCTACAGCCAAAACCTGAAAATAAGCGCTATTTTGTTTGTCTCAGGCATTGTATTGGTGGCAGCGCTGATTTGCGTCACCTTCGGGCTTATTCGGTTAGGGCGGTGGCTTGGTAGTAGCAAAATGGGGGCATGGCAACTTGCCTGGGCGCGCATTCGCAGGCGAGCCATGGATAACAGCGTTCAGCTTATAAGTTTCTCTATTACTATCATGCTGCTGCTGGTGGTGCTTGTCATGCGAAATGACATGATAAAGCAGTGGCAGGCGCAGTTGCCACAAGGCACGCCGAATTACTTCATGATCAATATTACTGACGATGAGCGGCCGCGGCTTGAGTCACATTTTGCTGAAAATGATGTCAGCATCGATCGTTTTTACCCGGTTGTAAGAGGACGTTTCATTGCTGTAAACGATCGCAGGGTGAATACAGAAGTCACCAAAGAGGACGTTGAGCAGGATGAATCGGAAGAGCAGGAAGACACCCAGGATGGTCTGGGCCGGGAAGCGAACCTTACCTGGTCAAATCAGCTTCAGAAGGAAAACAGCAT
>CAZOYR010000028.1:7258-26937 GCA_964584105.1 uncultured Alteromonas sp.
AGAAAGTCAGAACTCACACGGTTGTTACAGCCTTTTGCATCTGTGACATTATTTGATGTTGACGCCCGCATAAACCAGCTTCGGGGCATTGTAGAGCAGGTATCTCTGGCAGTAGAGTTTATTCTTATTCTGGTGCTGGTGGCCGGTTCGCTGGTGCTCATAGCACAAGTGCAGGCGAGTATGGATGAACGGCAGCAGGAACTGGCTATTTTAAGAACGCTGGGGGCGAAGGGACGATTAATTCGCGCAAGCGTGATTTATGAGTTTGTGATTATCGGCGTGGTAGCCGGTTTCATGGCTGCACTGGCCAATGAATTCAGCTTGTATCTGTTACAAACTCAGCTATTCAGTATGACGCCGTCATTCCATTTCACATACTGGCTGATTGCACCGGTTACCGGCGCCATCGTCGTTGGGCTATTGGGGGCAGTGGGATGCTGGCGCTTACTAACCCTGAACACCAGCGATTTGCTACGTAAAATTATGTAGATAAGCGGGGAGCCCCCTCTTATCTGCAGTTATCTGAATTACGCATCGCATCATGTAAAGGTGTCAGGAATCGAAAATCTCCTTCAGGGCGCCTTCTAAATCCGGATGAGCAAATGTGAATCCTGCCTGCTGCAGTTTTTCTGGCAGGACCTTCTGACCGGTAAGCAGCATTTCGGCCGCTTCGCCCATCGCTGCTTTCAGTGCGAACGAGGGAACAGTAAAAACTGAAGGTCGGTTAAGTACATCGGCCAGGGTGCTGGTGAAAGTTTTATTCGTTACCGGGTGTGGCGCAGTCATGTTAAAGGCACCCTCGCACTCTTTTTCATTCAGCAAAAAGATAATTGCCTTCACCATGTCATCGATATGAATCCATGACATATACTGCTTACCGTCGCCCATTTTGCCACCCAGGCCCAGCTTAAACGGGAGGGTCATTTTATCCAGTGCGCCTTCTCCCTTCGCCAGAACGATTCCGGTTCTCAGTAAGCAAACACGGCTGACGTCGCTGGCCTCCAGCGCTATATTTTCCCATTTCTGACAAAGCTCGTGAGTGAACTCTCTGTGCACGGTATGATTTTTTTCAGTAACAGGCGTATCACCCTGTCGGCCATAGTAGCCAATTGCCGAACCGGACAAAAAGGTGTGTGGCGGCTGCGCTGCTGTTTTGATTCTGGCGACAAGTTCGCGGGTAATCTCCCAACGGCTGTCGCAGATACGGCGTTTCTGCATGGCATTCCAACGCTTATCGGCGATAGGCTCACCAGCTAAATTAATGATGGCTTCCAGGGCGCCGAAATCAGCAATTTCTGTCAGCGATGATATCAGCGATACATTTTCAGGTAAGGCCGATGCCGCACTAGACTTATCGCGGGTGAGCACGGTTATCTCATGGGTTAAGTGCAGGCGATCAATAAGATGCCTGCCGATTAAGCCTGTACCACCTGTTATCAATATTCGCACATCGGCTCCTTTTTTATTTGTGGCAGGAGAGTGTTAAAGAGACTGAGTCTGAGAACCGCAAGGCATGCGGTTTATCAACTTCGACCTCGGCAAAGGTGACCCAGTGATGCTCTGCAGCAATATTCAGCACCTCTGCGGTTAATTTTTCAAGTAACGAAAAGCGGTTATCCTGCACTAGCGCGATAATGGACTTTGTCACCGTTTTATAGTTTAGTGCATCCTCCACACTGTCGCTGTCGGTTGCGCGACCGGCGTCATAATGGATTTTTACATTAACAACAACATCCTGTTTATTCTTGATTTCATCATCATTAATACCGATGTAAGTGCGAAGGCGTAGATTTTTAATTTTGATTGTAGCCTGATTCAAATTCATGAAATTGCTCGTATTTATGTTTTGATGTATAGAATACCGACAGTATCAAATTTGTACTTAAAAATCGGAAATATTGTTTATTATGGAACTTAAATCGCCCACCGCTAAAGCGTTGATAGTATTAGCTTGTCTTGTGGTTGTTCTGGCAGGGATAAAAGCAGCATCCGCGATCATGGTGCCATTCTTCCTTTCAGGATTTATTGCTATTGCCTGCAGCCCCCTGATTAACTGGGCATCTCGCCATCACATTCCAAAATGGTTATCGATATCACTGGTGATAGTGATGATTGTTGTGATTGGATTTCTGTTAGCCGGGCTGGTAGGGCAGTCATTAGCAGATTTCAGGCAGAATCTACCACAGTACCGCGACCAGTTAGACAACGAATTTAACTGGGTCATCGATAAACTGGCGGCCATGAATATTCACGTCGATCGCGAATTGATAACATCTCAGCTTGATCCGGGGATGGCTATGTCACTGGCGACCAACTTTATCAGCGGCATGGGGGGCGTATTATCAAACCTCTTTCTTATCCTGCTGACAGTGATTTTCATGTTGTTTGAAGCCAGTAGTATTCCGGTAAGGTTACATACTGCACTGGCCGATCCGGATATGAAAATGCAGTACATAGACCGGTTTATCCGCTCAGTGAACAGCTATCTGGCAATTAAAACGGTGGTGAGTCTGGCGACAGGGCTCATCATAGGCACCTGGCTGTATGTCATGCAGGTAGACCACTTTTTGTTGTGGGCGGTGCTGGCGTTTATGCTTAATTACATTCCCAATATCGGTTCGATTATCGCGGCATTGCCGGCGGTACTGATTGCGTTTGTTCAGTATGGATTTGCGTCGGCGGGGTTAGCGGCGCTGGGCTTTATACTGGTCAATACTATAATGGGAAATCTTATTGAGCCACGCCTGATGGGACGGGGTATGGGGTTATCGACACTGGTGGTGTTCCTTTCGCTCATCTTTTGGGGCTGGCTGCTCGGTACAGTTGGGATGTTGTTATCGGTGCCGCTGACCATGGTTGTCAAAATCGCTCTGGAGTCGCGTTCGGAAAGCCGTTGGCTGGCAATTTTGCTCTCAAGTGCCAGTGACAAAAAGGCAGCGGCTTAATGTGCATCGGGGTGGGGCAGGCGTATCTGAATGCGTGCGCCGCCCCACGCGCTGTTCTCAATAGTCATCTGACCCTGGTAAATATCGACCAAATCACTGACTACTGCCATTCCAATACCCTGACCTTCGGTATAGGTATCCAGCCTGGTGCCGCGACCCAGTAGCGCATGCTGCTGCGCTGCGGGGATACCGGGCCCGTCGTCTTCAACAATGATGATAGTCATAGCGTGTAACGTAGTGGCCGACAGGCTGACATGAGCGTCTGCCGCTTTACAGGCGTTATCCAGTAAATTACCCAGGATCTCAAACAGATCGGTCTCATCACCGTAAAAAAGCGCATTGTCATCGGTACGTTCATCTATGGTGAGTGACTTATCTCTGTATATCGTTTGCATGCTGCGGGTGAGCTTTTCACTGACCTGCCTGATCATAACCGGTGCCTGCCATCCTTTTGTCCCGGCAGTCGCCCGTTTGAGCTGACGCTGTATCAGCACATCTATCTGCTCTAACGCATCGTTGGCTTCATGGGGAAGGCCGTTTGTACCCAGTGCTACTGCCAGTGGCGTTTTGAGGCTGTGCGCCAGGTCACCCAGGCTGTTTTTATAGCGCGAGCGCTGCTGTGACTCGATAGCAATCAATTGGTTTATACTTTTTTTAAGCCCGTCAAATTCTGTCGGATAGCGAGCGGTGAGTTTTTCCTGTTTGCCATCGCTGGCACGTTTGATTTCCGCAATCAGCGTGCGTACCGGTGCCAGTATCAATAGGTGTCCGACGCTGACTATTAACAATAGCAGAACACCCAGCCCTGCCAGCCCTTTCCATACGGTTTCTAAAAATAAGGCGCGCTTAGCAGAAAATGCTGCCGTGCTGTTTAATACATAAAAACGCACAGGGATAAAGTTATCACCCTGCGCGAATTCGGCGGTATAGGCATAAACAAAGTGCGTTTCGTTGTCAGGAGGCAACCGATAATCTTGCTGAAACACAGCCTGACCGACTGCCGGGGAAGGTAACAGCGGGTAGTCAGCGAAGCCTAAGGATGACGCCGATTGCCAGACAATTTCATCTTCCAGTGCAATCATACCGATAAAGCCTGAATCTGGTAGATTAAGCTGTTCATCATACAGAAGATCGGGCATCCGGATGCCTGTCTCGCTAAGTTCGAACTCTGAAATAAGAGACAAATTCATTAGTTTCAATTCATCGGCTTTAGCCTGTGTCAGGCTGGTAGAATATGCATCGTCCAGTATGTAGGCGGTGACCGGTAAAAATATGATCAGCGCAATCACAGCCAGTAACAGGCTTCTTATTTTAAGAGAGAGTCGTCTCATAACTGCGGATTAATGCGATAACCCCGGCCTCGTAAAGTTTCAATGGGATGCAGGGTGCCGTCAGGGTCGATTTTTTTGCGTAAGCGACCAATAAAAACTTCAATTACATTGCTGTCCAGGTCAAAATCCTGGTCGTAGATATGTTCAGTCAGTTCGGTTTTCGACACCGTTTTTTGAGGATTGAGCATCAGATATTCCATCACCCGATACTCATAAGCAGTAAGATCGAGCAGCCTTTCATTGACCTTCAGCTGCTGCGAAACGGTATCCAGTGAAACCGGGCCACGTTCAATTACCGGATTTGCCTGACCGGCAGCCCGGCGTATCAGCGCTTTTACCCGCGCCAGTAACTCTTCGTTATGGAATGGTTTGGTAAGATAGTCATCTGCACCGGCATCAAGGCCCTCCACCTTTTCCTGCCAGCGGTCACGGGCGGTCAGAATAAGTACGGGCGTCTTGACCTGTTGCTGTCGGGCTTGTCTGATCAACGCAAAACCGTCCAGTCCTGGCAAGCCAACATCGATGATAGCGACATCATAAGGGTGTTCTGTAATAAGAAACAGACCATGATCGCCGGTATCAGCCAAATCAACACTATAGCCGCTATCCTGCAGTAATTTATCAAGCTGAGTCAGTAAACGACTGTCATCTTCTACAACTAAAATCCGCATCAGCGCTTCTCATCTTTGTTGGAACGTTTCACCTGACCGGATTTTTTATCTACATCAACAGAGACTACCCGGCCGGATTTTTTCAGCACCTTCACCCGATAATTATCGCGGTCCTGCTCGACTTTAAGAACACGCCCCCGCACTTTTTGTTGCGCTTTTTCAGCCGCCTCGGATTTACTAAGGCTGACCTCTTTGGCGGGTGGTGTTTGCTGCGCAAGTGCCAGCGGGGCACCGCTTAATCCACCAAATATGATAACGAAAATCAACGCTTTCATAGCACTGTGCTTCCTACAAACCAATATGTGACTAATGTACTGTTTCCAGCATGATAATACTATACAGGGCTTATCTGAATTGAGCATGAATGTGTTGATGACAGGTAACTACGGATAAATTTTTTGCACGAGGTGCGCACAGCTTACCTGTCGTATTAATCGGCATGCGATTAATTCTGATTAACCTTCTGATAAATATCTATTTTTAATGTGGTGCGGCGGTTGCATTACAAAATTGACTGAACAGTAAACCAAGACGCGCGTGAGGCGGGTAATATCGTTTTCATATCCCTCACAATCTGTACCGCGCGCACAAACCGGAGAAAGTATGTCTACTGATATTCGAACAAAAATGTGGAAAGCAATGGCCGACAGCCCTAATGTCATGCTGAGCCTGACGGATACCAATGAACCATCAGAACCGATGCGCGCGCAGCTTGATAAAGAGGCCGACAGCGAATTCTGGTTTTATACCACAACATCAAACCGCGTCGCATCCGGCGGTAACGCCATGGTCCACTTTTCCAGTAAAGGCCATGATATGTATGCCTGCATTCGCGGTAAGCTTGTTGAGGAAACCCGTGATGAGATAATCGATAAATACTGGTCAAAGCCCGTAGAGGCCTGGTATGAAAACGGTAAAGATGACCCCTCGCTTAAGATGATGCGGTTTGAACTGGATGATGCAGAAATCTGGGAAGCTGATCCAAGCTTCAAAGGCATGTTTAAAATGATGACCGGCAAGGACATAAAACCGGATGAGATGGGCGAACACGATAAAGTGAAATTGTAATTAATCGCAGGCTAAAATAAAGCCGGATGGTTATCATCCGGCTTTATTATGTTCGGTCTCCTGGCCCACATTTGCTGCAGCCGTCCTGCCTTTACGGCAACACTTTTTTATACGGCTTCACCACAACATCGGCGTACACACCTGCCTTGACGTAAGGATCATTGTTCGCCCATTGTTTCGCTTCATCGATTGATGCAAACTCTGCCACAACTAACGAGCCGGTGAAACCCGCCGGACCCGGATCGGGTGAATCGATAGCCGGGAACGGACCGGCCATGACCAGTCGCCCATCAGCTTTAAGCGCCTCTAGCCTTGCCAAATGGTCCGGACGCGCGCCCAATCGCTTTTCAAGACTGTCGGGCGTATCTGTCGCGCATATCATATAAAGCATCAGCTTTCCTTTTGAGTGGCAGCTTTCATGCCGCTGACAAATCTGCTCAGTTCACTTAGCATTGCTGGTGTGTCTTCCAGATGCTTTGCGATGATGTTGACCGTGGCAGAGCCGCTGATAGCACCGGCAGCACCAGCCTCGATGGCGGCTTTAACCTGTTCAGGTTTAGAGATCCCAAAACCAAGCAGAGGCGGAGCGCAGTTATATTTACTCAGATTTTCCACCAGGGATGCAGCGGGTATCTGCGCGGCTGTTTCTGCGCCTGTCACACCGGCTCTGCCCAGTAGGTAGGTGTAACCGGATGACTGTTTACCAATTTGCTCCAGCGTTTCTTCACTGGCATTGGGCGGCGCAATAAGAATCTGTTTGATACCCTGGGAGTTTGCAGCATCAATAAACTGGGCAGCTTCCCGAAGCGGCACATCAGCAATAAGCACAGAGTCTACCCCGGCTTGTGCTGCGCGTTGATAGAAGTTATCCAGTCCGCTGGCCATGACCAGATTACTGTATAACAACAACCCTACCGGAATGTCAGGGTGACGTTCACGAATTCTGGTAAGCAGCATAAAGCAATCCGCCGTGGTCACCTTACTTTTCCGGGCACGGATACTGGCGGCCTGTATAGTAGGGCCATCGGCAATAGGGTCGGAATAGGGAAGACCGAGCTCAAGTGCATCCGCGCCACTTTCAATTAAGGTGTCGATAATTTTTTCGCTGGTTTGAAGATCGGGATCGCCAAGGGTGACAAACGGGACGAATGCGCCCTGATTTTTTTGCTCAAGGGCGCTGAACATTGCTGCATATCTATCCATTAACATCGTCCTCCAATAACTTTGTAACCACACCGATGTCTTTGTCACCCCGGCCAGATAAGTTAACCACTAAAATGGTATCGTCCTCGGCTTCATCTGCCATATTCAGTGCATGAGCCAGTGCGTGGGCGGTTTCCAGTGCCGGAATAATTCCTTCTTTTCGCGCCAGCAGTTTGAAGGCATTCAATGCCTCATCATCGGTAACCGACACATACTCGGCACGTCCGGTATCGGCCAGGTGGGCGTGCTGCGGTCCGACTGCCGGATAATCCAGTCCGGCGGACACCGAATAGCTTTCTTCAATCTGACCTTCTTCATCCTGCATAATGTACGTGCTTGAGCCATGCAAAATACCTTTAGAACCCGTACAGATGGTTGCACCATGTTCCTTGGTATGGAGTCCTTTACCGGCTGGCTCCACGCCAACCAGCCTGACGCTTTCTTCTTCAATAAAATCGGCGAACATACCAATTGCATTGGAGCCGCCACCAACACAGGCGATGACCGCGTCGGGCAGACGTCCCTCTTTTTCCATGATCTGAGCGCGCGTTTCCTCACCAATCATCCGGTGAAACTCGCGAACGATAGTGGGGAAGGGGTGAGGACCAGCAGCCGTACCTAACAGATAATGCGCTTTATCATAGTTAGCGGACCAGTCTCTCATCGCTTCATTAACAGCATCTTTGAGTGTTCCTGAGCCGGCATTCACCGGAATCACCTCTGCACCCATCAGACGCATTCTGAATACATTCGGGGCCTGACGCTCAACGTCCTTCGCGCCCATATAAATACGCGCTTTCAAACCCAGCAGGGCACAGGCCAGCGCGGTAGCCGTACCATGTTGCCCGGCCCCCGTCTCGGCGATGACTTCCGTTTTACCCATACGTTTGGTTAACAGCGCCTGTCCCAATACCTGATTGGTTTTGTGGGCACCGCCGTGCAGCAAATCTTCACGCTTCAGGTACAATTTAACCTTGGGGTTGCTGACCAGGTTACGAGTCAGCGTCATCGCAGTCGGACGGCCGGCATAGTCTTTGAGCAGAGCCTGAAATTCTTTTTCGAATTCCGGGTCTTTTTGTGCATCGATAAACGCCTGCTCAAGCTGATCAAGGGCGGGGATAAGTAGCTCAGGAACATACATTCCGCCGTACTCCCCGAATTTTGGATCTAACTGATTCATGGAAATTCCTGTTTAAAAGATGAAACTAATAATTTCGCAAGTTTGTAAATAAAGTCTGGATTTTTTCCGCCGACTTTTGCCCCGGAGACGCTTCGACGCCTGAGCTTACATCAATGATAGCGGCACCGGTTTGTCGGGCCTCCACAATACTGTCGGGTGAAATACCTCCCGCCAGAATAACGCGGGACTTATCGCTAAGGCTGGCTAACAATGACCAGTCAAACTGCTTACCCGTGCCGCCTGTCTGGCTCCCTACACGGGTATCAAGTAATACATAATCAACCGTGTCGTCATTGAGCAATGTAGTCACACTGTCGGGCAATGCATCTGCGACACCCACGACCTGCCATATCTGACAGGACTCTGGTAACTGATTACGCAGCGACTGCCTGAACGTGGCGTCGGTGTTATTGTGAAGCTGCACGGCGTTAAGTCCGATGGTCTGCACCGCGTGTACAATATCGTCTATTGGCGCATCCACAAACACACCCACATAGCTGCCCGGTACCGCCGTAGCTATCTGTCGCGCGGCGTCGACGGACAGCGCCCGGGGCGATTGTGTCGCGAAAATAAAGCCGGCAAAGCTGGCGCCGGATTTAAATGCGGTATAGGCGGCGTCGGCATCGGTAATACCACAGACTTTCACCGCGCCGTAAATAAGTGATTTTACGGCCATAGGTAAGTCGGGCTGGGCCATCAACGCGCTACCAACCAAAAAACCATCGCAGTATGGACTTAACCTCAGTACATCCTCATGGGTATAGATGCCCGATTCTGATATCACGACAAAATCATGGTCAGCATTTTCCAGCATAGGTACCAGTGCTTCAGTGCGCCCAAGATCCGTACTTAAATCGCGTAGATTACGGTTATTAATTCCTATAATGCTGGCGTTAAGCGCGATGGCACGTTGCATTTCCTCTTCATTGCTGACCTCGGTAAGTATGTCCAGACCCAGGCTCTGTGCAATATCAGCCAGTTCAGCATACTGTTCATCGGTTAATACACTTAGCATCAACAGTATCGCATCAGCCTGATAATAGCGTGCCAGATAGACCTGATACGGGTCGATAAAAAAGTCTTTATTCAATACAGGTTGGGATACTTTGGCAGTGACTCGCTCCAGATTTTCATAGCTTCCCTGAAAATATTTTTGGTCAGTGAGCACGGAAATTGCCGCCGCATGCGGCGCGTAGGCATCAATAATCTCATCAAGATCGAATGGGTCGCGAATCAGGCCTTTTGAGGGAGAGGCCTTTTTACACTCAAGTATGAATCCAGCCTCTGGCTCGGCGAGTGCGGCGAACAGACTTTTTTGCGAACGCTGAAGCCCGGCTTTTACCGTGTCGATATCTAACCGCGCCTTCTGCTCGATTAACTCCTGACGTTTATTTTCGACAATCTTTTCAAGTACGTTAGCCATGACTGTTCTCCTGCTGACTGATCGTGGCCACCTGCTTGAGTACAGCAAGTGGTGCGCCTTCTGCCATCTTCGACATGGCCAGTTCTGCCCCTTGTTTAAATGTATCGACGGTACCGGTGACTTTCAACAGCGCCCCACAGTTCATCGCAATCGCCGCTTTGTGCGCCTCATGACCCTCACCAGCAAGTGCTGCCTCAACCAGCTTTTTATTTTCATCCGGATCGCCGCCCTCAATGGCGCTTAACGGGTATTCCTGTAAACCGAAGTCTTTTGGCGTCACATCGTACTGCCGGATATCCCCGTGCTCTAAATCAACCACGTGAGATGGGCCGTGTAAGGCCAGCTCGTCCAGTCCGCTGCCATGCACAATCAATGCGCGATGCTGACCCAGTAGCATCAGCGTCTGGGCGTAGGCGTCCAGTAAGTCCGGCGAATAGACACCAAACACGCCATGACTGGGACCCGCCGGATTGGCCAGTGGGCCAAGTATGTTAAACAGTGTCCGGGTTTTAAGAGATGCCCTGACCGGTGCTGCGTGGCGCATGCCTGCATGGTAAACCGGCGCAAAAAGAAAGCTGAAATTGGCATCATCCAGACAGGCACGAGCAGTTTGTGGCGAAATTTCCAGATTTACACCAAACTGACGAAACAGGTCGGCAGAGCCGGAACGTGAAGAAACACTCCGGTTGCCATGCTTGGCCACTTTGACCCCGCAGGCTGCAGCTACAACACCGGCTGCGCTGGAGATATTAATCGTATTGTGGCCGTCTCCGCCGGTCCCTACGATGTCAGCAAACGGATAGGTTGGCGAAGGAAAGGGCAGCGCGTTGGACACCATGGCACTGGCCGCGCCCGCAATTTCTGCCGGTGACTCTTTTTTCAGTTTAAGGGCAATCAGAACCGCGGCCACGACCGCATCGGGCTGCTCGCCATGCATAATGCTGTTGAATAACGCAAACGATTGCGTTTGAGAAAGCGACTCGCCTGCGTAGAGCGTATTAAGCGCATCGGTGGCATCAAACATGAGACGCTCCTTGGTGAGTAAGAAAGTGGATACTTTGCTTAAGTAGCTGACTGCCCTGCGCACTTAAAATGGATTCCGGGTGAAACTGAAAACCCAGCATCCTGTCATTTTCATGCAGCACTGCCATGGATACGGTCGCGCACGTTGCAACCGGTGTTAAACATTCCGGCAATGACGTTGCCACCAGTGAATGATAGCGGGCAACCTGCAGGGGCTGGGGCAAGCCATCAAAAAGTGCACTGCCATTATGGGTGATCATGGAGGATTTACCGTGCAAAACATGTTCTGCTCTGCCAATGGTACCGCCATAATGGTGAACAATAGCCTGATGACCCAGACATATTCCCAGCACCGGAAACACGCCCTCAACACGCTTTAGCAGCTCAGGCATACAGCCCGCTTCATGCGGTGCCCCCGGGCCCGGTGAAAGCAATAGCAATACCGCCGAATGTTCGGCTTGAGCCTGCATACGCTCGAAGAGTGTCTGCGCATCAACCGTGTTGCGATAAACAACAATATTCAGGTCCATCGTTCTGAGTTCATCCACAAGGTTATAGGTGAACGAGTCGATATTATCTAATAGGAAAACGGTGACCGCCTGACTCATTGTACAGACTCCTTCATATTTTGCGCGTGCTTCACCGCATTAATTACTGCCTGCGCCTTACTACGTGTTTCATTGGCTTCACTGAGAGGATCTGAGTCGTAAACCACACCAGCGCCGGCCTGAATATAGGCCACGTCATCTTTGACGAAGGCCGAACGAATGACGATGCAGGTATCCATATCGCCGTGACCATTTATATAGCCAACAGCGCCGCCGTAACTTCCCCGGCGCTGTTTTTCCACCTGCCGGATGAGCGTGGCGGCACTGACCTTTGGCGCCCCCACCAGCGTGCCCATATTCATGCATGCCTGGTATGCGTGGAGCGCGTCCAGATCGCCACGTAGCTGACCGACCACGCGGGAAACCAGATGCATAACATGAGAATACCGGTCCACTTTCAGCAAATCTTTAACATAGCGGGTACCCGGTTCGCTGACTTTTGCCACGTCATTGCGGGCCAGGTCAACCAACATAATATGTTCTGATTTTTCTTTCTCGTCCTCGCGCAGATTAAGCTCAATACGGCTATCCAGATCAGCATCAATGGTGCCGTCAGTACGCTTGCCGCGCGGGCGCGTACCTGCAATGGGATACACTTCCACCTGATTGCTGGCTTTATCGTACTTAAGCGCCGATTCCGGTGAGGCACCGAAGATAGTGAAATCTGCATCCTGCATGTAAAACATGTAAGGGCTGGGGTTCTGTTTCTTTAGTGCAGCATAGGCGTGAAGCGGTGAGGGGCAGGGGAGTGAAAACGTTCGTGAAGGTACTACCTGAAAAATATCGCCGGCCAGAATGTGCGTTTTCAGATAATTAACATTATCCATAAACGCCTCATCGGAAGTATCGACACTGACGTTGACGTCCTCATCAGTCTGCAGAGCGTGCGCGGCAGGTTCGGGAACGTGCTTAAGTTGTTGCTGGAGGCTCTCCAGACGTTGCGCCACATTAAAATAATTAGAAGCTACGCCGGGACCGGAAAACACACTGCCAATAAGTTGCGTGGTATTTGATTTGTGATCAATCGTCAGCAGCGTTTCTGCCAGATAGAAAACAAAATCCGGGCAATCGTTCTGGCCTTCTGCTACCTCGGGTAACGTTTCAAATGTTGCCAGCAAATCGTAAGCGAAAGCGCCGCCCAAAAAAACAGCCTGAGGATGGTCGCGAAGCGCAACAATATGATTAACCACCAGACGCAGCGCATCAAATACACTGGCCGCTTTAAGTCGCGCATCTTCATCAAAGGTACTGTCGGGCAGGGTGAATGTCATCAAAGCAGTATTGTCGCTGAGTGAACAGGTCGCTTGTGTCGGACAATATTCATGAAACAAGGGTAAGGTGGCCTTGCCATTATCGCTTAACGCGGTCACGGTGACGGTTTCATTACGACACTCAATGCGAAGCGCCGCATCCACCATCAGCAGGCTCTGAAGTTCGTCTTTACTGTCGATTTCGGCCGATTCAAGCAGCAGGGCGTGCGAAGAGGCGGCACAGATGTGCGAAAACGCTGCCAGGGGATCGGGCAAATACGGCGCCTGCTGAATTATCGTTTCTACTTTACCGGGCTGTTCACCCAGTTCGGCTAAACTCATTGAATGTAATCTCCTGCTAAAATAAAAAAAGCCCGTACAAGACGGGCTTTTTTCTGTGTTATTTACACGCACCAATGCGCACACCGCCCGTTAGGTCAGGGAGTGCCACCACCAGATAGCGCGTTGAAGCGCAATTTGTTGAAAAGAAACAGGCATTGGTAAATAAATTCCGGGTAAACTTCGTTAGCCAAGTATGGCTGTTAAACGGTATAGTATGCCTATAGAAGAAAACAAATTGCACCGTGTGTCAACCTTAATGAGAAAAATTCGTGAAAATTGACCTACATAGCCATACTACGTTTTCTGATGGTCAGCTTTCTCCGACAGAGCTGGTTCAGCGCGCGCATACCATGCAGGTGGATGTACTGGCGATTACCGACCACGATACCACTGCAGGTTTAGCCGAAGCGCATGAGGCGCAACGTCAGCATTCACGCCTGTTACATATTGTCGATGGGGTGGAAATATCGACGGCCTGGCACAATTTTGATATCCATATTGTAGGCTTGCAGGTCGATGTGGGTAATCCAGCATTAACGGCGTTCTTATCTGCGCAAGCCGAGCGGCGCGAAGCGCGGGCGCAAAGGATTGCCGAGAAGCTGGAGAAGTGTGGCTTTGATGGCGTGTATGAAAAAGCAAAGGTAACTGCCGGTAAGGGGCAGATCACCCGCGCCCACTTCGCCCGTGTTCTGGTCAGTGATTACGGCATCAGCTCGATGGATGCCGTGTTTAAAAAGTATCTGGGTAAAGGCAAACGTGCTGCGGTCAAGGCACTTTGGCCGGGTATGGCTGAAGCCGTAGATGTCATTCACCAGGCGGGTGGACAAGCGGTGTTGGCTCACCCTGCCCATTACGATATGACCGCAAAATGGTTGCGTCGGCTGGTGGATGATTTTAGTCAGGCCGAAGGCGATGCGATTGAATGTGCTTCAGTCGCCGTTGGTAAACAAAAGCAGATGCTGATTGATGAGTTGGCAGTGTCGAACAATCTTATGGTGTCCACCGGTTCTGATTTTCATTTTCCATCGCGCTGGACTGAACTGGGCCGAAGTGCAAAACCATCAACATCGCTTACGCGCATCTGGGACAGCTGGGATGTATCAGCATCCTGATAACTTTAGGTATTTATTATGAGCCAGTTTTTTCAGATCCATCCCGAAAATCCGCAACCACGCTTATTAAAGCAAGCCTGTGAGCTGATCCGTCAGGGTGAGGTCATTGTGTATCCCACTGATTCAGGCTATGCCATTGGCTGTCAGATGGATGACAAGAAGGCGCTGGATAGACTATGCCAGATTCGTGACATCGAGAAAGACCACAACTTTACGCTGATGTGCCGCGACATGTCGGAGCTGTCTTTTTATGCAAAAGTGGACAATACCGCGTTTCGGCAAATCAAAAACAATACACCCGGACCGTATACATTTATACTTAAAGCCACCCGGGAAGTACCACGTCGGCTGCAAAACCCAAAGCGCAAAACCATTGGTATCCGTGTGCCGGACAATATTATTGCGCTGAAATTACTTGAAACCCTTAACGAACCACTGATGTCTGCCTCCCTCATTCTGCCGGGCGAACGCATGGCAGAGTCGGATCCTGAAGAAATCCGCGATAAGCTGGAAAAGCGTGTTGGCTTAATCATTGATGGTGGCGCACTGGGCGAGCAGCCTACCACTGTGGTGGATGTATCGGACGGCCCGGCTGTCATTTTGCGTGAGGGAAGTGGTGATGTATCGCCATTCATTTAAGCAAAAGTTCATGTTGCGGATAACCGTATCTTGAGCGAATTCCAGCAAGCAGAGCCGGTTCAGCAACCGTTACCTCTGGCATTTATCCATGGTCAGGCGTTAATTGAAAAACCGCAGGATTTGTATATTCCCCCTGAGGCCCTTGAGGTTATTTTAGAAAGCTTTGAAGGGCCGCTCGATCTTCTATTGTATCTGATAAAAAAGCAAAAGTTTGACATCACCACATTGCCGGTGGCGCAGATCACTGCGCAGTATATGGAATATGTGGAGGCAATGACTGCTCTGAAGCTGGAACTGGCAGCAGAGTATCTGGTCATGGCCGCTGTACTGGCAGAGATTAAGTCACGGTTATTGCTGCCAAAACCGCCGTCGGAAAACGACGATGAAGAGGATCCCAGGGCAGAGCTCATCCGGCGTTTGAAAGAATACGAGGTGGTAAAAGACGCGGCCCGGGAAATTGATGCACAACCCCGCATAGACCGGGATATCCACGCGGTGCAGGTGGAAGTCGGACAGCCTCTTCAGCCGGTTAGAATTGATCCGGACGTCGCGCTGGATGATATCGTTCACGCTTTTAAAAATGCGATGAAACGCGCAGCGGCATTTGAACACCACACGATTGAAAGAGAAGTGCTCAGTACTCGTGAGCGTATGAGCCGGATTATGGAGCAGGTTAACGGTGAGCAATACACCCCCTTAGATGCATTGTTCACCTTTGATGAAGGCAGAGCCGGGTGCGTAGTCTCTTTTCTGGCTATACTTGAGTTGGTTAAAGAGCAAATGATTTTGTGCACACAGGCAGGACCTTATGCCCGAATTTATGTAAAATTGGGCGGGTATGAAGAAGATTAATCGAGCGCAGCTGAAACAGCTTGTCGAAGCAACGCTATTTGTGGCTGACAAACCTGTGAGTAAAAGCCGTCTCAAAGAGACCACACTGGCTGATTTTACGGTGTCCGACAAGCAGCTCGCGGCCGTCATCGAAGAACTGATTCTGGACTATCAGCCTCGTGGCATTCAGCTTGTTGAAGTGGCCAGTGGCTACCGCTTTCAGACACTGGACAGTCTGGCTCCACTACTTAGTGTATTGTGGCAGGAAAGCGCACCGAAATATTCCAGAGCCATGCTGGAAACTCTGGCGCTTATTGCTTACCGACAGCCCATTACACGTGGCGAGATTGAACAGGTACGCGGCGTAGCGGTAAGTAGCAATATCATTAAAACACTGACCGAACGGGAATGGATAAAAACCGTCGGTCATAAAGAAGTGCCAGGCAGACCGGCGTTATACGCCACTACCAAAGCATTTCTTGATTATTTTTCGTTAACATCGTTAGCCGAACTTCCCAGTGCTGAACAATTTGATGCCCTGGCGAGTCAGGTTAGCGACGATACAGAGGTACCGTCTGTAGCAACAGACCGTACGAACGATAAACCTGAACCTGAGAGTTTACCCACCAATGAGTGAAAAATTACAAAAAGTCCTGGCTAATCAGGGCCTGGGCTCCCGCCGGGAAATGGAACGCTGGATAGAGCAGGGCCGGGTGTCTGTGAACGGCAGTGTTGCGACGCTGGGTGACCGGGTTGAACCAGAGGCACAAATCCGCGTTGATGGTCATCTGTTATCACGACAAACAGAAAAGCCGGTGTGCCGGGTGTTGATGTATAACAAACCTGAAGGGGAGTTATGCAGCCGTCACGATCCTGAAGGGCGGCCGACGGTATTTGAACGCTTGCCGGCTATCCGTTTGGGTCGCTGGATTGCAGTAGGGCGTCTGGATATCAATACCAGTGGCTTGTTGCTGTTCACCAATGACGGCGAGCTGGCCAACCGCCTGATGCATCCGAAAAACGAAGTAGAACGTGAATATGCGGTGCGGGTATTTGGTGAGGTATCAAAACCAACCCTGGCTAAACTTCAAAAAGGCGTTGAGCTGGATGATGGTGTCGCTCGCTTTACCACAATAAAGCAGCGGCCTAATGACGATGAAAGCATGAATCAGTGGTTTAATGTCACCCTGCAGGAAGGCAAAAATCGTGAAGTAAGGCGCTTGTGGGAGTCACAGGATGTTCAGGTAAGCCGTCTGATTCGCGTACGCTACGGACCGGTTGAGCTGCAAAAACGGCTGCCCATTGGTGCCTGGGTCGAGCTTGAGCTTAGTGATGTAAACGCACTGCGTCGACTGGTGCAGCTAGGCGACGAAACACAAAGTCTGGTTGATGTACGCCAGACAAAATTAGACCACGCGCGATTGAGTCGCATGCGCCGTTCGGTGAAAAAACACCGGGCCCGCAAAGAAGCGCAGGCTAAAAAACGCTAACTTTTCAGGGCGCAGCTTCATACTGCGCCCGATGCATTCACGCTCCGTTTACATTTCCCTTCTGGTTTTCACCTGTTTCTCACGTGCGCTGCAATCTGTCCTGATGAGTAGTGAGATTGTCGTTTCGGATATATCGTTACGATCTTATCAAACGCTGGTGCCGTAGCACATCATACGACAATCCATGCTGGGTAAGCGTTATAGAGTTTTTCTCGCTGGCAGCATTAACCGTAAAAAGTGAGGAGTTTAGTTATGCAAGACATGCCACAGGTCGGCGTGGGTACCTTCCGTTTAGAAGACGACACTGCACACAAAGCGGTGGTTGATGCGTTAAAAGTTGGCTTTCGCCATATTGATACCGCTCAGGTTTACGGAAACGAGGAACAAGTAGGCGATGCAATCCGCACCCAAAATATGCAGCGCGACGATATTTTCGTCACCACCAAAGTCTGGTTCGATCATTTTGGCAACGACAGCTTTATCGAAAGTGTTCATGAAAGCCTGGCTAAACTGAAACTGGACTATGTGGATTTGCTACTGATTCACTGGCCGTCGCCAAACGACAAGGTGCCGATGGAACAGTATCTGTCCAGCCTTAAGCAAGCCAAAGATGAGGGGCTGACGCGGCATATAGGCGTATCCAATTTCACCATTGCACAAATGGAGCAGGCAGTGGACATTTTAGGGAAAGGTGAAATATACACCAATCAGATAGAGCTTCATCCGTATATGCAAAACCGCAAGGTTGCCGAACGTGCAGAAGAGCTGGGGATGAAAGTGACGGCATATATGCCTTTTGCCGTTGGCAAGGTGATGGACAGTGATGTGCTTAAAGATATTGGTGCAAAATCCGATGCTACGCCTGCTCAGGTCACATTGGCCTGGATGGTCGAAAAAGGCTATTACACCATCCCATCGTCAACTAACCCTGATCATATCAAAGATAATTTTGAATTTGATAAAGTGAAGTTGTCCGATGAAGACATCAATCGAATTGATGAGCTGGATAATGGCGAGCGGATCGTTGATCCTGATTTTGCTCCTCAGTGGGATTAGTGATACCCATAAAACATTGATAGCGTAAAAAAGGTGTTGCGGGGTTATCCTGCAGCACCTTTTTTGTGTTACACATCTTCAGAGTACAGTTAAGCGTGCTCCGGGCCCGGGTGATGACTAAGGATACGGTGTGAAAGAACAGCAACTTGCCAGAGCCAAGCGGATAGCACTGATGTGGCTGCTTGGCGCGGCGGCATTATTTATCGCTGCCACTATTGGTGAAAATACGATTTCACTGGCAGACTGGCAAACCCTCATCGGCTTTATAAAAATGACCAGCGAGGCTGCGCTGATAGGTGGGTTAGCAGACTGGTTTGCCGTAACCGCTTTGTTTAAACCGATTCCGCCCCGTTATCCCATTCCCCATACAAATATTGTGGCGGCAAATAAGCACACGATTGCACAGAATCTGTCTGAGTTTGTTCAGGAAAAATTCTTCCATGCGCAGGCAATTGCTGCACTGGTTCAGGAAAGTCAGCCTGCGCAAGCGCTCAGCCGATGGTTAAAACAACCTGACAACGCCCGTCGCACAGCGCGGGTTTGCGCCGATGTTGCACGCGGCGGCCTGACCCTCATCAACGATGAAAAAATAAGCCGGCTATTTACCACTAATCTGAGTAAAATGCTCAAACGGATTGATCTATCGCCATTAGCAGGTGGCACATTAGAAGTGCTTACCCGTGAAGGGCGCCATCAACAGCTATTGGATCAGATGATAGCCAAGGCGGCAGCTCTGCTACAGCGCCCCGCTGCGCAGCGTTTTATCACCGGCAAACTGCATTTATGGCTGAAAACTGAACATCGGCGACTGGAAAAAATTCTGCCTTCTGCGTGGTTAAGCAAACAGGGTGCACAGGTGGCGACTAAGGCTATCATCAGCACCATTGATGATATCAATGAAGACCCTGACCACCCCCTGCGAAAACGCTTCGATGCGTATGTTCAGCAGTTAATTAATGATGTTAAACACGATCCTGAGCTGGCGCATAAACTCAATTCGCTCAGAGACAGAATGCTGGATAATACGGTGTTACATTCTTATATCACCCACATTCTGGACGATCTATATGCGCGTTTAGATGCAGATTTATCCGATCCGGACAGTCGCATTCAGGCGCATATGGCGACCTTATTCCAAGACATGGCGTTAACGCTGGACGAAAAGCCTGACATCAGCGCCTCTGTTAATCGGTATCTTACTGAGGCAGCTACCTATATGGGCCCGCAGATGAGCGATTTTCTCACCGGCCATATCAAAACCACCATTGAGAACTGGGATGAGCAGGAAATGGCTGAGCAAATTGAGCTCAATATTGGTAAGGATCTTCAAAAAGTGCGGATCAACGGGACGCTGGTGGGCGGACTTATCGGCGGCATCCTGTTTATTATTGAATTAGGCATTGGTCGGGCTATTACGCTTTAATTTAATCCGAAGTCTCCAGAGAAGCATCAATCACTGCCTGCCTGAGCTGCGGAAAGAAACGATGAAACGCCGCCTCCATATCCG
>CAZOYR010000028.1:27037-34248 GCA_964584105.1 uncultured Alteromonas sp.
GCGATATCAATAATGATTCCGGCAAAGCGGCGGCGGGCAGGGGAGATATTTTGCTTTAACCCTGTTACCTCTGCGTGGTTGTCGGTGAATTTATCTACCCATCGATGATTAGCCAGGCCGCGCTGCACTGGCGCAGTGAACATTTCAGGCTTACTGCCGCGCATGAAGTCACCGAGCAAATTTCCAAAGCGCGAGGACGGGCCAGGCTGCGCCAAATAAAGATGAGCAAGATAATTCACAGTGATTACTTACATATATCAGGATGAAACGCGGCAGGCACGGTTGATTCAGAACAGTCCCATAGCGATTCATTACCGACAATGACCGGCTCCATGATCAGCTCGCCGGCTGGCGAGCCGGCGGCGCTGTCAAACTGCATAGAGATTCTGCCCTGTACAATTTGGATGTATTGCCCGTACTGCTGCGTGAAAGCATCAGGTAATGACAGATCGCCAAGTTGTGCGGGGCGGCGACCGGTTCGCTGGATATAGCGTTGGGCAGCATCGCCCAGTGTATGTGCTGCGCTTACCTGATTCTGTAAGCCCGACAAGTCGGAAAATGCTTTAAAGGGTATGTAGAGTGATGTGATCAGCGCGCCGACAACCAGCAAAAAGCCGATGATCAGAAACGCCGCCAGCACCCGGGCGCTTTCATTTCCGTTGCCGATACCGTGATTAAACCGCTGATTCCAGCGCCGCTGGTCAGTGGTCATAAACACAATACATTCTACAAATGCCACTAACCAGGGGAGCGGTGTCCAGCAAAACAGTAAATACACCACACCACGCCACTGGCCAAGATAAAATCGATGTAAGCCAAACGCACCACCAAATAAAGCCAGAGCCGATGCTGCCACTCTGCTTCTGTAGGTAAACCGGGAGGACACGTGACCACATGCATCGCAACGAAGCGAATCTGTGGCGCATTCTTCAGCACAATTTTCACATTGGGTCATGGCGTGGGGAAATTCAGGTCTGGCTGACATAGTGTTGATATGCATGGTTCAAAAGCGCATTGTTACACAGGCGGGGCATCCCCTGCCAGTGATGGCACGTCGGCAGTCAGCTGTTGTCGCAGGTAATCGATGAATATACGCACCTTTGTACTCATTTTTTTATGCTCTGTTACTACCGCCCAGATCCCTTCAGCAGGCATCCGGTGTGCTTTTAATACTTCTGACAGATGACCTTTGTCGATAAGCGGGCGGACATAGTAATCAGGTAACTGCACAATGCCCAATCCCTGAATGGCCTGCTCAAGTAGCACCCGGCCAGAGTTACAGCGAATTTTACCGGTCAGGCGAATAGTCTGAGGCTTGCCGGCTACCTGAAATCGCCAGAAATCCATCGTGCCGACCAGGCAGCTGTGTTCACGCAAGTCCTTTATTGCTTCCGGGGTACCATACTGTGCCAGGTAGGCGGGGCTGGCACAGGTATGTACGGTCCTGTCAGTGAGCCGGCGAGCGATGAGTGTCGAGTCATTCAGATGTCCAAGCCGGATAGCGACATCAACATTTGATTCGCGTAAATCGAGCAAATCATTGGTCAGCATCAGTGATATCGACATTTGTGGGTAGGCTTGCAAAAACGCCGGCAGCAATGGTGCGATAAATGTCTCGCCGTATGCAACAGGTGCCGTTATGGTGAGCAGCCCCGCTGGCTTATGATGAAGGTTAGCAACCGCGTCTTCGGCATCGCTGAGTAATTCTACGATGGGCTCACAGCGACTATAGAATATTTGGCCGGCTTCAGTAAGCGAAACACGCCGGGTGGTTCGGTTAAGCA
This sequence comes from uncultured Alteromonas sp., assembly GCA_964584105.1. Taxonomy (GTDB): domain Bacteria; phylum Pseudomonadota; class Gammaproteobacteria; order Enterobacterales; family Alteromonadaceae; genus Alteromonas. The sequence continues at coordinate 28,822 of CAZOYR010000028.1, forward strand.
GTTTGACCTGCAGGCGCTCTTCTAACGCTGCTACTGCGCGACTTACCTGCACAACACTATGATTAAGTGATGCAGCCGCTTTCGTAAAACTCTGACTTTGAACAACTGCAACAAATTCGGTAACGCCTGTCCACTTATTCATTTTATTGTTTCACCAGTGAAAAAGTGTCTTTCATTTTAAGGGGATTATACCAGTAGGTGAAGTGGTTATACTGCCCGACACTACACAGAGGGAGAGATATTATGACAATTTCACTATCACCCGGCCAAACCTCAATATCAGCGAAAGCCGCTGTGGCATGGGGGCCAGGGGAACCGTTACGCGTTGAAACAATAGATGTTGCCTTGCCCAAAGCAGGCGAAGTACTGGTTCGGGTTGTTGCCAGTGGTGTGTGTCACACCGATGCCTTCACGTTGAGCGGTGACGATCCGGAAGGTATTTTTCCTGCCGTACTGGGACACGAAGGGGGCGGAATTGTTGAGATGGTGGGAGAGGGGGTTACCAGTGTTGAGCCTGGTGACCATGTGATCCCTCTTTACACGGCAGAATGCGGTGAGTGTAAATTCTGTCTGTCTGGCAAGACAAATTTATGTCAGGCGGTCAGAGAAACGCAGGGTAAAGGCGTCATGCCGGACGGTACCACCCGTTTTTCGAAAGATGGTCAGCCAATTTATCACTATATGGGATGCTCTACGTTCTCAGAATATACGGTGTTGCCCGACATATCTCTGGCTAAGGTCGATAAGTCGGCCCCGCTCGAGGAAATATGCTTACTGGGATGTGGGGTAACCACCGGTATGGGCGCTGTGCTTAATACTGCTAAGGTAAGCGAAGGTGACACCGTTGCAATATTCGGACTGGGCGGTATTGGTTTGTCAGCCATAATCGGAGCCAGAATGGCGGGCGCTTCGCGGATTATAGGCATTGATATTAATGAAAATAAATTTGAGCTTGCCCGTCAGTTAGGTGCCACTGACCTGATTAATCCTTCTGAGCATGCTGACCCGATTGAAAAGGTCATCATTAATATGACTGATGGAGGGGTAGATTACTCATTTGAATGCATCGGGAATGTCAATGTGATGAGGCAAGCCCTGGAGTGTTGCCATAAGGGGTGGGGAGAGTCTGTGATCATTGGTGTGGCAGGGGCCGGACAGGAGATATCAACCCGACCCTTTCAGTTAGTTACCGGACGCGTGTGGAAAGGCTCGGCATTCGGTGGTGTTAAGGGACGCAGTGAACTACCGGGGATTGTGCAGCAATACCTGAATGGCGAGTTCGGACTTCAGGAATTTATCACTCACACGATGGAGCTGGAAGCGATTAATGATGCATTCGACCTTATGCATAAAGGCGAAAGCATTCGTTCGGTAATTCGTTTCTAATATATCTGCGGGCCAGCAGCGGGCTGGCCTGACAGGCTTTTTTAAAGGAGAACGATTAATCGGGGTGATACCCTTCCAGCCGGCTAACGTATAGGTTGACGCTGGTGTACCATTTATCTGAAGTTATGACACTTTTATGTCATTTTTATGACAATCTCGTTGACAGCGTCAGGCGAGTACGTACACTTCGCGACATATCGGCCATCGCTGCGGTCAGTGGCAATTGGGCGTTAACTTTCTCGTAAATTCGGAGGCCACTTTGGCGCGGCGTTTTTCTGTTCGTTTACTTTCCCTTTGTTCAGTGCTTTCAGTATTTTCAACACATGCAGAATTGGTGAATACTGAGTGGGTGAAAATACCGGGAAAAAATCAGTCTGGTGTACTTTTTGGCGGTGACGATAAGTTCGCTTCGATGCAGGTAAATATCCGCGGACAATTTCGTTACTCATCTAAATTTCCGGATGTGCCCAGAGAGCCGGACGATTTTACAGGGGCAGAAGATGACGAATATAATGTAAACCGTGCCCGCCTGAAAGCAAAAGGCCATGTTGGAAAGTCGTGGCTTACTTACTCCTGGGAGTACGAGCTCTCTGATGAGTACCTGCTTGATTACCAGTTCAGATTTGAAAAATATGATGCGCTGAAAATAAAAGCCGGTCAGTGGAAGCTTGAATATTCCAGAGAAAGAAGTATCAGCAGTGGTGGCCAGCAAATGCTGGAGCGTTCACTTATCAATCGCGTGTTTACCATCGACCGGCATAAAGCGATCTCGGTGTATGGGCAATTAAATAAAGGGACGCGCGCAGACATCAACTACTGGGCAGGTATTGCCAGTGGTCAGGGACGGGGTAATGGTACAACAGGGCCGGGGCGGCCGCTGTATTTCGCCAGATTACAGTGGAACCCGACGGGTAAAGGTGTAGGCTTCGTGGGCAGCGATATTAGTGGCCATGATGAGCTTGCGCTTTCGGTGGCTTACGCCTGGGCCGACTACGAAAGTCTGTTTAGTCGCTTCTCATCGTCTGGTGGCGGCCAAGTGAAGCGCTGGCCAACCGTGGAGGGGCAGATTAATGATGTTAACCAGTTCAATATCGACTCAGCCCTGATGTATAAAGGCTTTAGCTGGCAGGGCGAGTACCATGAAAAAGAAGTGCGTGCATCGGGTCAGCCGACACTGGAGCTTGACGGCTTTTACGCTCAAGGTGGCTATTTTATCCACCGGTCGGTGCCCTGGTGGCCTAAAAATGTCGAGGTCGCTGCGCGTTTTGCGGCCTACGAATCACAATTCGATTTTAACACCCACACCAATCGGGAAAGGGCGATAGCAGTGAACTGGTTTTTGAACGGCCATAACAACAAACTCACTGCTGACATCACAAAATACGATTTAAGCAGTGACGAATATCCTGACTATGATGATACCCGAGTCAGACTCCAGTGGGATGTCACATTTTAAATCAGTCGCACAAAAAAAGGCTCGTTGTTAACAACGAGCCTTTTTCTTTATATCTACACGCTATAGCCCTGTTCTGCGCTGTCTGACAAGTTATCAGTGATGTACAGCGAGATCGTACTGCGAGCGGGGCGAAAATACTGTTTCTGAATAAGCGTGAGTCTACTTAGCGAGTGGTCCCGGTACTTAATCAGACCTGATATAACGTGCTGGCTATTGGATTAATTGCCTGAAAAGAGTTCAGACTTTTTCTTAATCTTACAGTCAAAAATTTTCTGAGTGTTTTTTCTTCCAATATAAAAAGCCACTGTGTATGGGTGTTTACGCTGAAAGAACTTTGCTACAGACTTAATCATAAATCCTCCTGTTCTTCTTTTACGATTTTTATACTATATCAATATTTGGCAAGGATCTAGTTTATTTCACACAACTGTCATAAAAGTGAAATATTCCAGTGTTAGCCGGGTGGTTGCCTGTCCTGTGAAGGGTGAACTAGTCATTGGCAGAGGGCGTAACACAAATAAGTACTTACTACATAGCAGGGTAAAAACATCCTTACGCTGTGCTGGTAAATGCACAGAACAAGAATTATGCATAATTCTTACCAATGTTTAGTTATGAGGTGTAGCATGACAAAGTCACATGATGAAAAAACCAGTAAAGACAGTGTCGATCAGCGCAAAAAGGACGACATCAGTAAAATCAGCGAGGACGAAGCAGAGGCAGGTGTACCTGACGATGAAAGCATTGCCGGCGAGGAAGATCCGGGTTCTGCCATTGAAGAATGGGTAAGAGATAAAAAAGATTATGAAGAGCGTCACAAAAACGATAACAAAGGGTGATTAATATACCGCCCTGCACGCGAGATAGTACGGATACCGGTATCTGGTGTTACCTTTCTACACTACCAGGAATGAATTACAACGTGACACAGGTATTGTTTAATAACCAGGCTAGCGGTCACAGCAGTCGGCTACTCACTGGCTATAACGCCGGATGTTGAATGTAATCTGATTGCACCGACATGGTGCGAAAAATCTCACACCAAAAACATGTCTGTTCAAATGCGGTGATATCTGAACATCGCGCCCGGTTGTCAGAAAACCTGCTTCAGGCTAATGTAAACCGGGCTGACGTATTATTTGTCTTCGCTGAACTGCTCAAATGCCTGCATCGCGTCGGCCGCATACATCAGCGACGGACCGCCCCCCATATAGATAGCCATAGCCAGCGTTTCTTCAACTTCCTGTTGTGTTGCGCCCAATTCAACCAGTGCTTTTGCATGAAAGCCGATACAGCCATCGCAACGCGTGGAAACACCGATTGCCAGCGCAATCAGTTCTTTGGTTTTTTTATCCAGCACACCATCAGATGTCGCGCCTTTGGCCATTGCGGAAAAGCCTTGCATCGTGTCAGGAATATTATTGCGCAGTCCTTTCATATTGGAGGAAATGCGCTGAATGATGTCGGGGTAGGATTTACTCATTATTCATGTCCTGTGTGAAAAAGTATTACATCAACCGGGTTAACTGTACTTCATTAAATAGCGTAATTCTCTGATTAACGATTAATTCATTTACTACCAGCGATCAAGCATGTTTACTTATCATGGAACGTCTTTTCTAAAAATAGGCACTCGCCAGCCCCATTTAAGAGCACCCAGTCGTAATGAAATTGTAGTCAATAGAGAGGCTGCAATACACCACAGGTAAGGCGCACCAGCGTAGAGTAGTCCGGCGTAAACCAGGCCACCGGCGATGCATGCGGTAGCATATAGCTCGCAGCGCATTACCAGCGGAACCTTACGAGCAATCACATCGCGCATCAAGCCGCCAAAAATAGCGGTTACTGTACCCAGGGTTATCGCTACACCCATACCCGTTTCGTTGATTAACGCCTTTTCAATACCAATGACATTGTAGAGTGCCAGGCCGAATGCATCGAACCCAATCATTAGTCTGGTCGAAATTCCGGAGTTCAACCTAATCAATATGACAGTAACAATAATAGCGCCATAGGTGGAGTAGAGATAATCTGGCTTATCTATCCAGAAAATAGGCTGATCTAACAGTACGTCTCTCAATGTTCCGCCACCCACTGCAGTGATTACGGCCAGAACAACTACGCCGAAGCTGTCGACCTCTTCTTCATAGGCGACCAGTGCACCGGATATGGCAAAAAAGGCAATACTGACCGTGTTCAGAAGATGGAACCAATCATCGCTCATTGATGTTCTCTTACTTTGTTATGCAGATAGAGTTTTTTAGTCTTAAAAATATTTTAGATCAAAACGAGCTGTAACAATGAGCCTAGAGGCCTGCAGTTACCTGATTTCACGTAAAATTACCTGGTAACTTCAGGTGCCCAAAATTGCGGATATTCTCCATTATATGTGTGCAAAATTATACTTTCGTATAAATTTCACTTTATTTTGACCGCTATCGTAAATAAGTGCGTATGACACACTGTGAAAGCGTTATAGGTTTTATCATGTCAGTGCCACAACTCAAATCAACGTTTATGTCCAGTGATGCTTTGGACGCGTTGTCTTATTTTTGCACCATTCGTCAGCTATCCGTGCACTCTCT
>CAZOYR010000029.1:0-34115 GCA_964584105.1 uncultured Alteromonas sp.
ACAAACAATTGCTCCGCTTTTTCCACTGAATGCAACGCGGTGACCCGTTTGTAGGCCTCCCCCATCTCATTAGGTCTGCGTTTGGTATCGTGGGTATCAGACGCGACCAGATCGATCTGATTATTTTCCAGCATAGATTCGGCAATTTGTTGCACATGCTCACCGAACCGACCGGTAAAGGCACCCGCTGTCACCTGCAGCAAACATCCCTGATTTCTGAGCCACTGAATCTTCTGGGGCTGCTTCCAGATATCTCTGTTTCGTTCAGGGTGCGGTACTAATGGCTGAACCCCGGCATTACGTAACCAGCGAAACAGTTGGTCCAGCCCTGCCGGCATATTACTGTGCGGCATCTCAAGCAACAGGACCTGCTTTTCATCTATGCATCCAAGATAGGGCAGCTTGTCCTCTTTAAACCAGACAGGCACCATTTCATTAATGCGGATCTCACCAGCCCACGATAAATCAAGTTGAATGCCAGCCTTATCGACCTCTTCAACTAATGCATCAAAGCCACGTTTGATAATAGGCTTAGTGTTATCAAACGTGCCCCAGTGCATATGCGGTGTACACACTAAATGTGTGACACCGGCATCAACCGTTTGTCTGGCCATATCCAGCGCCATATCCATGGTTCTGGCGCCATCATCTATGCCGGGAATGATATGACTGTGTACGTCGATCATAGACATCATCCACTTAAGAATTAGTTAGCATTATAGCCGTACTGGTCATAAAAACCGCCGTATCGTTCAGAAACGTCCGAACGACGCAGATCGACCTGGTTAAGAACAACGCCATCAACCCGGTGCCCGACTTGCAGGAAGCGCCCCAGTCCATTTTGAATCATCTTCTCACTGGTGCTGTCAGCCCTGACTACATAAATCACTGAGTCACAGGCTTTAGATACGACCATTGCGTCACTAACAGCCTGTGTCGGCGCAGTATCCACCACTACATATTTATAATGTTTTTTGAGGTAGGTAATGAGTGCATTAAATCCTTCACCAGCCAGCAGTTCCTGCGGATTAGAAGGAATACTTCCGGCACAAATCAAATCAATACCCGACTGCTCATCGTGCACCAGACACTCATCCAGAGAATGAGTTTTCATTGTCAGGTTGGATAATCCGGGCTGATAATTAGGCACATTAAAGCGCTTACCAATTGACGGACGGCGCAAGTCGGCATCAATCAGAATGGTTTTGTCCAATTGTCCCAGCGCAAACGCCAGGTTGGTTGATACCGTCGACTTACCTTCTTTTGGCACACTTGAGGTCACCAGAATTGCCTGATTCTGTTTCTCCAGATTGGTCAGCGACAGACTGGTTCTTAAGGTTCGCACAGCCTCACTGAACTGGTGATACTTACTGTCGAAAAATGCGCGCAACGGCATCGACTCTTTACGCTTCTGCGGAATAAGCGGAATGAGACCAAGCATGCGCTGCCCCAGTTTCTTCTCCACATCCTCTACAGAGCGAACACCGCTGTTGAGTGCTTCCAAGACAAAAGCCAGAAAAACACCAAAACCAAAGCTGATCACAAATGCCGCACCAATCAGTAGCGTACGATTTGGCTTAGATGGATTATTCGGCGCAACCGCCGGGTCCAGAATCCGGGCGTTTGCCGATTCAAACCCACCTATCTCACTGGTTTCTTTCAAACGGGTGAACATAGAATTATAGAGCTGTTGATTAATATCCACCTCGCGCTGCAAAGCGCGACGCTGGTTTTCCAGTCCCGATAATTTGCGGTATTCCGATTTAGCCTGGCCTACTTCTTCCTGCAAATTAGCCACACGTTCCTGCGAGGCCCGGTACTGTGTAGTAATACTAGAAATTAAATCGCGAATCTGCGTTTGCAGCGTATCGCGTACCGACGTCAACTCGGCCTGAGCAGCAACCATCTTAGGGTGTTTGGGGCCGAATACTTTGCTTAGTTCACTGACCCTGCTCTGTGCCTCGGCCTGTTGTCGACGAACACTTTGAATGCTGGGGTGATTCAGCACTTCAGGCAACCGGGAAAGGGCATTGATATCCGCGCCGTTGCGCTGAGTCTGCTCGTAAATTGTACGGTTCTGCTTTAAGGTTGACTGAGCATCCAGCAACTGGTCGCTGAGCTCTTCCAACTCTTCAGCTGCCAGTCCAACCACACCATTACTTAAGTTAACCAGTTGGTTTTCTTCGTAAAAGTCGGTTAGCTTACGTTCAGCTTCTTCCAGCTTATCCTGCAACCCTTCCATACTTTCAGTCAGGAACGATGTGGCTTTGGTTGTCATATCAACCTTAGCCTGCAGGTAGTTTTCAACGTACACATCACCCATCGCATTGGCAATACGCGCTGCCAACTCGGGTGACTCACTTACTGCTGTAATTTCAATAACCTGTGTATTATTCACAAGGTTAACAGAGATAGAATTCATCAACTTATTGATGGCGGCCTGACGACGCTTTTCGGCGCGCTGGGTTTGGGTCAGGGATTTCTTTTTCTTTTCCGGTAAAAAGGTAAGCTTTGACTTAATCCATTGCTTTACGTCCTTGACAATATCGAACCCGCCAGATGATTTTGGCATGAAGACAGGGTCATTAGACAAATCAAGTTCATCCACCGCCCGCGACGCCACCTGTCGGGACTGGATAATTTCATATTGCGTCTGCATATAGTCTTTGCGAGTCGTGTCTGACTTGTAGACTTCCTCAATAGACATTAAATTAGCCGGTTGCGACTCAATTAAAAGGCTGGCTGTGGCTGAATAGATGGGTGTCATCTTCATGACTATCAGTGCCACCAGCACGGTGAACAACACAGCGAGCAGAATGATTCGACCAGCATAACGCTTGAACACTTGCCAATAGTGCGCAAAATCGATGGTTTCATCATCGAGGATATTGGCTTGCAGCTGATCCCTCACTTTACTAGACATAGATTTTCCTTCGAAATCTGGCTATAACGACACGCTTCATCAGAAGAAGCGCTGTGGTACGGTAATAATATCGCCGGGTTGGATCAGATGACCAACATTCACCTCAATGGTACGTTGCTGACCATTTTTTTCGCGAATTATCTGGATATCTGAGCGCGATGCCCGCTCTGTATAACCACCTGCCAGGGCAGCGGCTTTATTGACGGACAGACCCGGCTGATACGGATATCCTCCGGGGCTTTTCACTTCGCCATCTATGAAAAACGGCCGGTATTCAACAATGGATACCGCGATGGAAGGATTTACCAGATAATCGCCTTCCAGTCCGTCATAGATTAAGCTTTCAACTTCAGACAGCGTGAGGCCAACCAGTTTCAGGTCTCCCAGAAACGGGTAATTAATCTTGCCAACATCGGGAATACGGGTCTCCATGGACAAGTCGGTTTGCCCAAACACCTTAATCAGGATTTTGTCACCGACACCCAGCCGGTACTGACTCATATTAACGTTGCCCTCTTGTGCCACTGCGTTACATACAAACAACAACAACACGATAGTTAGCACATACCTCACGCTTTTCTCCATTATAAAGTTACCTTCGCGGTCAGACCGATGACATCGCGATCATAATCTATAGTCTCTCGGTTACTATCTCGTTCATTTATTTGATAAAAAACACCTAATTGTAACCAGCGGCGGAAATCGTAATCAGCGCCTAATGTTATTTTGGTGGTTTCATCCTCGCGAAGGTCCGAGGCTTGTCCTTCATAATCATCGGTGGCGAATGCAACCCTGGCTGTGGTGGAGAAACGCTCCAGCCATGCATGTTCCCAACTGACACTGTAATCCCGGCTTTGGATATAATCGGCTTCACTGTTGGTTTCGCGGGTATCTGCACTGGTTGCAACTTTTATCTGCGAGTAGGTCACCGGTTTATAAGCCATGCCGACTTCCCATGCGACGCCAGAGAAGTCTTCACGACCAGCAGCATCAAACTTTTTCTGGGTGTAACCAATTTTAGCGAAACTGCTAGTATAATCGTTGGCTTGCCAGGTTAAGCCTGCCAACACTGTATTTTCGATAGAATCCAGTGAACTCTGTCCTTGCTGCTGCTCATCGTAAGTGATTTCCTGACGATTTGCGTCAAGCACGAGGTTGGTGCTGGGCGCTACGCGATAATAAAATGCTGCGCCGTACCTGAAGTAGTCGCGATCACGATAGCGCAGGAAGTTGGTGTCGCGAAATTCCAACACTTCTGGTCTGTCGTCATAGTTCATCACTTCATAGCCTGCCGATACCTCAACGCGCCCCTTTGATGAAAGCCCGCCGTAAGATAGCGTACCGTCCAGGTTGGCGTTTTTATAGGTGTCAGGTTCGCTTAATGCATTACCAAACCCGTTAGAGTAAACGCGACCACGATCATCATGGCCATCTTCAAAATTTGCTCTGGCAGAAAAGCGACTACGTTCAGAAAATACAAAGTCACCGTCGGCATGCAGAAAATGGTCGGTGTAATTATCTGCTGCGCTGGAGAAATACTCACCGCGCTCCAGACGATAGCCCAACTCAATTTCATTTCCGTTTAGTTCGGTCACCGCGCGTAATTCGGGTGAAACCACCCCAACCCAACTAGTAATTTCAGCGTCCTGCTCGCTGGCGTAAGTGACGTTATCAATATGCAGAAAGTCCGTATTCAGAACAGGGATGAGGTCGACGCTGCCCATCTTGTATCTGCCCGCTTCCTGAGCGTGACTAACACCAACAGCAATCAAAGACAGTGCGAGTGCACTGGAGGCCTGCTTTATCATGTTCTCTCCGGTTAAAGTGGTTTAAATGGGGCCAGTGCATCGGTGCATCAGCCGCCAAGCTTTAAGCGTAAAATCATCCTTTAACGCCAGAACAACCCAGTATTTTACATTTGGTTCGCTCTGCTGTTCAGAGCCTGACGCACCTGCACCTGTCTTACCGGCACAGGCTGTAAAACGCTTATCTTCAATAAATCAAGATTCCACCTGGGGTTAAGCGAATTCTGTGCCACCAGTAAAAAATGCCAGAAATTTTCACGGGGCATGGTCATAATAAGACCCTCGTCTGTATGAATGAAGTCCGTTGCTGCAATATGTGAAGCATCCGGATACTTCATTCCTTTTTAGTAGGATCGGAAAGAAAGGCTAAAAATGTTGTAATAAATTTACAGTTTTAAATTTTCACCACCTTGTGAACTGGCGAAAATCATCCACTTAAATCTGGAACACTTTGTGCATTTCATTATCACAGTTATCTAGTATTCAATGAAGTTTAAGATGTGTGAATTCGGTCGAGCCTTCGTTTTTCCTGGTTTACCACTTATCGGAGCGAATGAATTATGAAATTCAACTTACTGCAAAGTCAGGCGCTAAATAGCAACAGTAATTCTCGTGATGAGAGAAGAAGTGGTATTACCGGTCACTATCAAAGCAGCTTTTCAACGGTCTACCGGCTAATCGATCTGTCTCTGATCACCGTCTGTTTTTATGCAGCCGTGTTTTATTATGAGCTGACGCTGACGACGACGGGTATGATCCTACTGTTTATCAATGTTGTGTCGTTTCAGCTGGCTGCCGAAGCGTTAGACCTCTATCGCTCCTGGCGCAGCAGCCGTACCAGCTCCATGCTCAAAAGTGCCGCCGGCACGTGGTTATTGAGTTTTGTAGTAACACTCACGTTAGGCTTTCTTTTCTCCCACAGTGTAACGCTATCGCCTGCAATGGTAATGTTCTGGTTCGCGACGTCCTTTGTGGCGCTGACTGTATGGCGCGGCATTATGCGTCAGTTCCTGTTTAAAGTTCGTCGCAGCGGTATGAATACACGCTCTGCAATTATCGTTGGGGCCACAGAAGTTGGTTACGATATGGCCCAGCAAATGGCTGCCAATGAGCATTTGGGTATTCAATTTAAAGGGATGTATGACGACCGGCCATCTGATCGGTTAACCGCTGAACAAAAACACGATATAAAAGGCAGTATTGACGATGCTATTGAGTTGGCGCGTCATCATCAGGTCGATTATATCTATATCGCCTTGCCAACGGCGGCTGAAAGCAGAATTAAGAACATTCTTGAAAAGTGCAGTGACACCACGGCCAATGTGTATCTTATCCCTAACTTCTTTATGTATTCACTTCTGAACTCTCGTTGGCAGACAGTCGGGAATGTGCAGGCACTGAGCATTTACGATACGCCTTTCCAAGGTGCCAATGACGTATTGAAACGTATAGAAGATGTCGTTGTCAGCAGTATTATTCTGGCCTTTTTAGCGATACCAATGCTTTGTATCGCTGCAGCAGTTAAGCTGACTTCTCCCGGTCCGGCTATTTTCAAGCAGAAGCGTTACGGCTTAGATGGTAAAGAAATTACTGTGTATAAGTTCCGTTCAATGTCGACGCAGGATAATGGTCCGGAAGTGAAACAGGCAACGAAGAATGATCCGCGGGTAACAAAGCTGGGCGCATTCTTGCGTAAAACGTCGCTGGATGAGTTACCGCAATTTATTAATGTGTTGCAGGGGCGAATGTCGATTGTCGGCCCCCGTCCGCATGCTGTTGCGCACAATGAGCAATACAGAAAGTTAATTACAGGCTATATGCTTCGACATAAAATACGCCCGGGTATCACAGGCTGGGCGCAGGTCAATGGTTTACGTGGTGAAACAGAAACCGTGAATAAGATGGCCAAACGAGTAGAATATGATTTGGACTATATGCACCGCTGGTCGGTATGGTTTGATTTAAAGATTATATTAAAAACCGTTGTGGGTGGTTTCTCTGGAAACAACGTCTACTAACAAAAAAGGCCCGACAATCGGGCCTTTTTTTATTTTGGTCATTTTCTCAAGCACTGTGACAAACTTTCACGCTCTGTAATGATCCATTATGCAACTATGCCATCTGCAAACTTCCTGCTCTGTTGGAAATAAACGACATAATCACGTTTTTCGCTACTAAAATAGCATGACAATATTAGTTAAGCGTTGGCTGGGGTAACAGCGGTGCCAGAATCTCACCGATGCGTCGAAACAAGCGCATTCGCGTTGTACCAGAGCGCCATACCAGGCCAATCTCTCTGAATGCATCATCTTCAGCCGGCATGGCGGTAAGTGACGTATTTTTTAAGATGTTTTGATTAATTGCCAGTTCCGGCAAAAATGTATAGCCCAGCTTACTGTTTGCCAGTTGGACCAGAGTATACAGACTACTCGCCGCCAGGCTACTCACCTGTTCCTGATGTTGCAGACCGCAGGCACTGACGGCGTGCCCTGTCATGCAGTGCTCTTGCTGTAGTAAAAATATACTTTTCTTGGGCAGTGAGGAAATATCCAGCGGGTTGGGCAACGCTTTGCTGAGCTCCTCATGCGCAACCAGATGAAACGGATCATGCCCCAGCACCATTTGTTTGCATCCCGGGGTCTCCATTGGCAGCGCCAGTACCAGCAGGTCAAGCTCGCCGTCACTTAATTGCTGCAGCAGGTTATCCGTGGTGTCTTCCTGCAACTCGAGACCAATCTCTGGCAAAAACGCATTGAATGCACCGATAAGCCCTTCGAACAGGAAGGGGGCGATGGTGGGAATTACGCCCAGTTTGAGCTTTCCGCTCTGCCAGTTACCTGCATTCTGCGCATATTCGACTAACTCACCGGCCTCCTGGAGTATCAGCTTGCTTCGCTCGACTACGTCTAATCCCAGTGACGTAAACACAAAGGTTTTGTGCTCACGCTCAAGCAACTGGGAGCCAAAGTGCTCTTCTAAATTCTGTATAGCGGTGCTGAGTGTCGATTGACTCACATTACAGCGATGTGCCGCCCGATGAAAATGCTGCTCCTGATGCAGTGTCACTAAATAGTGCAGGTGCTTTAAGTTAGGCCACTTCATAAGTCAACTTTTAGATTAGAAATGATGGTTTCAATCTAGCATAAGTATCACTGAAAGGTAAATCCAATCTGACAAGTCGGTGAGATCGCCTGCACTGAACACCGTCATAATTTATTCATCCTGAGCGACCGATTTTTGGTCGGTTCGTGTTTATAATAAATCTAAAGGCTTTAAAGAAGCCGTATGAATAATCAGTAATTTTTTGAAGTTTTCGCCTTGAGGTTGTTATGAAGGGACATTTTACTCACATAGTCTGCGTATTGAACGACACTCACAAGCAAGATGAGGTCGTCGCCCAGGCCGTCCACGTCGCCAAGCGGCATCAGGCCAGATTGACAGTTGTACTCAAACTGGATGCGCTGCCTCCGAACGCTAAAATGGTTATGCAGTCCTTCGCCTATCTGGAAACGCAAACCAGTATTGAGTCATCTGCACAGGTGTGGCTGAAGGAAAAGGCCCAAACCTGGCAGGAAAAATATCCGCTGGAAACAGACGTACGGGTTGGCGATAGCAACAATGACTTTCTGAAATACATCGTGGAATCTGGCTTTGATCTGGTGATAAAACTGTCTGAAGCCGATTTTCTGGAGCGTTTGTTTGGCAGCGAAGATATGAACCTGCTAAGAAAGTGCCCCTGTCCTGTCTGGGTCGTGCATCGAGGAAACAGTCGCCAGTACGACACTATCATTGCCTGTCTGGACTTGAACTACCACTATCCGGAGCATGAAGTGTCTGTGCGTAAAAAGCTGAATATGGACATTCTTCGTTATGCATCTCAGGTCGCCCTAATGGAATTTGCTCAGCTTCATATCGTTCATGTGTACGACGCCGTCCCTGAGAACATTGCCAGGGGTGGCTTTATTTCGGTAGATGAAAATAATCTTACCAGCGATCTTCAGGATATTTACGCTGAAAGAGATGCCGAACTTGATCGCCTCCTTTCAACGCTGGATGAGGAGCTGGACGAAGGCGCACTGGAATATCTGGCCCCACAACGCCACATTATCCACGGTTACCCACGTCGGGATATTGCCATAACAGCGCGTTCGCTGGGTGCAAAGGCGGTAGTAATGGGTACTGTGGCCCGCATTGGCGTTCCGGGTTTCATCATGGGTGGCACCGCCGAAGAAACCATCAGTCAGCTGGATTGTGCAGTGCTTGGGATTAAACCCGAAGGATTTATTTCACCCGTAAACGAGTGACTCTCTGATTGAGTGCCACAAAAAAAGCCCCGCAGTGCGGGGCTTTTTCTTATTCTCGCTACATTTAAGGAACGTTAAAGAACCCTTTGAGCAGATAGAAAAAGATAACTGACAGGATGGCACCAGCAGGCAGAGTGATCACCCAGGACACAACGATATTGCGCACAATACCCAGATTCAGTGCTGATACGCCACGCGCCATGCCTACGCCTAATACAGCCCCGACCAGCGTCTGCGTAGTAGAGATAGGTAACCCAGTCCCTGACGCAATGACGACCGTGCATGCTGCTGCAAGTTCAGCAGCAAAGCCGCGACTTGGTGTAAGGTGCGTGATGCCCTGCCCGATAGTTTTGATAACCCGGTGTCCGAACAGTGCCAGACCGGCCACAATGCCCAAACCGCCAAGTGGCAGGATCCAGGGTGCCAGCGTAGAGCTGGAATTGATTTCGCCACCTGAACTCACCACGCTGACAACCGCAGCCAATGGACCAATCGCATTCGCCACATCGTTTGAGCCGTGGGCAAACGCCATACAACAGGCGGTAACGACCATCAAAATCGCAAATACTTTTTCAACGTTCGCAGTTTGCAGATCGGCATCGTGGGATTCACTGTAATGCACTTTCTTGATCCACATTTTACCCAGCACCGCTAAAAGGATACCAATGGCAATGGCCAACAGATAACCGTTGAGCGTAGATAGCTCCATACCAACGTGCTTAAGGCCTTTTTTGATTGTAACCAGTGACATGACGAAGCCAGCCAGCGCCATGTAAAACGGCACATAACGCTTCGCATTTTCAAGCGGTTTATCCGTGCTGAAGATCAGCTTCTGCGCACTCATGAATATCAGGTAGGCAATAATACCGGAGATAGCAGGTGTTACGACCCAGCTGCCTACGATACCGCCGACTTTTCCCCACGATACGGCATCCATACTTACGCCGGTCGCTGTAAAGCCGATAATGGCACCTATAATTGAGTGCGTGGTAGAAACGGGCCAGCCCAACCATGATGCCAACGCCAGCCAGATACCGGCTGCGAAGAGTGAGGCAATCATGCCTAATACCAGGTAATCCGGCTTATCCACAAAGAATGCCGAATCAATAATTCCTTTACGTATGGTCGAGGTAACTTCACCACCTGCCAGGTATGCGCCGGCAAATTCGAAGATCATCGCAATGACGATGGCTTGCTTGATGGTTAATGCTTTAGAACCAACAGAGGTTCCCATAGCATTTGCCACGTCGTTGGCGCCTATTCCCCACGCCATAATAAATCCTACAGCAGCAGCCAGCAGGATAAGTGTCGTTCCATAATTTTGCAGAAGTTCCACATGCAAGTGCTCCTGATTATTTATGGCTGACGCCAGACTGTACGTGGCGCAGGATGTAAATTGTTTGCCTTCTCAGGCAGGCGAAATTGCTATCGTGCGAGTTATTTTCGTTTCTCAGCATAGGTCAATATTTAAACTGATCTCGTTTTGGCAGCGCGCATGATAACGTAATCATTCGTTTTGCCATAGTCTAAAAACTGGTTAATCGTAAATTTGAGATAAATGTGTCGACAGTTGTCGATTTTAGACGCAATTGTTTCAGTTTTATGACAACTCGCCGGCACTTTACTCAAGATTTTCTAACGTCTGGCTAAGATTCTCCAATGGGGTATGGCGAATATCTTCACCACGGGTCAGGGTCACAACGTACTCACAGATATTCTTGCACCGGTCTCCCACCCTTTCCAAAGAGCGCAGCGCCCATAAGATCTCCAGCCAGTCCTGCATGGACTCATTACTGCTTTCCATCTCTTTAACGATATACGCCAGCAGCCGCTTATATTCACTGTCGATACGGTTATCCTGGTCATAAACTTCAAGCGCCGAGTTATCGTCCTGACGGGCGAAAGCGTCAAAGGTGCCACGCATCATCGCAACCACCTTCTCGCCAATCGACAACATGCTACTTTTTACACTTTCTGAGTTCGGAATTTTCTGTTTGGTGACAAGTCTGGCCATACGCTCAATTTCATCCCCCATACGCTCAATGTCGGTAATGGCCTTGGAGATAATCATGACCAGCCGTAAATCTGAGGCAGTGGGATGTCGTTTGGCAATGATGCGCATGCATTCTTTGTCGATCTGAATCTCCATCGAATTAATACGCAAATCGTTGAGCGCGACTTTCTCCGCCAGTCCGCTATGATTGAGCCGAATTGCTTTTAGTGTGTCAATCAGCTGTTGCTCCACCTCACCGCCCATCGTCAGTACGGAGTTTCGCAAATCCTCAAGTTCGGTATTAAATTTACCGGAGATATGTGTATTAAAGGCAATTTGTCTCATTGCTGATGCTCCTAGCCGTACCGACCGGTGATGTAATCTTCCGTCTGCTTTTGCTCAGGCGTGGTGAATAAGGTGTCGCTGTCGCTGTACTCGATAAGCCGCCCCTGATGTAAAAACGCCGTGTAGTCAGAAACCCGTGCAGCCTGCTGCATATTATGGGTAACAATAATAATGGTACAACGGTGCTTTAGTTCAGCAATCAACTCTTCTATGAACAATGTGGTCAGCGGATCCAGTGCTGATGTGGGTTCGTCCAATAACAAAATATCGGGTTTTAATGCCAGTGCCCGAGCAATCACAAGACGTTGCTGCTGGCCACCGGAAAGAACAGAGGCTGACTCGAACAGGCGATCTTTGACCTCTTTCCATAACGCAGCATCTTTTAGCGCCCGCTCTACAGCATCATCCAGCTGACGACGCACTTTGATACCCTGAAGCTTTAGCCCATAGCACACATTTTCGTAGATGCTCATTGGAAACGGATTCGGACGCTGAAATACCATCCCTACCTGGGTACGCAACTCTGAGACATTTTGCTTTTTATTATTAATATCTCTGTCACCGATATAAATCTGCCCCTGATAACGGCATTGGGGGTTGAGGTCATTCATGCGGTTAAAGCTGCTGATGAGTGTGGATTTACCACATCCACTTTGTCCGATGAGCGCCGTGACCCGGTTTTTGGGTATGCGCATGGAGATACTTTCAAGCACATGCTTATTACCAAATTGCAGGCTCAGGTCTTCCACCCGGATGGCTGTCAGGTCATCACTGAGATTGTCTAAATCCAGGTGCTCGTGATCAAATAGCTTAAGCATGCATTACCTTCTTTCGTAACGTCGACGCAATCTGGCCCGTAGCAAAATAGCCAGAATGTTAAGAATAAACACGACCACCAGCAGTAACAGGCAGGCGGCAAACATCATTGAGGCGCTTTTGGCGTCAGTCTGACTGTGAAAAGCACCATCGTATATCAGAACGCCCAGATGCATAAACTGGCGCTCCAGATGCAAATACGGAAATTCTGCGTCGACCGGCAGGTTCGGGGCAAATTTTACCGCACCGACCAGCATCAGTGGTGCAACTTCACCGGCGGCGCGCGCGATGGCCAGAATTACCCCGGTCATGATGCCCGGCGAGGCCATGGGCAAGATCGTATGCCACACCGTTTCAGCTTTCGTGGCACCCAGTGCATAACTGCCAGCCTTGAGCCCCTGTGGCACATTACGAAGACCTTCCTCCGTGGCTACGATAACCACAGGCAGTGTAAGAATAGCCATAGTCAGGGCTGCCCAGAAAACGCCGGGAGTCCCCATGGTCGGCGCAGGCAGTGATTGCTCAAAAAAGAGCTTATCCAACGACCCGCCTACCCCATAAATGAAAAAACCCAGGCCAAAGACGCCATAGACAATCGATGGCACGCCAGCCATGTTACTGACACAAATCCGGATAATAGAAGTCATGGCATTGTCCGGCGCATATTCGTTGAGATACACCGCGGCCAGCACCCCAAACGGAGTAACAATGATGGTCATTAAAAATACCATCAGCACGGTACCGAACAGCGCCGGGAATACCCCCCCGGCTGTATTTGCCTGCTTGGGCGATTCCGTTAAAAAGCGGCCCACCCGATTGAGCGCTACCCCCAGCTTGCCAATAGCAGTTAGTTGCCCGGTATGCTCAAGACTGTAGACGTCCATTAACGGGATTGATATTTCATCACCCTGCGCCAGACGAAGATTCAGGCGGTAACTATCCCGTTCTCGCTCAAGTTCAAGAACCTGAGAGTGCCACCGGTCAAAAGCGCTGTTAAGCTTTTTGCGCGCCGGCGCGTTCTTACTGACTTTTCGCTTATCTAATTCA
The DNA here is from genome assembly GCA_964584105.1 of uncultured Alteromonas sp. Lineage (GTDB taxonomy): Bacteria > Pseudomonadota > Gammaproteobacteria > Enterobacterales > Alteromonadaceae > Alteromonas. The sequence goes on from CAZOYR010000029.1 coordinate 13,234, forward strand.
GTTAATTGCAGGTGGATCTGCGAAAGTGCGTCATCCCGGATAGCGGTAATGCGGGCATCAATCTGCGCCACTTTCTCCCTTACAGCGTCAATATCCGTTACGGCTGAGTGCGAACTTCCGGGAGCGTCCACACTGACAGGCCGGGCTAGCACCACGCGGCCATCTTTTAAGGCTACGCGGGCAGCTTCTGGTGCAGGTGCTAAGGAACGTGTTCTGTTGCTCTCAAGCAAAATCTGGCGACCAAACGGTGACTGGGCATCAGATAACTGCAGCCATCGCATTTTCTGGCCATCCTGCAAATACTCACTCTGAATTTGGGCAAAAACTGTTTTCGGCTGATCATCAACGCTGGATAAAAAGGTCACCCGATGCACATCCTGCGGCCAGAAATATCCGCCTCCGCGCGCTACAATTAATAACACGATACTAAACATCGCCAATAGCAGCAGGCCAGTGAAAAAAGCACCGGCGCCGATAAACAGGGCTTGTCGCTGCCCCTGATTAAAGACACTTCTGTTGTTATTCATAGCGTAAATGCCTGCGTAAGCGCTGGCGTAATAATTCGGCCACAGTGTTAACTAAAAATGTAAAGCCGAACAATATGCATGCGGTAAAGAATAAAATCTGGTAGTGAGTACTTCCTACGTCTGCTTCCGGCAATTCTATTGTCAGATTGGCCGTTAACGCCCGTAAGCCTTCCAGCAAATCCCACGACGCGATGGGCGTATTACCGGTTACCATTAATACAATCATTGTTTCACCAAAGGCCCGGCCGAACCCAAACATCGTAGCCGCCATAATGCCCGGTGTCGCTACATGCAGGACCACCCGTCGCAGCGTCTGCAGCCGCGTTGCGCCTAATGCAAAAGATGCCTGTTTGAGATCGGCCGGAACACCGGCAATCGCATCTTCAGTCAGCGTATAAATGCTGGGCGAGATGGCTATGCCAAGCGCGATGGCCACCACTATGGCTGTTTTCCCCACCGGGCTCTGGGTCTGAGTGGTTAACGCGGCAATATGTGTCTCGCCCATTATGTTCAGAATCCAGGGCGGCGCCCAGACCATACTGGCATAGCCAAGAATAAGAATGGTGATAATTGCCACCAAAAGCTCCAGACCCGGAGGCCAGCTGCCTGTGCGGCGAGCCAGATATTGCTGAGTCAATGCAGCAATTACCAGCACAAAGGGGACGGTGACCAGGAAAAAGGCAATAGCAAACAACATATTTGCGGCCAGGGGGGAGAGCCAGATGGCGGCAATAAACCCGATTAACACTGACGGAATCGCCTCGAGCATTTCTATTCCCGGCTTCACCAGTTGCCGCAACCTGCTGCGGGCAAAAAAGCCAGTATAAACAGCAGCCCCCACCGACAGCGGAATTGCTACCAGCAATGCCAGTAACGAAGCCTTCAGGCTACCAATGAGCAGCGGCAGCAGGCTGTATTTCTGCTCCTGAAAGTCCGACGCACTGGATGTTTGCCATACATGGCGGGGCTCGGCATACCCCTCATATTGCTGGGGACTGAACAAAGACTGCCAGGTAGTTACCCCTGACAAGTAATCAACCTGATAACGCGCCAGAGTTGTCTCAGAAAACACGTACAACCGATCGGCATACCAGCTGATTCCGGAGGCAGATACTGGCAAGCGTGTTTGCGACACCTGCTCGCCAGTCAGGCGGTTAAATAGAAGTAACTGCTTACTTTCAGTAATCATCGTCAGTGCATTACTGCTTGGATGCGCCGCAATGGCTGATGGTGTTGAATCAACAGAGAACGTATAGGTGGGCTTGAAGGCTAATGTACCGTGTTCATTATACAGCACCCAACGGGTCACCGTTCCCTGCTCAGTTGCGGTAAAGAACGTCCGGTTTTTAGCGATGGTTTGCCACCACACTACCTCTTCTGATAAAGCAGCGGTGCGCAAAATCTCGCCGTTAATATCATAAAATGACAATTTTTGTTCTGACGCTGCCACCAGTTGACCAACATTGGGAAGCACCAGTATTGACTGCGCTTTATCAAAAGACTGATCGTATACGCGTGTCGGTTCATGCTGATCGATCCAGCGCACGTACTGTCGGTCGTCTGTGGTTATCTTGGCCACAAGCCAGCGTTCAGATAACTGAATGTCCCAGTTTTTACGCTGCTGCCAGTGTGTTTTATTCAAAGCAAAAGAGAATCCCATACCGGGTCCTGGACTGCTGCTTTCAATCGCTGCGCCGCCAGGTAGCGGATTATTCAATCCTCTCAGGCCAGAGACACGTAACAGACCAGAGGCAGAAACCATTACCAGGTAATGCTCGCCGGCCAGGTTTACTACTTTTGCTTCGTGCTCGCACGGGTGATGGAATGTTCTGACAGATTTCAGTTGCTGCCCTTCTGGCAGGGCCAGTTTCACTGCACATTGTGCTGTGCTGAGCATCGCAGGCTGCCCCTCGCCAAGGTCGCCACTGCCGATAAACCGTGTGCCGGCAGCCGCGTTGTACGACATCTTATGTGAAACTTGCGGTGTTAACGCCAGAGGAAGTGCCTGACTGATAAGATGGGTAATCAGAATCAGCATCGTCAGCAGCACCAGACCGCCAAATGCGGTGACCATAATTCGCATCCGTTTATCTTTGCGCATGCGTTGCCTGGTTTTAATTTTTATTGTGGAATTCATGCTGTTAACGGCACTTTTCAGATGCAAATTACGGTGGTTAGCCGCCCATGATGTGGTATTTTAGCTACTATTATCAAGTGAAAGTTGTCTGTCAGCAACCGCAACCTGTCAGGCGTCCGAACCGGATACCTGCCCACTGTTATTAACCGGAGTGTTTATGCAACCAGTCGTGATTTCAATCATGGGAAAAGACAAAACAGGGATCGTTGATGCCATTGCGAAAAATGTATATCAACATGGTGGTAACTGGCAAAGCAGTAGCTTTGCTCACATGGCCGGTATGTTTACCGGGTTTGTTGAGGTGCAGGTACCTGAAAACCGACACGAGGAACTGGTCGCCTCACTTAACGGTATCGCAGATTTATCCGTACAGGCGGTGTCGCTGAAAAACGCGCAGGACAGTTTGTCAGATACCCTCACTGTCGAGGTGATGGGCAACGACAAACCAGGAATCGTACAGGAACTGACCTCAACACTGAATCAGTTCAATCTGAATATCGTTACGTTTGATTCAGGGTGTGAGAGTGCGCCGAACTGGGGCAGCCTCATGTTCAAAGCAAAAGCCGTGGTCCGGGTGCCGGAAGATTTCGACGAGGTCCGTCTGCAGTCAGCCTTGGAAGCGCTGGCCAATGACCTTGTCGTTGACATCTCCACCCAACTATAAGTCTTTGGTGTGTCACAGGCATGTCACGCATTGCTGACATGCTTGGCCCATTTTTACCAAGTAACAGAAGAGCAATATGGAATCGCAGACGCTTTATTACTCAAAAGAACTGAGCTGGCTGGCATTCAATGAGCGGGTCTTGCAGGAAGCTGCAGATGAAAACAATCCCGCGGTGGAAAGAATTCGCTTTCTGGGTATTTACTCCAACAATCTGGACGAGTTTTATCGGGTTCGTGCTGCAGATGTGAAGCGCCAGATTACCATCGCGCAAAATGATGGCAACGAGCAGGAAGCCATAGAAAAAACAGCGCTGATGGAGCAAATCCAGAAAAAAGTGGTGTCGCTGTCTGAAAAGTTTAACCAAATCCACAAAGATGTGGTGAAGACCCTTGCTCGCTACAACATTTTTATCTTACGCAAGAATGATTTGGATGATTATCAGCGCACGTGGGTTCGCAATTTTTTCGTCAACAAAATCCTGCGCCATATTGCGCCAATTCTTATAGATAAAAAAACAGATCTGCTGAGTCGTCTTAATGGCACAGCGGTGTATTTGTATGTCGCCATCCGTCGTAAAGACCGCAGCACCCGCTACGCGGCCTTACAGGTGCCTACGCAGGAAATGTCACGATTTGTGCAGATACCGCCACAAAAAAGCCGTAAGAAAAAGCATATTGTGTTGCTCGACGATATTATCCAGCTGTGTCTGGAAGATATTTTTCGTGGGTTTGTGAAATATGACTCGCTGGAAGCCTACTCGTTTAAGATGACCCGAGACAGTGAGTACTCCATCAACGATGAAATTGACGAAAGCTATGTAGAAAAAATGTCTGAAAGCATGAAGCAGCGACTCATTGCTGAGCCTGTGAGGGTCATTCATGACAATCAGATGCCTGCAGATATGGTCAAGGATTTACGGAAGCGCCTGAAGATCACCTCACTGGATACGATGCATGCGGCAGGACACTACCGTAATTTTAAAGATTTTATCGGCTTTCCTAATGTTGGTCGTGAGTACCTTGAGCATCAAACGCTGCCAGCCATTGATACCTCTGAATTTTCCCGCTTTAACACGGTGTTTGATGCGATAACCGCACATGACATATTGCTGTATTACCCCTATCACCGCTTTTTGCATTTTACCGAATTTGTCCGCCAGGCGGCTTTCGATCCCAGCGTTAAATCCATCCGCATCAACATTTACCGGGTGGCCAGTAATTCACGGATTGTTAACTCACTGATTGACGCGGTAGACAATGGAAAAAAAGTAACGGTGGTGGTCGAGCTACGGGCCCGCTTCGATGAAGAAGCTAACATCGAATGGTCAAAGCGAATGACGGATGCCGGAATCCGGGTGGTATTGGGTGTCCCCACGCTTAAAATTCACAGTAAACTTTGCCTGGTATCCCGGGAAGAGCGCGGCTCGCTGGTTCATTATGCGCACTTTGGTACCGGTAACTTCAACGAGAAAACCGCAAAAATCTACACCGACTTCAGCCTCTTTACCCGTAATCAGGAGCTGGCGGAAGAAGCAGTGAATGTGTTTGATTTGATTCAATATCCCTATCGGCGATATAAATTTCAGCATTTACAGATCTCTCCTTTGAATGCGCGGACAAAAATCCAGTCGCTCATCCGCCAGGAAATTCAGCACCTGAAAGAAGGTCGGAACGCCCAGATTACCTTTAAACTCAACAACCTGGTCGATAAGGAGCTTATCGATGATTTATATCGTGCCAGCCAAGCGGGTGTGAAAATTCGCGGACTGGTGAGAGGAATGTGTTCGCTGGTACCTGGTTTAAAAGGAATCAGCGATAATATTACGCTAATTTCTATCGTTGATCGCTTTTTGGAGCACCCCAGGGTAATGATTTTTGGCGAAGGGGATGAACGAAAAGTATTCATATCGTCAGCCGACTGGATGACGCGCAATATGGACAACCGGATTGAGGTGGGTTGTCCGATTTATGATAAACGCCTGCAGCAGCGTATTGTTGATATTATTGAGTTGCAGTTTCGCGATACACTAAAAGCCCGGCAAATTGATAAAGACCAGCGTAACCATTACGTGCGTCGGGGTAACCGTAAAAAATTACGCTCTCAGATAGAGATTTACGATTATCTGAAGAAGCTGGAACAGTGAGTAGTTAGATGACGCAACAAGAGTCTGCACTGGTGAATGTTGAGAGCCGGGAAGTGAGTAAAGTCGCCGCCCTGGATATTGGTTCCAACAGTTTTCATTTGGTGGTGGCCCGCATTAATGCCGGGTCAGTACAAATTCTTCACCGGGTGAAGCAAAAAGTCAGACTGGCCAGTGGACTCAGTGATGATGGCACATTAAGTGATGAAGCAATTGACCGGGGACTGGCCACACTTCAGGTGATTGCAGAAAGCCTGAAAGGCTTTGAACCAGATTCGGTCAGGGTAGTCGCCACCCACACATTACGACGGGCCAGAAATGCCCGTACGTTTATTCGTAAAGCGATGGCGGTATTTCCCTATCCCATCGAAATCATCACCGGCGAGGAAGAAGCTCGGCTTATTTATTCTGGTGTGGCACACACCAGTCACAATGAGGGGCGTCGCCTGGTCATTGATATTGGTGGCGGCTCAACAGAATTTGTCATCGGCGAGGCGTTCACCCCTGCCGTATGTGCCAGCCTGCAAATGGGCTGTGTCTCATTTACTGAGCGATTTTTCAAAGACGGGGCGCTGACCCAAAATGCGTTCAATAAAGCGATCACAGCAGCGCAACAGGAACTTGAAGCAATTCAGACCCGCTTTATAAAATTGGGCTGGGACGGCTGCATCGGTACCTCAGGCACCATCAAAACCCTCTATAGTCTGGCCCAGCGTGAGCGTACAAATGGCCACGATGTTCCGGTTACTGCCAAAAGCCTGAAGTCACTGGTTAAAGCATTTGTCGAGGCAGGGCATATCGATAATCTCACGATGCCGGAAATCAGTGAGGACAGACGCAATGTCATTGCCGGTGGGCTGGCAATATTACTTGGTGCATTTAAGGCGCTGAAAATTAAAGGTCTACACTATTCATCCGCGGCGCTACGGGAAGGCGTGTTATATCAAATGGAAGATGAGCTGCATAATGCTGATATTCGCAGCCGTACTGCTGCCAGCCTGGCGACACGTTACGATATTGATACGGAACAGGCCAACATGGTACTGGGTACCTCACGTTACCTGTTTGAACGCTGCGCCAGGGTATGGAAATTAAAGCACCGTGATTTTCGCAGTATGCTCAGCTGGGCGGCCACGTTGCATGAAGTGGGTCTGCAAATTAATTCTCACGGCGTGCAACGTCACTCCGCGTACATTCTGGCCAACGTCGATATGCCGGGCTTTACGCAGGAACAGCAACAACTTCTGGCAACACTGGTACGCTTTTATCGCAAAAAAATCAAAACCGCTGAAATTCCTGAGTTCAACCAATACGATGTTAAAAGTGTACGCCGCCTCATTGGGCTGTTGCGTTTGTCTGCACTATTGAACATCAAACGTCAGCAAATGTTTTTACCGGATTTTGATGTTGAGGTAACCAAAACCTCCCTTGCCCTAGTTTTCCCGGAAGGCTGGCTTTCACAACGCCCTATTCTTTCGGCTGATTTGGAGCAGGAACAGGATTACTGGAAAGCCATCGACATGGTTTTGTCTGTCCGATAGTTGGGATCAAACACTACGACCTTATTACGCCCTGAAGATTTAGCGTCGTAAAGGGCAGAGTCGGCACGGTCAATAGCCGCAAAGAGGTCGCAGTCTCTGGCGACTTCCGCCAGCCCAAAAGACGCTGTCAGGGCGATCGAATGGGTATCGATGACCAGGGGTTGCAGGGCAACGCGCTGTCTAAGCCGTTCAGCAAGTTTAGCGGCATCTTCAATAGTGCAGCCGGGCAATACCACCAGAAACTCTTCCCCGCCCCAGCGAATCAGTACATCACTGTCACGCAGTTCTTGCTGCAGTTGATACGTAAAATGATTAAGTGCTTTGTCACCGGTGAGATGACCATAGCGATCATTTATGCTTTTAAAATGGTCGACATCGGTAACCAGAACACATACTTTTTCACGATGTACCTGCATGGTGTCGACAAATGTTGACGCATAATCCTGCAGGTAGTGGCGGTTGTGACATTTGGTAAGCGGATCCTGATAGATTTGTTTTCGCAGTCTGACGACCAGCGAGTGAATAACAGACGCCGCAAATCCCAACATGACATTGAGCATTAGAATCACCACCACACCCATTGCCAACAACATTTGCTGCGCGCCCGATGTGACCGCATCCAGCAGGTATACCGGAATGCTGATCAGACACACAACAATATTAACCCACAGCAAATGACACAGTACGCGATCGCCGGGGTTGCGCCGGTCCATTGAACGGTATTTGGCACGCAATGCCAGGACCTGCGGAATAAACACACTGATGGCCAGTAAGGTGTCTGAAAACCAGAAGGGTGTTGCCAGCCAAAAGGCCAGTACAGAGAGTAGCTGGACAGTAACGAGGTGGCCAGTAATCCACGCCATATGCGACGGGCGCGGTTGATTTCCATGCCGCTTTACAACCGTGAAATACACCATATAGGCGGCAAGCGTGAAACTGATATTGCAGCCTGCAACATGCAGTGCTTGCATATCCAGCGCACGCAGACATAAAAATACAAACCCCAACCACAGAAAAAATAAAAATAAGCGGGCGTAATATGCCGCGCTGGCTTTATCAGGTTGTGAGGGTGACGGCAAAGCATAAGAAAATACAATACCGATAAGCGCAAAGGCACCCACCATTGCGGTCAGTATTGTAATTAAAATCGCCTCTTCCACGTAACATTCATCCGTTATCAGCGCACATCATCACATCCTTGCTGCTACAGCAAAAATGGTGTCATAGCGTATAAGATAAACTGAGTGTAGACCCCTTTAATTTTTTTAATCATTGTTAATTAGTCGTAGGCAGAAGTTGTCGGAAGGGTTTTATGGGGCAGAAGCCGGTTTTGTAAACCATCGTATTACGAAACGTGATTGCATCACGAAGCATATCTGTCACAGATATAAAAACGCCCGGTCAGATAAGCCGGGCGCATGACTGTTTATGAAAGCCTGTCGGCTTTTACTCTACCGAGTATTAACTTTTAGACGCCTGATAAATCGATTCAATCGCTTCATCCAGCGACTTTTCGAATTCTTCCTGTGACTGTTGTGCGCTGATGCCTTCCGTCAGGGCACGAGAGAAACTAGCGATCATGCCTTTATTTTCAGCCAGCTTTTTATTGGCGTCTTCGCGGCTGTAACCACCGGAAAGCGCAACCACTTTAATCACTTTGGGGTGATTAATCAGGTCTTCATAAAAATTTGCTTCGTCAGGCAGTGTCAGTTTCAGCATGACATACTCACCATCGCCCAGCGCGTCTAACTGCGACAAAATCTCTTTTTTCAGGATGGTTTCAGCCTGTGATTTTTCCGCACTGTTGATGTCAACTTCAGGCTCAATGATTGGAACAAGGCCTGCGGCGATGATTTGACGACCTACCTCGAACTGCTGTTTAACCACTTCTTTGATACCCGCTTCATTGCCCAGCTTGATTACTGAGCGCATCTTGGTACCAAATACATTTTGCGCGTTGGCTTTTTCTAACAGAGAGACCAGTTCAGGCATGGGTTTCATCGTCTGAACACCGTCTTTTTCGTCGTTCAGACCTTTATCGACTTTCAGAAACGGCACAACCTGCTTTTCTTCCCACAGATAACGCGCGCTCGACTTGCCCTCTATCTCGCGGTCCAGCGTATTTTCGAAAAGAATAGCGCCCAAAACGCGATCGCCGTTGAATGGCTGACTGGTGATAATGCGGGTACGCATCTGATGCACCATATCAAACATCTCTTCATCGTTACTGTACTGAGATTCTTCAACCCCATACAGACGAAGTGCTTTGGGCGTACTACCGCCACTTTGGTCCAATGCTGCGATAAAACCATCAGCTGTTTTAATTTTATCCAGCATAGCGTGTTGTGCTTGTGATGCCATGAGCAACACTCCTTATTGTGACTGCTGTAAAGAGCAGGTGTAGGGTTTATAATTTTTATCGGCGAACGTCACTGTCCGCCGAACACAGAATCTCTGTGTGCTGTTTACATTATTGGTTTTTTTCTTCTAAAACAGCGACCGCTGGGAGTGTTTTGCCTTCCAGAAACTCCAGAAAAGCACCACCACCGGTTGAGATGTAAGATATTTTATCAGCGATTTCATATTTATCTACTGCTGCCAGCGTATCGCCACCACCGGCAATTGAGAACGCATCACTTTGTGCAATGGCTTCTGCGATACCTTTAGTACCGGCACCAAATTGATCAAACTCAAAAACGCCAACTGGCCCATTCCAGACAATCGTGCCCGCATTTTTAAGAATAACTTTTAATGCATCTGTGGACTCAGGACCAATATCAAAGATCATGTCATCGTCAGCCACTTCCGCAACGGTTTTCAGATGCGCAGGTTCATCCTCAGCAAACTGCTTGCCGACCACAACATCCGTAGGCACCGGGATGTCACCGCCGTTGATTTGCGCATCGCTTATCAGTGATTTAGCTTCATCGACCAAATCCATTTCTACCAGCGACTTGCCGACATTGTGGCCATTTGCAGCGATAAAGGTATTGGCAATACCGCCACCCACAATAAGTTGATCCACTTTTTCTGCCAGCGATTTGAGCACGGTCAGTTTAGTTGACACTTTTGAGCCGCCGACGATAGCCACCATCGGGCGTTTGGGATTGTCCAGTGCCTTACCCAGTGCATCGAGCTCTGCTGCCAGAAGCGGGCCAGCACAGGCTTTAGGGGCAAACTTTGCCACCCCATGGGTTGAGGCCTGCGCTCTGTGCGCGGTACCAAATGCATCCATCACGAAGATATCGCATAATGACGCGTACTGCTTAGCCAGCGTGTCGTCATCTTTTTTTTCGCCCTTGTTGAAACGGACATTTTCAAGAATAACCAGTTCGCCGGGCTGAATATCTACACCATCCAGATAGTCTTTTACCAGTCGCACTTCAACATCAAGTGCATCGTTTAAATAGTCCACGACTGGCTGAAGTGAAAATTCAGACGCTGGCTCACCTTCGGTGGGTCGCCCGAGATGCGACATCACCATCACTGCTGCGCCAGCATCCAGCGCCTTCTGGATAGTAGGAATTGATGCTTTGATTCGTGCATCAGAGGTCACCGCGCCATTTTTCACCGGCACATTGAGATCCTGACGAATTAAAACCCGCTGCCCCTGCAACGAAAAATCCTGCATAGTTGGTATAGCCATATAGCCTCCCTAATAGCGTTAGTATGCTGCGTTGGTCACAGCAAACAAAAAATTATCCTGCACTGCCGGCATGATACATTGCCTGAGCAGTATCAATCATCCGATTAGCAAATCCCCACTCATTATCACACCAGATTAATGTCTTGGTTAACTGTCCGTGGCTGACACGTGTTTGCGTTCCATCAACGATACAAGAGTGCGGATCATGGTTAAAATCTACCGAAACCAGAGGCTCCTCAGTGTAATCTAAAATACCTGAGAGGCGTCCCTGTCTGGCTTGCTTAAATACAGCATTTACCTGGTCAATACAGACATCCTGCGCCAGCGTAACGCTCAAATCCATGGCCGTAACATTGATAGTTGGCACACGGACTGCGATGGCTTCAAATTTTCCGGCAAACTTTGGCAAAATACGCTCAATGCCACGCGCAAGACGCGTATCCACCGGAATAATGGACTGACTGGCAGCACGTGTTCGGCGCAAGTCATCATGATAGGCATCAATGACCATCTGGTCGTGCATAGAAGAATGAATGGTGGTGATCGTGCCGCTTTGTACACCGAAGTGTTTATCAAGAACCTGAATGACCGGCACAATACAGTTGGTAGTACATGATCCATTAGACACCAGACGGTGCTCTGGTAATAGCGAATCCTCGTTACTGCCAAATATTATCGTATTGTCCAGGTCGTTACTGCCGGGCTGAGAGAAAAGTACTTTTCCGGCCCCTGCTTCAATGTGCTTTTGTCCGGCCTCGCGATCAGAATATACCCCTGTACATTCAAGTACGATATCCACAGCAAGGTCGTTCCAGGGCAAGCTTTCAATATTTTCACACGCAGTGAGCGCAATGCTGTCGCCAGCCACCTGTAACGTTGTATTTTTTAATGCGACATCAAAAGGAAACCGCCCGTGGGCGGTATCATATTTTAACAAATGTGCCACGCCTTCAGGCTTGGCAATTTCATTAATCGCAACAACACGGATGTGCTGATTGCGCCCTGTTTCATACAGGGCACGCAGCACATTCCGTCCAATCCGGCCAAAACCGTTGATGGCAACTCTTACCATTAAACGACCGGCCTACAGCAGCGATTTAGCAGCATCAACCACTGCTTCTGCGGTAATATTGAAGTGCGCGAATAAGTCGCCGGCAGGCGCAGATTCACCAAAGGTGTCCATGCCAACAATCGCACCGTTATAGCCCACATATTTATACCAGCTGTCTTTTGACAGGGCCTCAACCGCTACGCGGCGACTGACCGCAGCCGGCAAAACACTTTCGCGGTATTGCGCAGACTGGCTGTCAAACACATCGGTAGAAGGCATCGACACAACACGTGCTTTGGTCCCCTGCTCAGACAGCGTTTGCGCAGCCTCAACAGCAAGTTGAACCTCAGAGCCCGTGCCAATCAAAATGATATCCGGCGTGCCTTCACAATCTTTTAGAATGTAGCCGCCTTTTTCAATCAGCTTGACCTGCTCAGCGGTACGTTCCTGCTGCGGTACGCCCTGACGGGTAAAGACCAGTGTTGTGGGGCCGTCTTCACGCAGTATTGCCTGTTTCCAGGCGACAGCTGACTCAACCTGATCACACGGACGCCAGTTATCCAGATTCGGCGTAGAGCGTAATGCGACCATCTGCTCAACAGGCTGGTGTGTCGGGCCATCTTCGCCCAATCCGATTGAATCGTGCGTATAAACGAATATGCCCGGCGACTTCATCAAAGCGGCCATACGTACGGCATTACGGGCATACTCCATGAACATCAGGAACGTGGCGCCGTACGCCTTAAAGCCACCGTGCAGGCTGATACCATTCATCATGGCCGACATTGCAAATTCGCGCACCCCGTAGTAGATATAGTTACCACTGGCATCGCCGGTTTCCACGCCTTTACTGTCATCCCAAAGCGTCAGGTTAGATGCCGCCAAATCGGCTGAACCACCCAGCAATTCAGGCAACACTGGGCCGTACGCATTTAGCGTAGCCTGAGAGGCCTTACGGGTTGCCACAGTTTCAGGATTTGCCTGAAGTTTTGCAATGTATTCATCGGCAACTTCAACAAAATTTTCCGGCGCTTTATTCGCGACACGACGCTCAAACTCGGCGGCCAGCTCAGGATACGCCTTTTTATAGTCTGCAAAGGCGGCTTCCCAGTCTGATTGCGCTTTTTGCCCGCGCTCCTTGGCATCCCACTCGGCATAGACATCTGAAGGCACTTCGAAGGCTGGGGCAGTCCAGCCCAGTTCCTTGCGGGTAAGTTCAATTTCATCTTCACCCAGCGCTGCACCGTGCGAGCTTTCTTTACCTTGTTTATTTGGCGAACCAAAACCGATAATGGTTTTACAGATAATCAGTGTTGGCTGCGTTGTATTGGCCTGCGCCTCTTCTATGGCTTTTCTGACCTGATCGGCATCGTGACCGTCGACGTGCTCAATCACCTGCCAGTTATAGGACTTAAAGCGAGCCGCTGTGTCATCGGTAAACCACCCTTCAACTTCTCCATCAATAGAGATACCGTTGTCATCATAAAAGGCAATCAGCTTACCCAGGCCGAGTGTACCTGCCAGCGAACAGCTTTCATGTGAGATACCTTCCATCAGACAGCCGTCGCCTAAAAAGGTATAGGTGTGGTGATCCACAATGGCGTGGTTATCGCGGTTAAACTGAGCGGCAAGCACTTTTTCCGCCAGCGCCATACCAACAGCATTACTCAGACCCTGGCCCAGCGGACCGGTAGTGGTTTCAACGCCCGGTGTATAGCCATATTCAGGATGGCCCGGTGTTTTTGAATGCAACTGGCGGAAATTTTTCAATTCTTCGATTGGCAGATCATAGCCGGTAAGATGCAGCAGTGAGTACAGCAGCATTGAGCCGTGACCATTTGACAGCACAAACCGGTCGCGGTTTGCCCATTGTGGATTAGTAGGATTGTGCGACATGTAATCACACCACAGAACCTGCGCAATATCGGCCATTCCCATAGGCGCACCGGGGTGGCCTGATTTAGCTTTTTGTACCGCGTCCATACTTAGCGCACGAACAGCATTGGCGAGTTCTCGACGAGTGGGCATGTTATCTCCTGGTTTTGTTCCTACGGACAAAAACATACGTAAGCAGTATTTTTTAGCTCACAGAAATGTTGTGACCGCTGTTTTAACAGTAAAACTATTTTTACCTAACCACCTGCCCACTGCAATGTGTTTCGTTAAGGCAGGCCGGTTTATGCAAATTTGATAAGCGATTGAGTAAAAAACATCACCGATGTCAACCAAACGTAACAAATGGACTTTTAGACGTCCAGAAGTAGAGACTGGTAATTTATACTGAATCGCGTACAATCCACACCTTTAAAGTGTCACATTTTTACGGAGACGTTATGGCAACGCAGTTATTTACCTCCGAATCGGTCTCAGAAGGCCACCCGGATAAAATTGCAGATCAAATCTCTGATGCCGTTCTTGATGCAATCTTAGAGCAGGATCCGCGTGCGCGGGTTGCCTGTGAAACCTATGTGAAAACCGGCATGGTACTGGTTGGTGGTGAAATTACTACCTCAGCATGGGTTGATATCGAAGAGCTGACCCGTCAGACCGTCAAGGATATTGGCTATACGCATTCTGATATGGGCTTCGATGCCGACTCGTGCGCCATACTCAATGCGATTGGTAAACAATCACCGGATATTAACCAGGGTGTTGATCGCGCTGCCCCGGAAGAACAGGGTGCCGGTGACCAGGGGCTGATGTTTGGTTATGCCAGTAACGAAACTGACGTGCTGATGCCCGCGCCCATTACCTATGCACACCGGTTAGTGCAAAAGCAGGCTGAAGTGCGTAAGTCAGGTAAGCTGGATTTTCTGCGTCCGGATGCTAAAAGCCAGGTGACCTTTGTTTACGAAAATAACCGGCCTGTCGGCGTTGATGCGGTCGTGTTATCGACTCAGCATTGCGATAGCGTCAGTACCGAACAGGTTCGCGAAGCGGTTATGGAAGAAATCATTAAGCCGGTGCTGCCAGAGCAGTGGCTTAGCGATCGCACCCGCTTTCACATCAATCCCACCGGCCGGTTTGTCATCGGTGGACCAATGGGTGACTGTGGTCTGACGGGACGTAAAATTATCGTTGATACTTACGGTGGCATGGCGCGCCATGGTGGTGGCGCATTCTCAGGTAAAGATCCGTCCAAGGTTGATCGCTCTGCCGCCTACGCCGGACGTTATGTCGCTAAAAATATTGTTGCGGCTGGACTGGCTGATCGCTGCGAGATTCAGATCTCTTACGCCATTGGTGTCGCCGAACCAACATCCATCAGCATTGAAACCTTCGGTACCGGTAAAGTGGATGAACAAACGTTGGTAGCGCTTGTGCGTGAGCATTTTGATTTACGCCCTTATGGCCTTATAAAAATGCTCGATTTGGAACGCCCGATCTTCCGCCAGACAGCGGCGTACGGTCATTTTGGCCGTGATGCTTTCCCCTGGGAAAACACCGATAAAGCAGAGGCGCTTAGAGCAGCCCTGTAATAATACACTGCCGGCTCAGTGCTCTGAGCCGGTATTTTTGTTTGCACATCAATCACCTCTTACGCCTTCCCCCAACGCCCCGTTGTCACTGCATTGTTCAATTGTTAAACTTTTAAAGTGATGAAAAAACGATCACTTTAATAATTTTTAACGTAGGATAAATGTACTAAATGATAAAAATATATACCGCCATTTCCTCGCGAATCTGGGGTATCGCATTATTATAAAAAGACACACCGTATTATGCGGTCAGGGCATTTACTCAACGTTCGGATGTCGCTTTATGAAAGGTAACTATCTGTTATTTGCTCTAGCAAGCGCGTTAAGTACATCGGCTTTTGCTGAAGATGGCTTTAATTTCAAGCCGTTATCTTCGCAGGTAGATATTGTTAAGCAGGAATATCAGGCAGATGTCTATTACAGAAATTATCGCTTACCGAACTGGTCGTTCGGACTTAAGTATGAGCGCGAAATGCCTTATCACCCGCTATGGATTGATGCGATTGAAACGTATCGCCCGGTAGACTCAATAAGGCTGTTGGCAAGACGTGCACTGCCTACTGCAAAATCACAGCGTGTTTTTGCTGCGCTGCAAACCAGTAACAATCAAAACTATCAGTCTGTTCAGCAGGTCTATATCCCAGACAATGCAGGAGTTGCTGCAAGTCTGGGCTGGGAACTGGGTGATGTTAACCGCTTCAACATGGCTGTGGAGTATGAGTATCGGGCTGTGGGAGAACTGGATATTTCAAGTATCGAGTTGGGTGTTAAATACCACTTTTAGTCTGTAGCTCCTGTTTCAGTATGTCTATCCAGCGGTTAAATGTCTGACAATCGCCTCTACATGAATATCTGTGGTATCAAACAGCATATACGGCACATCGCCCTGTTTAATAAGTAACCCGATCTCAGTACACCCTAAAATAAATCCGGTCACTCCCCTGGCGGCCATATCATCCATGATGGTGATAAAGCGCTTTTGGGCGGTTGCGGTTATTTTCCCCTGGCAAAGTTCATTGTATATAATGCTGTGAATGTCTTCACGTTCATCCGTTGACGGTATCGTTACCGACAGCCCCCGTTCCTGCAATTCCCTACGATAAAAATCTGCTTCCATCGTAAAGCGAGTACCCAGTAAGCCCACATGCTTATGCCCGGCATCAATACAGGCACAGGCGGTATTTGATATCAGATTGATAAGCGGAACAGATGTGGCTGAAGTTATGGCGGGGGCACAGCGATGCATGGTGTTGGTGGCAATAGCAATAGCGGAGGCGCCGGCAGCTTCCAACTGACAGGCGGTATCTGCCATGAGCTTATCCAGCTTGTCCCACTGCCCGCTATGCTGCCAGTCGCACACGGTTGCAAAATCAAGGCTATGAATCAGTAAGTCAGCGCTGTGCATACCACCGAGTTGCGCAGCAATCCGCTGATTGGCTTTTTTATAGTAAAGGAGGGTGGACTCCCAGCTCATTCCGCCAATTATCCCTACGCACTGTTGTTTCATTGCTGTGACTGACTACCTGATCAGAACCTGAGATTAACTTTGACTTAAAGACTGCATAAACGTCAACTGAATGAGCTCGGCGTCGGAACTGGCACGGTGACGACGATCGTTAAATTGCGCCAGCAGTTCTTCTTTCACTTTATCCCATACATCCATTTGTCGCTCTTTGAGCAAAAAGTCCAGTGACGATACTCTGAAGTTCATTGAAACACCTGCAGCATCGAACAGTTTGATCAGCCAGGGGTAATCCACTACCCAACCGTCACAGTACACGGTCGGCGTATCAATAAAATCGTTGAGTTTTTGGCAGACCTCAGTAGCAGCCTGACCATAGGTATACAAATCATCACGACTGATACCGTGAAGCTGCTGCGCCTGTTCATCCCAGTGATGCCAGTCATCAGCAGGTTTGATTAAACTACAAAAGCGTTCACCGTCCGCACGAATGACACCCACCTCAACAGGGTAGCTCTGTGCACCGAACCCTGAAGCCTCTACATCTATAATTGTTGGGGGTAACTGCGACATATGTGCGTATTCTCCTGGCGTGTTCACTGAAAAATTCACACACATCGGCGTGAGCGGGCATTAAGATCTGAAGCATCAAACGGTTATGCTATGGATAATTCACACCATAAGTATAATTGCCTCTTCTAAAGAAGACGCTATGCTTCTACTACCTAACTTTTTTGTCAGAACGATTTATTTTAATGGCTGCCCGTAATTATTTGTTTCTCATCTGCTTATTACTGTCTTTTTATGTAGGGGGATCGGTGCAGGCAGCGACGCCGTCACAGTCACCATTGGTTATCGCGGTTGACGCAGACTTCAGCACTGTTGCTGCAGAAGGCGGTGAAGCTATTTATCGCGGTGCACAGCTAGCGGTAAATGAAATTAATCAGAAAGGCGGGCTGCTTGGACATCCGCTTAAGCTGACTCGTTCTGACCACCGGGGTAATCCGGGTCGTGGAATTGCCAACATTAATCAGTTGGCCAACACAGAGAATCTGCTGGCGGTAATTGGTGGTGTACATACGCCGGTCGCCATGGCCCAGCTCGACGCTATTCATAATCATAATCTGCTGTACCTGGGCGCATGGGCAGCTGGCACGCCTGTTGTTGACAATGGTTATGCGCCCAACAATGTTTTCAGAGTCTCCATTCGCGACAGTGAGGCTGCAAGTGTACTGCTCCAACATGCTAAATCGCGGGGACTTAACCGGGTGGCCCTGGTGTTGGAACGCACTGGCTGGGGGCGGTCTAACTATGATTCGTTGCACCAGGCAGCCGCCAGGCTGGATATCGACATCGTCAAAGTGACCTGGATAAACTGGCAGCAGACAACGTTTGCTCAGGATGCCGGCGCTATCGCAGATACCAATGCGCAAGCCATTGTCCTGGTGGCGAATGCGCCTGAGGCAGCGGTTGTAGCACAAGCGGTCAATAAGCAGTTCTCCCGGCCGATGCCAATTATTGCCCACTGGGGGCTGGCTGGCGGCGATTTTGTGTCAATGGTTTCACTCCCCGTGCTGGCATCTATGGATATCAGCGTGATTCAGACGTTCAGTTTCTTACATCAATCTCACGACCAGGCTCAAGCTTTACTGACACAATACAAGAGTCAATACGGGTCCGATATTTCTCCTGCGGCGGTGCCGGCGGTCGTAGGCCTGGCCCATGCCTACGACCTGGTACATCTGCTGGCAGCTGCGGTCAACAACGCGGAATGTATAAATACTGATGCAGTACGCGATGCGCTGCAAAACCTGCCAGCCGTCCAGGGTGTGGTAAAACGCTACAACCCGGCTTTCACTTCAACGCGACATGATGCACTATGGGCTGATGATTATTTCATGTCACGTTTTGATAAAATGGGAAATCTTATCCCCTATACGAGATAGCTGATGCCTCAACCCGTCTCTCTGGCCGGAAAACTTCAACGGGTTCTGTTCCCCCGCCTGCTTGCTGCCTTATTTATCGTGAGCATTCTGATTTGCGGCGCCGTGCTGTATTTTGCGCAGGAACAGGTTGCCGACAGACAAAAACACCACGCCAAAATTCTTCAGGACGATGTTCAAATCAGCTTGCAGGATGCGTTACGCCTGTTACAAAGCGTTGCTGACAACGATATTATCGTAAACAGTTTTATTGATTACGAGCAGCGCGATACTTATCTGCCGCTTTTTTTTCGCACATTGCGGCTTACCCGCTCCGACGACTTCAGACTGGCACTGTATGATTTTGCCGCCCAGCCGGTTATTACTAAAAACTGGCGCTCGACACTGCCGGATACCTTTGTGCAGCAGTGGCAGTCAGACACGCTTGAAACTGGCGCAAAAACTGTTGTCGTCACCGCTGAAGGCGTGATGCTGGCAGTACCCGTCAGACTGGGGGACAGCGTGGAAGGCGCGCTTGTGTTATATGTCGACCGGATTGAGGATTTAATTTACGCCCGGGAAAATTCGGCGATACAGATCATTACCGATAACGGCAATAAGGTGTTATACAGCAGCGACTCTGACGTTATCGCCCGCGGTCAGTCGTTCTCCGATAGCCAGTTCTCTAACTGGATCAGTCATACCATGCAGTGGAATTCGCTGACCGTACACAGTCTGGCTCCCCTGAGTACGGTTTACCAGTCGCTGTTCTGGTTACTGCCACTTCTGTTGTGCTGTATTGTAGCGACCGTATTAATCAGTGTTTATGCCGTCAGACGTTCGGCCAGCCTTGCCGGGGAAACGCTCTCGTCACTGCACACCTCTATTGCACAAAGCATGCAGAATCAAAGCGCCCTGCGCTCTGTTGCGCCCGCGGATGAAGCCGCCGAGCTCGCGCTTATTCGAAATGCGTTTGATGAACTGAAAGAAAATCTGCTTTCAATTTCGCTGTCTAACCGGCAGTTTTCCAACGTCATTGATTCTCTTGAAGAATTACTGGTCGTTCTGGATAAAAATGACAATGTTTTGATGGCCAACCGTCCCTACAGGGATAATGCACAGACCCTTGGCTTTGACCATCATATGCTCAGTCATTTGAAAAACGAGGTCAGCGAGAACAGCAGCACTATCGATAAGTCCTATGTGAACCAGTATCAGCAAGAGGTAATGATAAAATGGGAACTGCTGCCGTTCAGCGATCAGAATAAAAATGTTATTGGCAGCATTTTGATTGGTAACAACGTCACGGAGAGACGAAAACTGGAAAGCATGAACAGGCTGATGAGTCATGCTATGCAAAGTGCCACCGTTGCCATTGGTATTGCTGAGTTTTCAGCAAACCGCTTAGCCATTGTCTATGTTAATGCGTACTTCACCCGGCTTACCGGTTATGCTCTGGAGGATGTAAAAGGTAAACCGCTGGTCACACTTACCGGACCGCAGACAGATGTACAAAAAATCGATGTGATCAACGGCCAGATACAGTCAGGCAAATCGGTGGATGAAACCGTTACGCTGCACAAACAGAACGGTGATGTGTTTTATACTCGCCTGATATTGACGCCGGTCAAATACAACAAAGCCGTCACCCATTATGTGGCATTTTGCCAGGATATCACTGAGCAGGAGCAAACCCGCCGCTACCTGATTGATGCAAAAGCAAAAGCCGAAGAGTCAGCGCGATTGAAGTCCAGCTTTTTAGCGAGTATGAGTCACGAGGTCAGAACACCGCTGCACGGGGTTTCGGGTACCTTACAATTAATTGATAATACCCCGCTTGACGAAAAACAGCAGTACTATCTATCGCTGGCGCGACAGAGTCTGCAAAACCTTCAGTATATTGTTGATGATATCCTCGACTTCTCAAAAATTGAGGCGGGTCAGCTGAATATTGAACATATAAACTTCAATCTGCCTCTGCTCATTAAAACCGTTACAGCGCAGTACGAGCCGGAGTGTGAGAAAAAATCTATTGCCCTTCATACCACCACAGAATTTGATGATACTGCGGTGGTCTGTGGAGACCCCGTAAGGTTGCGCCAAATCCTGGGCAACCTGCTAAGTAACGCGGTCAAATTTACTGAAAGCGGGCGAATTGCCCTGCAGTTTTTATTGGAAAAAAGCCAGTCCGGACTGGCGCTGACCGGCCGGGTGACCGATTCAGGCATAGGCATTGATAAAGACAAACGTGAGTCGATATTCGAGATTTTCACGCAGGAAGATAGCACCACGACCCGCCGGTTCGGGGGAACG
>CAZOYR010000030.1:0-8609 GCA_964584105.1 uncultured Alteromonas sp.
ATTAACTGTAACGCCTTTAGCGTCAACAGCAGTCACAGTACCGTTTACGATAGTGCCTTTCTTGTTCGTTGCCAGGTATTGGTTGAACGGATCTTCTTCAATTTGCTTAACGCCAAGAGAAATACGCTCACGCTCTGGGTCGACCTGCAATACTACTGCAGAGATCTCATCGCCCTTCTTGTAGTCACGAACTGCATCTTCGCCAGATTTGTTCCAGCTGATGTCAGATAAGTGAACCAGGCCGTCGATGCCGCCGTCAAGACCGATGAAGATACCGAAGTCAGTGATTGACTTGATCTTACCAGTAACCTTGTCGCCTTTCTCGTGTGACTTAGCGAACTCTTCCCAAGGGTTAGCGATGCACTGCTTAAGACCCAGAGAAATACGACGACGCTCTTCGTCAATTTCCAGAACCATAACTTCAACAGTGTCACCCAGGTTAACAACCTTAGATGGGTGGATGTTCTTGTTAGTCCAGTCCATTTCAGATACGTGTACCAGACCTTCAACACCGTCTTCGATCTCTACGAAACAACCGTAGTCAGTCAGGTTAGTTACCTGACCAGAGATCTTAGTGCCTTCTGGGTAACGTTGAGAAATGTCCTGCCATGGATCGTTGCCCATTTGCTTCATACCAAGAGAAACACGCTGCTTCTCTTTGTCGAACTTCAGAACTTTAACGTTGATTTCGTCACCAACATTTACGATTTCACTTGGGTGCTTAACGCGCTTCCAAGCCATGTCGGTGATGTGCAGCAGGCCGTCAACACCGCCCAGATCTACGAATGCACCGTAGTCGGTCAGGTTCTTAACGATACCTTTGATTTCATGACCTTCTTCAAGGTTAGCCAGCAGAGACTCACGCTCAGCACTGTTTTCAGCTTCGATAACAGCACGACGAGAAACAACCACGTTGTTACGCTTCGCATCAAGCTTGATTACTTTAAACTCAAGCTCTTTACCTTCAAGGTGAGTAGTATCACGTACCGGACGAACGTCTACCAGAGAGCCTGGCAGGAACGCGCGAACACTGTTAACTTCAACAGTGAAACCGCCTTTAACTTTACCGTTGATAACACCCGTGATGGTTTCTTTCTCTTCGTATGCTTTTTCAAGCTCAACCCACGCTTCATGGCGCTTGGCTTTTTCACGAGAAAGGATAGTTTCACCGAAACCGTCTTCAACCGCATCAAGTGCAACATCAACAGAATCGCCGATTTCGATTTCTAACTCGCCTTCAGCGTTTTTGAATTGGTCTGCTGGGATAGCACTTTCTGATTTTAAGCCTGCATCTACCAGTACGATGTCTTTATCGATAGAAACAACAGTACCTTTTACGATGGAACCTGGACGAGTCTCTAGTTCCTGTAGGCTTTCTTCAAAAAGTTGTGCAAAATTTTCAGTCATAAGGTCAATAATAATTAAATAGTTAAATCCACACTACATTCCGGCTAATGTGGGGTTATTAAAATTTGTCGCTATATCCATATTGCGACTGGCTGCTCTGGGGCTATATGCTCACACGTTTTTAAGGCGGGAGGAGATAACTTCCATCGCTTTTTCAAAGACCTGGTCAATATCCAGATCCGTCGAATCTATTACAATTGCATCCTGAGCGGGTACCAGTGGCGCGACAGACCGTTGCGTGTCACGCTTATCACGAGCCTCAATATCGCTCAAAAGGCGCGCAATATTAACATCTGCGCCCTTTTCTTTCAACTGATCGTAACGTCTCTGCGCCCTGGCCTGAGCACTGGCGGTGAGAAAAATTTTAACCGGTGCGTCAGGAAAAACCACTGTCCCCATGTCGCGTCCGTCCGCGACCAATCCAGGATCATCCTGAAAGGCACGTTGCCGACGAAGTAACGCTTCGCGAACGCGTGGTAAAGCGGCGACTTTTGATGCCACTGCGCCTATCTGCTCGGTGCGAATGTCATCAGTGACATCCTCACCTTCCAGAATAATGCGGGTAGATTCTTTGTCAGTTTCAAAACTGACATCCAGCCCAGTGGCAAGCGGGACGATGGATTCCTCATCATCATCCGGTAAATCGTGATGTAAGGTGGCTACAGCTAATACGCGGTAAATTGCTCCGCTATCAAGAAAGTGCCAACCAAGTTTCTCAGCAAGCAAACTACTAAGCGTCCCTTTACCTGCCCCGCCCGGGCCGTCAACCGTGACTACGGGAATCGGATGCATACCTGCTCCAGTTATATTAATAAAAGGTTAAAAATCGGCGGAGATTATACGCGGTTAGCCGGCTTTAGCAATGGCAGATGAAAACTCACCTGCCATGTGCTCACATAAACGTCCTGTTTATATTCTAGCCGGCACTACTGTATAAACGCTTAAATCTTTCAAAATAGTCAGGAAATGTCTTCGCCGTACAACCCGGGTCATTGATCGTCACTGGCGTGTCACTTAACGCTACGAGTGAAAAACACATCGCAATACGATGATCATTGTAGGTGTCAATTGGCGCGTGTCTGAGTGTTTCTGGTGGGGTGACACACAAATAGTCATCACCTTCGTCAACGTCTGCGCCAAGTTTTCTAAGCTCAGTTGCCATGGCATGTAAACGGTCTGTTTCTTTTACCCGCCAGTTATAAATGTTGCGAATACAGGTTGTACCGCTGGCAAACAACGCTGTAGTAGCGATGGTCATGGCGGCATCCGGAATATGATTTAAGTCCATATCAACGCCGTGTAGCGGTGCACCGGTAACTTCGATGTAATGCTCATGCCAACTGACGCTGGCGCCCATCTTTTCAAGTACTTGGGCAAAGCGAATATCTCCCTGGACGCTGTCTTTGCCCACACCAGTCACTCTGACTGTACCGCCTTTTATTGCGCCGGCTGCCAAAAAATAAGACGCGGACGATGCGTCGCCTTCAACCATAAATGTACCCGGTGAACGATATCGCTGGCCGGCTGAGATATAGAATTCTGCATAGTCATGGTTCTCGACCATTACGCCAAATTTGGCCATGGTGTCTAAAGTGATATCAATATACGGTTTAGAAACCAGGTTTCCTTTAATACGAATTCTGGTGGCATCAGAGAATAATGGCGCAGCCATAAGCAATGCAGTCAGAAACTGACTGGACACACTGCCGTCGACATCCACCGTACCGCCCTGCAACATCTTACCTTCAATAGTTAGAGGTGGATAACCTTCTGTCTTAAGATAGGAGATATCAGCGCCGGCCTGACGCAAACTATCAACCAAATCTTTAATCGGGCGCTCTTCCATTCTCGGCTCGCCGGTTAGTTCTACCTGCACATCACTGGCAGCCAGCGCTGCACAAAGTGGGCGCATGGCAGTTCCCGCATTACCTAAAAACAGCGACAATCGTCCGGTTGCAGAAAAGCCGCCAGCCAGACCCTGCACTTCGCATACCGTCTTATCGTCGCTGAGCGTATAAGAGACACCCAGCGCTTCCAGTGCGGCGAGCATGTGACGAATGTCGTCACTATCCAAAAGGTTAGTCACCGTTGTAGTACCTTCGCTTAATGCTGCAAGTAACAGTGCCCGGTTGGACAGGCTCTTAGAGCCAGGAACATTTACCTCGCCGCTGACCTGTGCAATGGGTTCCAGAGTAAGTTGTTCCATATGATTATCCGTGATTACGTTCAAATTCAGACATGAAGTCGACCAGCGCCTGCACACCTTCAACGGGCATCGCATTGTAGATACTCGCACGCATGCCACCGACAAAGCGGTGACCCTTAAGCGCTTTAAGTCCAGCTTCATCGGCCAGTTTTAAGAATTTATCATCCAATGACGGATCAGCCAGTTGAAAAGGTACATTCATTTTAGAGCGGCATTCGGTATGCACCTGTGAGCGATAAAAATCAGACTGGTCTATGGCACTATATAAAAGCTGTGCTTTATGATTATTGCGCTTGGCAATTTCTTCCACCCCGCCTTGCTCTTTAAGCCATTCGAAAACCAGCCCGGCGAGATACCATGAGAATGTCGGAGGCGTATTGTACATGGAGTTGTTATCTGCCGTCTGGGTGTAGTCCATAATAGATGGTGTCACCTGCTGCGCATTGCCAAGTAAAGACTCGTGAACGATGACAACCGCAAGACCTGACGGACCTATATTTTTTTGCGCGCCTGCGTAAATAATGCCGTACCGGCTCACATCCAATGGCTGAGACAAGATACAGGAAGACATGTCAGCGACCAGCGGTACACTGCCCGATTCTGGCAACCAGTCGAATGCAATGCCATCGACGGTTTCATTGGGGCAAAAATGCAGATAAGCAGCACTCTGGTCAATGTCTGAAGACGCAGGCCGAGAAACATAAGCCTTGCCGTCCTTTTGCGTGGTTTCACCGATAACCACAGCCTTATTGAATTTGTTGGCTTCACCGACAGCCCCCTTCGACCAGGAGCCTGTTACCATATGAAGCGATGTATCAGTTGACGAGGATATATTAAGTGGTACTGCAGCGAACTGCCCGCGACCGCCTCCCTGCATGAACAACACTTTATAATCATCGGGAATGGCCATCAGATCGCGCAAGTCCTGTTCTGATTTTTCAGCCATCTCTACAAAGTCTTTACCGCGATGGCTAATTTCCATGACAGAGGTTCCACCGTCACGCCAGTTAATCAGTTCGTTTTGCGCGCGCAACATAACCGAAGGCGGTAGCATTGCCGGACCGGCACTGAAATTAAAAACCCGATTCATTACTTATCCACACCTGTAAACAAAACAAGCGGCACGAAGCCGCTTGTTGATTAAAAGAGTAATACATTATCCTGGCGGATAACGCACCTATTCCTGTGCTGGCTTCTCATCGCTGCCTGATAATGGCGCATCTTCAGCCGTCTCTACTGCAACGACCTCACCATTTTCATCCAGCACAACTTTATCTTCAACTTCTTCGATTCGTTGTAAGCCTACAACAAACTCGTCTTGTGCTGTACGAATCAGCCTTACGCCCTGCGTATTACGACCCACCACAGACACTTCACCGACGCGTGTTCTTACCAATGTGCCCTGATTACTGATCAGCATGATTTCATCAGAATCATCAACCTGCACAGCACCCACGACTTTACCGTTTCGCTCAGAGACTTTGATTGAAACAACTCCCTGCGTCGCCCGGCTCTTAGCAGGATAATCTGCCAGCGGTGTACGTTTACCGAAGCCGTTCTCGGTAGCGGTCAGCACAGCGCCATCGCCGCGTGGGACAATCAGAGAAACTACACGCTGGCCTTCCTGAAGCTTAATACCACGAACTCCTGTAGCGGTTCTTCCCATTGGACGCAGCGCCAGTAGTTCATCGCCGGTTTCAGGATCACGCTTCACTTCACCAGTTTCTGAATCGCGCAGTTTCTCGTTGAAACGAACCACTTTACCTTCATCACTGAACAGCATGATGTCGTCGTCACCGTGGGTAATAGCAACACCAATCAGCTCATCACCTTCATTCAGGTTAACCGCAATAATACCACTTGAACGAGGACGTGAATAAAGGCTCAGATCGGTCTTTTTGACCGTACCGTTAGCCGTTGCCATCAAGACATACTTGCCTTCTTCGAACTCTTTAATTGGCAAGATAGCTGTAATGCGTTCATCGGCCTCTAGTGGCAGAATATTGACAATAGGACGACCCCGGGCGTTACGGCTGGCAAACGGCAGCTGGTACACTTTCAGCCAATATAAGCGGCCGCGGGTTGAGAAGCACAAAATATGATCATGGGTATTGGCAACCAACAAGCGTTCGATAAAGTCTTCGTCCTTCATCTTCGTTGCTGATTTACCTTTTCCACCGCGACGCTGAGCTTCGTAATCAGACAATTTCTGATACTTAACGTAGCCTTCACGAGACAGGGTTACCACCACGTCTTCTTGCTCTATCAGATCTTCAATATCGATATCATGGCTGGCTGCGGTGATTTCAGTACGACGCTCATCGCCAAACTCTTCACGAATTTTTTCCAGCTCTTCACGAATAACTTCCATCAATCGCTCAGGTGAACGAAGGATATAAAGCAGCTCAGCAATCTGCTCGAGCAGTTCCTTATACTCGCCAAGAATCTTTTCATGCTCCAGACCGGTCAGCTTATGCAGACGAAGATCAAGGATGGCCTGAGCCTGTTGCTCTGTCAGGAAGTACTTGCCGTCTCGAATACCGAATTCCGGTGATAACCAGTCAGGACGTGCGGCATCATCACCGGCACGATCCAGCATTTCAGCAACATCACCCAGGTTCCAGCCCTGTGCAACCAATGACTGTTTAGCTTCAGCCGGACTTGGCGACGCTTTAATCAACTCTATAATCGGATCGATGTTGGCCAGCGCAATTGCCAGGCCTTCAAGGATATGCGCACGGTCACGGGCTTTACGTAATTCAAATACTGTACGACGAGTGACAACTTCACGGCGGTGCAATACAAAGCATTCAAGCACTTCTTTTAAATTGAATACTTTTGGCTGGTTATTATCCAGCGCAACCATATTGATGCCGAAAACGGTCTGTAACTGCGTATTGGCGTACAGGTGATTAAGCAAAACTTCAGCGGACTCGTTACGCTTAACTTCTATAACGATGCGCATGCCGTCTTTATCAGACTCATCGCGCAGCGCAGAAATACCTTCTATCCGTTTTTCTTTAACCAGCTCGGCGATTTTTTCGATAAGGCGGGCTTTATTGACCTGATACGGGATTTCATTAACAACGATGGTTTCTTTACCGTTGTCTTCCGTTTCAATTTCAGCCTTAGCACGTAAATAAATTTTACCGCGACCAGTACGGTACGCATCTTCAATACCTTTACGGCCACTGATTTGCGCTGCTGTAGGAAAATCCGGGCCCGGAATGTGCTGCATCAAATCATCGATGGAGATATCCGGATCTTCGATTAATGCGACACAGCCGTTAATAACTTCTGTGAGGTTATGTGGCGGAATATTGGTCGCCATTCCTACCGCGATACCTGATGACCCGTTGACAAGCAAGTTGGGTACCCTGGTAGGTAATACTTCTGGTATTTGCTCAGTACCATCATAGTTCGGTACAAAGTCGACGGTTTCTTTGTCCAGATCAGCAAGCAGTTCGTGCGCGATCTTGGCCATACGTACTTCGGTATAACGCATAGCAGCGGCTGAGTCGCCATCGACTGAACCGAAGTTACCCTGCCCGTCAACCAACATGTAACGAAGCGAGAATGACTGCGCCATACGAACGATTGTGTCGTACACGGCAGAGTCGCCGTGGGGATGATATTTACCAATTACATCACCAACAACACGTGCTGACTTTTTATATGGTTTATTGAAATCGTTTTTCAGCTCGTTCATCGCAAACAATACGCGACGATGAACCGGCTTCAGGCCGTCTCGCACATCCGGAAGTGCACGGCCAACAATAACGCTCATCGCATAGTCGAGATAGGAGGTTTTCAGTTCCTCCTCTATATTGACGGGGAGAATTTCTTTAGCGTTATCAGACATAAACTGCTTTTTCCCTTAACTTAGGTTTAGTGTGCGCTGTTTTCGACAAGCCCCAGAAACAGCAACAGGCTGAACGCGCACATTCTTATTATTGGGGCGGTAGAACAATCCTCGAGTGTACCACCGCCGGGACAAATAATGTAGCGGTTAATCATCTCAAAAGACAAGCCTGATGTTAAGCGGCTATTTTTCATCCACACAAGCTGGCCGGCAACACTTAACAATGCCAATTAACCGACTTTTACGCTATGTTATGGCAACTTATTTCCCAAAAGGACTGCACCATGTCTAATGTTGATGAACAGGAAATTTCAAAATTTGGTGAACTGGCCTCTCGCTGGTGGGATACAGAAGGTGAATTCAAACCGCTGCATCTGATTAATCCACTGCGATTGGATTTTATCGCTCAACATACTGACGGTCTGTACGATAAAAAAGTCGTTGACGTCGGCTGCGGAGGGGGGATCCTTGCAGAGTCCATGGCCAGAATGGGCGCCACGGTAACCGGCATCGATATGGCAGAGGCATCCCTTGAGGTAGCGCGCTTACACGGCCTGGAATCTGGCATATCAGTGGATTATAAGTGCATCACGGCAGAGGCCCTTGCCGAGCAGAGCCCTGGCGCATTTGATGTGGTCACCTGTATGGAAATGCTTGAGCATGTTCCTGACCCAGCCCTGGTGGTCCAGGCTTGTGCGAAATTAGTAAAGCCCGGCGGACATGTGTTTTTTTCAACGCTCAACCGCAACCCTAAAGCGTATTTGATGGGCATTCTAGGCGCAGAATATATTCTTGGGCTGGTCCCCAAAGGCACACATCAGTACAATCGTTTCATCCGGCCTTCGGAACTGATGACGATGACGGACCAAAGTAATCTGGTCACGCACCATGCAACGGGCCTGCATATGAATCCACTCACGCAGCGCTTTTACCTGTCAGATAAGAATATCGACGTCAACTATATGTTGCATACGCAATTAGTCTAAAACACTACATATAGTGGCTTGTGCAAATTTTATCACTATATGTCGTTAAATTATAATATAAAGCAAAAATAGAATAATAAATTTTTGTTACGGATCTTTCGATTAAAATTGCTTGCATTCTGGATAAATTACGCTTGTAAAATCCTTT
>CAZOYR010000030.1:8619-33358 GCA_964584105.1 uncultured Alteromonas sp.
CTAACCTAAAAATGTTATCGGTTTGATCGCTGTTTTAAGCACCAGATATTGGGTTGCAATAAGACTCAAACCTCACTATCTTGTGCTTAATCTCATTCTCTTGCTACCGGCGTCACTGGGCTATGTCCACGGCGAACAGGGAAACGTGGTGGCAGGAAAAGATGGATGATAGTGAATAGCAGATCACACCATTTGCCTATTCACATGCGTGAATAATAAAAATCTCAAACTCACGGGCTTTGCCCACGCACAAAGCGCTAACAGACACAACGGCCAGTACAAATGAATAACGATTTACTCGTCACCAAACGCAACGGTGAACAAGAGCCCATTGATTTAGAAAAAATTCATAAAGTCATCACTTGGGCGGCAGAAGGACTTGATAACGTATCGGTCTCACAGGTAGAAATAAAAGCGCAAATTCAGTTTTACGATGGTATTAAAACCAGCGAAATTCACGAAACGCTGATTAAGTCAGCTGCTGACCTTATCTCTACTGATGCGCCGGATTACCAGTATCTTGCTGCACGTCTTGCAATCTTTCACCTGCGCAAAAAAGCCTACGGGCAATTTGAGCCCCCAGCGCTGTATCAGCACGTGGCTAAAATGGTGGATGCAGGTAAATACGATATGCATCTGCTTGAAGATTATACGCCTGAAGAATTTGCGCAGATGGATACGTTTATCGATCATTGGCGTGATATGAATTTCAGCTATGCCGCCGTTAAACAGCTGGAAGGTAAATACCTGGTACAAAATCGCGTGACCGGCGATATTTATGAAAGTGCTCAGTTCCTTTATATGCTTGTTGCCGCCTGTCTGTTTGCTAATTATCCAAAAGACACACGTCTGGATTATGTCCGTCGTTTTTACAACGCAGCATCGACATTTAAACTTTCTCTGCCGACACCTATTATGTCAGGTGTACGTACCCCAACCCGCCAGTTTAGCTCTTGCGTATTGATTGAAACCGGCGACAGCCTGGATTCCATTAATGCCACAGCCTCTGCGATTGTTAAGTATGTCAGCCAGCGTGCGGGTATTGGCGTAAACGCGGGGCGCATTCGTGCTTTAGGTAGCCCTATTCGTGGTGGTGAAGCGTTCCATACCGGATGCATTCCGTTTTATAAGTATTTCCAGACCGCGGTAAAAAGCTGCTCACAAGGTGGTGTACGTGGCGGTGCTGCGACCCTGTTTTATCCGCTATGGCACATGGAAGTTGAGTCGCTACTGGTACTGAAAAATAACCGCGGTGTTGAGGAAAACCGGGTCAGACACCTTGATTACGGTGTACAGTTCAACAAGCTGATGTACCAAAGAATGATGAAGGATGGTTACATCACATTGTTCAGCCCTTCTGATGTTCCGGGTCTTTACGATGCATTTTTTGCTGATCAGGAAAAGTTTGAAGCATTGTACGTACAGTACGAAAATGATCCTTCCATTCGCAAAAAGCAGATCAAAGCGATGGAGCTGTTCAGCTTATTTATGCAGGAGCGTGCTTCTACCGGTCGTATCTATCTGCAGAATGTTGATCACTGTAATACCCACAGCCCGTTTGATCCTAAAGTTGCCCCGGTGCGCCAGAGTAACCTTTGTCTGGAAATTGCACTACCAACCAAGCCGCTTCAGCACGTTAATGATGAGGAAGGCGAAATTGCCCTGTGTACCCTTTCTGCATTTAACTTAGGCGCGATTAAATCGGTTGATGAGTTTGAAGAGTTGTCAGACCTGGCGGTTCGTGCACTGGACAGCCTGCTGGACTATCAGGATTACCCGGTACCTGCAGCTTATAATGCGACGATGAACCGTCGTACATTGGGTGTGGGTGTCATTAACTTTGCCTACTTCCTGGCAAAAAATGGCGTTAAATATTCTGATCACAGCGCAAATGGCCTGGTACATCGTACCTTTGAAGCAATGCAGTACCATTTGCTTAAGGCGTCCAACAATCTGGCGAAGGAAAAAGGTGCCTGTCCTAAGTTCAATGAAACTACTTATGCGCAGGGCATCATGCCGATTGATTCTTATAAAAAGGATCTGGACTCGGTATGTAATGAGCCTTTGCATATGGACTGGGATGGATTGCGTGAAGAGATTAAAACGCATGGCCTGCGCAACTCAACATTGTCTGCACTTATGCCGTCTGAGACATCGTCTCAGATTTCAAACGCTACAAATGGTATTGAGCCACCGCGCGGGCATATCAGCATTAAGTCAAGTAAAGACGGTATTCTGAAGCAGGTTGTGCCTGAGTACGAAACACTCAAAGATAAATATGAGCTGTTGTGGGATATTCCTTCTAATGATGGATATCTGCAACTGGTTGGTATTATGCAGAAGTTTATTGACCAAACGATTTCGGCCAATACCAATTATGACCCGGGCAAATATGATAGCGGCAAAGTTCCGATGAAATTGCTGTTAAAAGATTTGCTTACCGCGTACAAACTGGGCGTTAAGACCCTTTATTATCATAACACCCGTGATGGCGCCTCTGATGCCAGCTCTGTTGAAGCCAAAGCGCAACAACAGAAGCCTCAGGCTCAGGAAGCTGTGATGGTTGAAGATGATGATTGTGCAGGTGGTGCGTGCAAAATATAGCACGCTCCATCGGCCGGGACTGATGTATCACTACAGAATTAGGTAAACGGGATTTATGAAATACACCACTTTCAACCAACAAAGCGTTAACTCGCTTTCTGAGCCAATGTTTTTCGGGAATCCGGTTAATGTGGCACGTTATGATCAGCAAAAACATTCTATTTTTGAAAAGCTGATAGAAAAGCAAATTAGTTTTTTCTGGCGTCCTGAGGAAGTGGATGTCAGCCGTGACCGTGTCGACTTTCAAAAGCTGACCGATCCGGAAAAGCATATCTTTATTTCAAATCTGAAGTATCAGACGCTGCTGGACTCCGTTCAGGGCCGTAGCCCGAACATTGCTTTTCTACCTATTATTTCATTGCCTGAGCTTGAGACATGGGTAGAAACCTGGTCATTTTTTGAGACGATTCATTCTCGCTCGTACACGCATATCCTGCGTAACCTTTTCTCTGATCCCAGTGATATTTTTGATGATATCGTGGTCAATGACGAGATAAAGCGTCGTGCCTCTGACATTTCCCGTTATTACGACGACCTGATATTTGCCACACAGCTTTGGCAAACACAGGGTGAAGGAACGCACACGGTTGATGGTGAAACTCATGTTATTAATCCGCGTGAGCTGAAAAAGAAACTGTACTTGTGCATGAACTCTGTGAATGCACTTGAAGCGATCAGATTCTATGTGTCCTTTGCCTGCACCTTTGCTTTTGCAGAACGAAAGCTGATGGAAGGTAACTCTAAAATTATTCGTCTGATTGCCCGTGACGAAAACCTTCACCTTACATCGACCCAGCATATTCTGAATATCTGGGCTAAAGGTAAGGATGATCCTGAGATGGCTGAAATTGCGGAAGAATGCAAAGACCAGGCGCGAGAGATCTTTATGTGCGCCGTTGCCCAGGAAAAAGAATGGGCTGACTACCTGTTTAAAGATGGCTCGATGATTGGTCTGAACAAGCAAATTCTGTGTGAGTATGTAGAATACATTGCTAATCAGCGTATGGCAGCAATCGGACTGGATACACCGTTTGATGTGAAAAGCAATCCGCTACCCTGGATGAACAATTACTTGAATTCCGACAACGTTCAGGTTGCCCCGCAGGAATCTGAAATCAGCTCTTATCTGGTCGGTCAGATTGACTCCAGCGTCAGCGAAGATGATTTTGCCGACTTCGAGCTTTAAATCCCTTCATGTCCCACTCTGATGAACGGTTCCACATCGACATTGTCGATGTGGGCCCCGTCTCAGCCTCTACAGACAAAACCTTATTAGAGACAATAGAAGCGCACAATATCGATGTGCATTTTCACTGTCGGGAAGGGTTTTGTGGCGCGTGCAGAACTAAGCTGTTGTGTGGAAAGGTAAGTTACACGACTGATCCACTGGCATATATTGACGATGATGAAATACTTCCCTGCTGCTGTGTACCGTTGTCTGCGTTGAAAATTGATATTCCCCGTTAACGTTCGTTAACTTGCTTTTCTTTCCCACGAAAATAAATCACTAACCCGATACCACTTAACGTAACCGTGGCAGCGAGCAGCATTTGCAGAGTCAGTAACTCACCCAGTACCAGCCAACCCATTATCATTGCAATAACAGGCACACTCAGTTGAACAGTGGCAGCGAGTGACGCGCTCAGTGAAGGCAATACAGAGTACCAGATAGCATATCCCGCCCCTGACGCCACAGCCCCTGAAAGTATTGCCAGAATAATGCCATCTACCGGCGCCGTTTCAGACATACTAAAAGGGATCAGTAAGGCAATGAGAGCAATGCACCTGACAAAATTACCCGTGGTCATCAATAAAGGCCGGTTGGCCAACTTTCCGATCAGTGAGTAGGCTCCCCAGGCAATGCCTGCACTTATCATGAGTAAGGCTGGAATAACCGGCGGGACAGTTGCACCTGGCATAAACAGTATAAGTAATCCGGCCACCGCCATAAAAAATCCCAGCCATTGCGGGATGGAAAATGTTTCGCCCTTTCTAATCGCCTGTATTAGCATCGTGATCTGAACAGCACCGAAAAGCAAAAGCGCACCGGTACCAGTGTTCATTGAAACATAGGCAAACGAGAATCCAGTGGCGTAGACAAACAGACAAGCAGCACCCATCCAGGACCCCTGCATATTTCGTCGTTGACGAGTAAGCGTCAATAATAAAAGCAAAAATGCAGCACCGCTGGCCAGCCTGATGGCGGTGAAGGTGGCGGGAGAAATAGCGGTAGATACCAACGCCATACGGCATAACAGTGAATTGGCAGCAAAGGCCAGCATTGCAATACTGCAGAGCGTAACGATACGAATACCGGCGGTATAACGCACTGAAAATTCCTTATTAAAAAAAAAAGGGGAACACCTGTTCCCCTTTCTTATGTAAGCATTTTTAACTTAAAGGTTAAGGCCAAGTCTTGCAGCGACTTCAATGTATGTCTCAACCACGGAGCCAAGCCCCTGGCGGAACCGGTCCTTATCCATTTTATTGCGGGTTTCCTTATCCCACAGGCGACAGCCGTCTGGCGTAAATTCGTCACCCAGTACGATATTACCCTCGCTATCGACACCGAATTCAAGTTTGTAATCAACCAGCATCATTCCCGCGTCGTCGAACAAAGATTTTAGTACTTCGTTGACTTTGAACGTCAGATTTTTCATTTGTGCGATCTGGTCTTCAGAGGCCCAGCCAAACGATAAAATATGGTAATCATTGACCATTGGGTCATGAAGGGCGTCATTTTTCAAAAAGAACTCAAATACCGGCGGATCCAGTAATGTGCCCTCTTCCACGCCCAGTCGCTTCACCAATGAGCCTGCAGCCACATTTCTAACAACACACTCAACAGGAATCATATCCAGCTTTTTAACCAGAGAATCGTTGTCAGACAATAACGCCTCAACCTGTGTCGCAATACCGGCATCTTCAAGTTTGCTCATAATAAAATGATTAAACTTATTGTTTACCTCACCTTTGCGTTCCAGTTGCTCAATCTTTTGCCCGTCAAAGGCCGATGTATCGTTTCTGAAATGCAGAATTAGTTTATTTGCATCGTCGGTCAGATATACGGTTTTGGCTTTACCACGATAAAGTTCTTCGCGCTTTTCCATCTTAGTCTCAGTCTTAAATGTCCAGGTTATCTTGGGTCATAACCTCAGAAAAGGGGTCATATAAATCAGTCACTTCTTTGGCGGTGAATGGCTGACTTTCATCATCCATAAACGTCACAACCGTGTTTTCACCACTTCGCGCGATCTGCAGTCGATAATCACCTTCGTCAAGCAATTCGCTGTCGCCAGAAAATAAATTGTTCCACCATCCTTCATCATCACCATTGAAGGTCACGAAAAGCAGTCCGGTCGATTTATCCAAATCTTTTACATCAAATCCAAGTTTACGCAGCACTAATAGCATGCGAGGCCACACAACGTCATACTGCCCTTTTACAAGAATGGCCGGATCGCCATCTTTGTTGAAACTCATTTCAGTTTGCAGGCCTTGACGAATCTCGGCGATACGACGGCTATTATCCAGTTGTATCTGGTATTCATAATGCGAAATAACTTCGTTAAGTATATCCACCTCTTCACGGTGGCGGGCAAAATCATTGATATCAGTTACAGTGTTATCGCCACGTTGTTGCTCAAATTCCACCAGTTCGGTGCGAAGTGAAGCGGTACGTCCGTGAGGCTTTACATCCAGAATGAATCTGAACCGACGCTTTTTCTCAGCATCGATATCTGATGACCAGGCATACCAGGGACTGTCTTCATCTTCGATTTCTTCTGATAAGACAAACCATTCTGTAACAAGAACGTTTTGCGCTTCGTCAAACTTGCTGATGCCCACATTTTGTTTGTCCAGAAAGCTTTTTACTGCATTCCAGATTGCCTGACTTAGTGGCTGGCGATCATCAACCTGATCAAATGTCACCACCGCACCTTCACTTCCCTCCTGAACATGGGAGCCAGTTACCAGTGGATGCACCAGCGCAGGAGAAATGATTCGTAAATCACGACCAACCAGGCCTTTATCAGCACCACTGCCCAATGTAGGCAATGCATACTCATCTGAAAATTCAGGCTGATTCAGCTCATCAGGTACCTGCATCTTCGGGTGCTGCTCCGCTTTTAGATACTTATAACTACCGGTCGCAGTACTCTTTTCCAGTTGGCTTGAACATCCGGCAAGGGACAGCACAACAAGACCACTTACCAAAGCCAGGGATTTACTCATTGATATTCCTTCTTAACCTTTTAACAGGGCGTGTTGTTTTAATAGTTCTTCGATATGTTTTTGACTGGCAAGTTCCGGTAAAACCATCGGTAAGCGTAAATTAGGGCTGTTGATCATACCCATTTTATACAATGCCCATTTTGGCAGAACCGGATTAGGCTCAATGAACAATGCTGTGTGAAGCGCATTGATAGGTTTGTCGATTTCGCGGCAAAGCAACTGATCATCATTCAACGCCGCTTCGCACATTTTTGCAATTGCGTTTGGCACCACGTTGGCTGTGACAGAAATAACACCATGTCCACCCTGACATAAAAATTCACAGCTGGTTGCATCATCACCACTTAAAAATACAAAGTCACTGTCAACCAGCGCCTGCATTTCTTTAAGCCGTTCCAGATCACCGGTCGCATCTTTAATACCAACAATATTTTTATGTTTAGCAAGTTCAGCTACCGTTTC
This sequence comes from uncultured Alteromonas sp., assembly GCA_964584105.1. Classification (GTDB taxonomy): domain Bacteria; phylum Pseudomonadota; class Gammaproteobacteria; order Enterobacterales; family Alteromonadaceae; genus Alteromonas. The sequence goes on from CAZOYR010000030.1 coordinate 15,922, forward strand.
AGGCTGCATGTCAGCAACCGTGCGCCCTGGCACATTATACAGTACAACCGGAATATCCGTTGCATCTGCGATGGCATTGAAATGTGCCACCATACCCGCCTGCTGTGGCTTATTATAATAGGGAACAACGCTAAGAAAACCATCGACACCCACACTGGCCATTTGCTGACTCAGGAAGATGGCTTCGGCAGTAGAATTTGCCCCGGCACCCGCCATGACCGGAATCTTTTTATCGACCATCTTCACGGTCTGACGAACCACTTCCACGTGTTCATCGAAAGGCAGTGTAGGTGACTCACCGGTCGTGCCTACAGCAACAATGCCATGCGTACCCTGCTCAATATGAAAATCAATCAGACGTTCAAGCGCCGGGTAGTCAACGTCGCCGTTATCATGCATCGGCGTAATTAGTGCAACATAACTGCCTTTAAACATAGTGTCTCCGCGTTTGGTGAGCGCACATGTTAATTATTCACCCTGCTAAAAACAAGCATATAGCCTGGTTTATTTAGACTATTTACCTACCGGCTTGTACTGGTAACATAAAAAACCTCTGTGCTACCATCGATGCATATAAAATTCAGATATACTGTCTATGAAGCAGCAACTTATCGTCACCATTTTAGGTACTGACCGCAGCGGCATTCTCAGCGAGATCTCATCGCTGGTGAGTGAGACCCGATGCAATATTCTTGATAGCCGTCAGGCAATCTATGGAAAAGAATTTTCTCTCACTATGATTCTTGAAGGTGATCATACCGCCGTAACCAAGACTGAGTGCTTGTTACCCCCGCTTTGTCAGCGACTGGACCTGCTATCAATGATGAAACGCACCAGTCATCATGAAAAGCAAAATCTGGAACATCTTTTTGATGTCGAGTTCACCGGCGCTGATGCTGAAGGACAGATTAAGGCAGTGACTGGTTTTTTTGCAGACCGCCAACTTTCCATTAGTGCGTTCAGACAGCGTGTTAGCATGGATTCCGATAGCGGCCAGCAAACAATGCGCTGCAAGTTTGTGGTTAATGCATCTACCGAAATTGACTTTGCACAGTTGCAATCTGATGTAATGGCCTTATTTGACTCTTTATCGTTATCTGGAAAAGTGGTCGATAAGTCAAATAAGGAGTCTTATGAAAATGCTACAGGCTGGTGATAAAGCCCCACAATTTACCCTTCAGGATCAAAACGATGAGGCCGTATCGCTGTCCTCTTTTGAGGGCAAAAAAGTATTAGTCTATTTTTATCCAAAGGCAATGACCCCTGGCTGTACCACGCAGGCGCAGTGCTTACGTGATTCTAAAGATGCATTGGATGAGCACAATGTTGTGGTTCTGGGTATCAGCCCGGATCCGGTAAAGCGCCTGCCTAAATTCATTGAAAAAGAGAACCTGAATTTTACGCTTCTATCGGATGAAGACCATGCAGTTGCCGAAAAATTTGGCGTATGGGGCCCCAAGAAGTTTATGGGCAAAGAGTATGATGGCATTCATCGCACCAGCTTCATGATTGATGAGCAAGGCAATATTGAGCATGTCTTCGATAAGTTCAAAACGAAAGAACATCACGAAGTAGTACTACGTTACCTGGAACAGTAAAAAAGACGCCCTGAAACTTTCAGGGCTTTTTTTCGTTTTCAGCGGCCATTAGGCCGAGGGACAATGTGCGCCGCTATGCACCCAGGCTTCAAACAATTCACCGAATGATTTCTGTGTGCCTGGCGCAGGTTCGCGACCTTCGCCAGGGTTCCAGCCCCAACCGACCAGATTATCTTTTGCCATGTGATGAATCATTTCTTCCATGGTCTTATTGCCATTTCTTTCCTTATCTTTGATTTGCTCACAAATCTGTGTCAGTGATTTTCCGACCCATGCCATTTCAATGGGTGCCAGATGCCATTTCGGATTTCCGGGTACAGACTTTATATCTTCTGCCTGCGCCGCTAATGTCACATTTTCACTCTGATGACATGTATTGCACTCCATGCCAGGTGAGCCAAAATTTGCCGGACCACGTTGAACAGGCGGTTCATGCACCGTCATGTCCATCCCCTGAAGCGGCTGGTTGCCAGCCGGATGACAGTTCATGCATCTGGGATGTTGTATCACTTTACCCAGTTCTTCAAACATGGCAGCAGAACGCATTTTCTCATCTTTTATATCAGAGAAATCCTGCGCTGATTGCAGTGGCTGGGCTGGCGTACCAGAATCTGTTTGCGGTGCATCCTGGCCAGAATACGCAATAAGTGGCAGCGACATTACGCCCGCAACGGCTAGCCATCGTAGTGTTTTCATCATTTTTCCCTCAGGCTTTTTCGTAACGGTTAATGGGAAGGCGTCTGACAGGTTTGCCCGTCAATCTGCGCCAGGCATTCGCCACTGCAGGTCCGATTGGTGGCACCCCAGGCTCGCCCACGCCGGTAGGCGATTCATTTGAGCTGACAACCTCCACTTCCACGTGAGGCATTTCATTTATACGCAGACTTCTGTAATCGTGGAAATTCGATTGCCTGACTTTACCACCCTCGCCCAGTTCAATTTCGTCAAACAGTATTGCGCCTAAGCCAAAGCCCACACCGCCCTCCATTTGGGCACGGATAGTATCTGGGTTCACTGCCACACCACAATCTACCGCGACATAAACATCATGCACACGCGGGCAACCGTCTTCACCGACAGAGACATCTGCCACCTCGGCGACATAAGTGCTAAAACTTTTATGCACGGCAATACCCCGTTGTCGTCCCTGCGCAACCGGCTTATCTTTTATAAGTTTTGCAACAGCCTTTAATACCCCTGCCTCACGGCTGTCTTTAGGTAACAGCGCAAGTCGACCGTCAATGGGATCTTTACCCGCTTTTTGTAACAGTTCATCTAAAAATGCTTCAACCACAAAACCGGTATGGGTGTGACCTACCGAGCGCCACCACAGCACTGGCACTTTAGCGGTCGTGTTATGAGAAAATACGTTCAGATTTTCAATCTTGTAAGGCAAGTCCGACGCGCCTTCGACACTGGTCTCGTCAAGTTCATCTTTCTTCATTAGTGGCTGCCCGGCGATTACCTGGTCCCACCCGACGATTTCCCCTTTTTTATCAAGGTACCCTTTTATTTTATGGATGAACAACGGACGATAAAAGCCGCCCTGAATATCATCTTCACGCGTATGCAGGTGCTTAACCGGCCGCTGCATACCTGACGCTTTAAATACTTCAGCCGCCTCTCTCATATAGGGCGAGCCAAACTGTGCCCGGCGGCCAAAGCTTCCGCCAGCCAGTTGTATTTCCATGTGAATTTTGTCAGCAGCAACACCGGTAATTTCCGAGATTGCCTGTTTGTCCTGGCCCGGAAACTGCGCGCCGTTATAGCAGGTAATACTACCGTCCTCATTTTTCTGCAGCACAGCGTCAAGTGTTTCCATGGGAGCGTGAGCTAGATAAGGAAAGATAAACTCAGCCTCGATGACTTCCAGATCATCTCGGGACGCCAACCCGGCGACATCACCCCGTTTGGTGGCCTCAAAACCGGTTTTTTTCATTTGTTCACGGTAATCAGCAATAATTTGGTCAGAGGAACGCTGCTCGGCCTCACTGGTATCCCATTCGACGTCAAGCGCCGCTTTTGCCTGCAAAGCACTCCAGGTATCTTCTGCATACACTGCTACGCCCTGGGAAACGGGCTTGATATCCACAACGCCGTTAATTTTTCTGGCCTTTGTATCATCCATCCGCTTAACGCTGGCATTGAAGTATGGTGCCCTTGCGACCACGGCCACCAGTGCATTTTCAGGATACTGATCGAGGGTAAATAGCGCCTTTCCATCAGTTTTGTCCGGGGTATCTAATCGCGTTTTTTTCGCGCCGATGATAGTAAAGTCAGCGGGATCTTTAAGTTTAACGTCCGCCGGTGGATTCAGCATTGCCGCATCTTCAGCCAGCTCACCATAAGTTGCCTGGCGATTTGATGCAGGATCACTTACAACGCCACCAGCAACCTTCAGGCTATTAGTAGGAACCTGCCACCGTGCGGCAGCAGCAGCCACCAACATGGCTTTGGCGATGGCTCCGGCACGACGAAACTGCTCGTAAGAATTAGCAATGGCCGTAGAGCCCCCCGTACCCTGCATACCAAATACAGTATTCGCGTAAATTTTATCATCGGCAGGCGACGCGGTGGCGCGCATTTGTGACCAATCTGCATCCAGCTCTTCAGCTACCAGCTGGGTAAGACCGGTATAGGGACCCTGACCCATTTCCAGATGTTTAGACAATACTGTGACTGTATTATCCGGTGATACGATTACAAAGGCATTCAATTGTTTTTGGTCAGTCTTGGCCCCCTGAGCCAGCGACGTTTTACCGCTTAATGCCATCGCTTTGGGTGCCAGCGCAAAGCCGATAACCAGGCTGCTGCCGGCCAGAAAATGCCTTCTGGATTGATTTTCGACCGTATTCATTCGCTCTCCTCCATCCGCTGAGCCGCGGTATGAATCGCCTGACGAATACGCTGATAGGTGGCACACCGACAAATATTACCCGCCATCGCACCGTCAATATCTTCATCTGTGGGGTTTGGCTTTTGTTTAAGCAACGCAACCGCGGACATGACCTGACCGGACTGGCAATATCCGCACTGCGGAACGTCTGTCTCCACCCAGGCGATCTGAATGGCATTAGCTTCTTTACCGTTAACGCCTTCAATGGTCGTGACACGCTGATCAGCAATAGTAGATACCGGTGTAACACAACTACGCTTTGTCATACCATTAACGTGCACCGTACATGCACCGCACTGCGAAATACCACAGCCATATTTTGTGCCGGTAAGTCCGGCGCGGTCTCTGATCACCCAGAGCAAGGGTGTTTGGGGGTCACCATCAAACTGAATAGTCTGGTCATTGAGCGTAAATGCGATCACGGAGTTCTCCTTATCGGATATGCCCCAATACATCAGAAAAAGGGAATAACCTTGATTAAATCAAGGTTTATACTGATGCCGCACAAAGATAGATTTACAGAATATACAGATTAGCATTCAGATTAATGACCCACCCTAGGGTGGGCCATTATAGATAAGTCAGGCAGGATGTTGCTGAGCCGGAGGATTGCTGCTCCATGCAGTAATCAACGCTTTGACGAGTGTTGCCAGCGGAATGGCAAAAAATACGCCCCAGAAGCCCCACAGGCCGCCAAAAAACAGAACAGCGATAATAATATAGAGCGGATGAAGGCTCACCGCTTCCGAAAAGAGTACCGGCACCAGCAGGTTGCCATCAAGTGCCTGAATCACGCTGTAGGCAATCATCAGGTACCAGAACTCAGGCGTAATTCCCCATTGAAACATCGCCACAACCGCTACCGGAATGGTGACAACCGCAGCGCCGATATACGGAATCAGTACCGACAGTCCTACCAGCACCCCCAGCAACATAGCATACCGCAGGTCCATCAGCACAAAGGTGATACAGGATACTGCGCCGACAATCACGATCTCGATGACTTTACCGCGGATATAATTGGCTATCTGAATGTTCATCTCCTGGCCAACCTGCGTAATAAGCCGTCTTTCGCGAGGCAGTACAGAAGAGATACTACGGACAAAAAACATTTTGTCTTTCAGCATGAAAAACACCATCAACGGCACCAGAATCAAATACACCAGCAACGCGGCGACGTCCCCCAATGAGCTGACAGATGCGGAGATAAGCTGCTCGCCCACCTCGACAAGTTTATCGTTGAGTCCTTCCATCATCTGATGAATCTGATAAACCTGCACGTAGTCAGGGTATTTTTCCGGTAAGGTGAGGATCCAATCCTGTGCTTTTTGCCATATTAGCGGGGTTTCCTGAATCAGATTGATACTTTGTCGTGAAATCACCGGCATCAGTCCTACTAATAGCAAGATGCTGATAATGACAAAGCCCATAAGGACCAGTACGCAGGAAATGGTTCGCCCCAACCCGAGTCTCACCATCCGACTGACCGGCCAGTCAAGCAAATAAGCGATAACCGCGGCGACCAGCACAGGCATGATAAGTCCCCCCCACAATAATAAGGCTGCGGTGGTCAGAATTATCAGAATCAGCAGCATCGCTGCATCCGGATCAGAGAACTTACGGCGGTACCAACGTCCGAAGACGCTTATCAAACTCATGTATAAAACTCGGGTGTGATCGATTAAAGCACGCATCATAGGTTATGCCGTAATTCAGAGCAACTGGCAAAATAGCGGTGGCAGAAAATTCAGGACCGACAACTGTTTAGTGCCATTAAATGTGAGGTAGTGTGGGTTTGCGGTAGCAAATCAGGTTTTGCTGCGGCAAAATGATAAAACGCAAGAAAAATGAAACTCTATGGATATATCACTGCTCTAAGCTGATAATCACTTAGGCAGTACTCACTGTAAAGGGCGTAATGAGATCACTAGTGAAAAAAAGCATTACGGCAGGCTTGTTATTATTAACATGCAGCCTGTCTGTGGTGGCGCAGGATGCAAGCTATAAAAACAAAAATGCTTTACCGGAAATCGGCGTTGTCGCCTCTAATGCCCTGTCATTAGATAAAGAAGAAATCCTCGGCGATGTTATGATGCGCCAAATTCGTGGTCAGGCCCCGCTCATCATGGATCCCGTGCTGGATGAATACCTTCAGGATCTGGGCAATCGCCTGGTGATCCACGCAGATAATGCCAAGTTCCCCTTCCGGTTTTTCTGGGTTAACAACGGTGCTATTAATGCCTTTGCTTTTTTCGGCGGGCACATCGGGGTGCACTCCGGCCTTATTCATAATGCCAAAACTGAGAGTGAACTGGCATCTGTGCTTGCGCACGAAGTTGCCCACGTAACACAACGTCACCTGGCCAGAAAAATGCAAGCACAGCAACGTTCTGCGCCATTGGCACTGGCATCCATGGTAGGTGGTTTGCTTTTGGCGCTGGCCAGCCCTGAAGCGGGTATGGCTGCACTGGCAAGCTCACAGGCCGCGTCAGCGCAGATGGCGATTGACTATACCCGTTCCAACGAAGAAGAAGCCGACCGTATTGGTATTAGCATGCTGGCCCGGGCGGGCTTTGACCCGAATGCTGCAGCGGGATTTTTCTCAACCCTGAATGAGCAATACCGTTTAGTTTCCCGGCCTCCGGCGCGGCTTTTATCCCATCCGCTGACAGAATCAAGAATTGCCGATGCCCGCGCACGGGCCGCAAATTATGAGCGGGTCAATCTGCCCAAAAATCTGGCATTTCATCTTGCTCGGGCAAGAATAATGGCGCGGTACACCTTTGACGAAAAATTCAGTCTGGAATATTTTCAGGCTGCAGTAGAGAAAAAAGATTTCCCGATGGCGGAGGCGGCGCAGTATGGCCTGGCACTGGCCTACCTGCGTAATAATAAACCGCAATTGGCGCGTCCTATCATAGAGGCATTGCTTGATAAGCACGGTGAAAATCTGTTCTATCTGGATGCTGCAACCGATATATCTCTGGCTGAAGAAAAATTTGAGGAGGCAACGCAACGGCTGGCTCCACATCTTAGCCGAACGCCCCGCAATCAGGTGCTTGCGCTGAATCAGGCAAACGCATTAATAGAGAGCGGTCAGTATCAGCAGGCCATTCTGATCCTAAAAGATTTTCTGATGGTGAAAGAAGATTATGAGGTGGCCTATCAGCTTCTGACTGAAGCGTATAAACGTGCCCGCGATCGTAAAGATATGCATCAGAGTAAAGCGGAAGTATACGCGCTAAATGGTGCGTATCAGCGCGCCATTGATGAGCTTCAGTTTGCTTATAATTTTACCGGCGACAGTCATTTAGAAAAGCAAAAAATCCGCGCGCGCATCAAGCAGCTTCGTGATGATGAAGAGCGGTTAAAGCGACTGTGATTTGAGCTGTGCCAGTACCTGGCGCAGCGTATCTTCGCTTACCTCGCCACGTATCTGTTTTGCTACCTGCCCCTGTGGGTTGATGATGTAAGTTGCCGGTAACGCCGCCGGTGGTGGCATGGGCATGCGCGGAGCGGGAAGCGAAATAATCATGTCAGCCTCAATACTGTACTTGTCCCTGAGTGCAGCAGCTTTAAATTTATCTGCCGGATCATAGTTGATAACAAATAAGCGGGTCTGCGTTGGTAGCGAGCGGGCAAACTGGTTCAGTTGAGGCATTTCTTTCAGGCATGGCGCACACCAGGGCGCAAAATAATTAAGTACAATCCATTCTCCTTCCAGCCCCTGCCACTTGAAACTCTGACCAGATAGCGTGGTGAAGTCTTGATCCGACTCACTGCTCATTAACAATCCGCCTGTCAGCGCAATCAGTCCCGCTGTAAAGAAAAGTAATGTTTTCCCTATTCCGGTGAACTTGAAGTTTTTCTTTTTGCCTTGCATAGTCATATACTTACTTTTTACAGACAGTGACCTTTCATTGCTGTTATATAGCTTGCCTCTATCACTGTACAAAAACAATACGGAATGTATATGTCTGAAATAAAAATCCTGCATAATCCTCGCTGTTCTAAAAGCAGACAAACGCTGCAATTACTGCAGGAGAAAGGGATAGAACCCGAAATTATTGAGTACCTGAAGACGCCGTTAGACAAACAAATGTTATCTGATCTCTTTGATAAATTACCCATTGATGGCATTGAACAGATGATGCGCGTTAAAGAGCCTGAGTTTAAAGAAGCCGGACTAACCAAAGGTGAGGTAACGAAAGAACAGGGCCTGGCCGCGATGGTGCAATATCCTAAACTGATTGAACGTCCCGTTGTATTTACATCAGGCGAGGCAAGAATCGGCCGACCACCTGAATCTGTGCTGGATATTGTATAATGACAGACATTCTGGTGCTCTATTACAGTCGTCATGGTACCACTGAAGCGTTAGCCCGACAGATTGCCAAAGGCATTGAAAAAACAGCCTGTCAGGCAAGGATCCGGACTGTTCCGCCGTTACGCGATTATCAGTCTGCCGAGGTGCAGCAAGTACCGGATGATGGCCCGCCCTTCGTTTCAAAAGCTGACCTTGATGAATGCGCGGCATTGGCGATGGGCAGTCCTACCCGATTCGGCAATATGGCCGCGCCGCTAAAGCATTTTCTCGATAGCACCAGTGAAGAGTGGCTTAAAGGCGTTTTAATCGATAAACCCTGCTCAGTATTTACCTCCAGCGCCAGTATGCATGGTGGCCAGGAAACGACCCTGCTAACAATGGCAATCCCGCTTATTCATCACGGCATGTTATTTTGCGGCCTGCCTTACAGTGAATCAGCATTGCATGACACGCAGACAGGCGGCACCCCTTACGGCGTAAGTCATGTCAGTGGGCTTGATAACAACGGTCTTAGTGATCATGAAAAACAACTGGCAATGGCTCAGGGAGAGCGTCTGGCAGCACTGACCCTTAAACTGGAAAACGCCAGGTGATGCAGCCCACTACGCGTTTTTACCGTAATACTGCCCTGGTCAGTTATTTGCTGCTACTGGTGTGGGTCATACTTTGGCACACTACGCTTACCAACACGCAGCCGTATTCACCGTTATTTATTTTTTTGGTGTACGTTGTCCCTTTGTTATTACCTGTGCGTGGCATTTTTAAAGCCAGGCCCTATACGCACGCATGGGCAAATTTCATCACATTGTTCTATATTATTCACGGCATCACTGTTGCGTACGCCGTTCCCTCAGAGCGATGGTTTGCCTGTATCGAAATTGTTCTGAGCGGCGTTATGTTTATCGGGTGCAGTATGTTTGCCCGATTCAGAGGCAGAGAACTGGGGCTGTCTCTGCCCAAACTTAAACAGGAAATGAAAAAAGAAAAGTCCAGATTTGAGCAGCAGTAAAAATGAGTAGTCAGATGAAATGGTCAATTCTTCTAACCGTATTTATTCTTAGCGCTTGCGGCGGCGGGGGCTCCTCCTCTACCGGGCAGGATAAGGGACCAGGCACACCCTCCACAACCCCTGTTACTTTGACAATAACCGGTGATAGCGCTGTTGATACCGGCGATAGCGTGGGCCTGACGGTTCTTGCCAGTGATGGCAGTACGCTAAAACAAATTACCTGGACGGTTTCTGGTAGCGACCAGCCGCTTGCGCCACATAGTCAGGCAATCGGGTTTACAGCGCGGAACGCCGGTGTTATTTCCTGGCAGGTTGATGCGTTAAGTGCTCAGGGCACCGCGCTCTCAGCCAGCGGTGAGATAGATGTTACGCAGGCTTCGGCACCTTCAGCGGTGGCACGGTTAACCCATGAGGCAGTAGAACTTGGTAAAGTATCGCTGCGGGTCGATACCCTGGCCGATAAAAATGTTGATACGATTAACTGGCAACAGACCGCAGGACCGGCTGTTGAACTTAAATACAGTCAGGGCAACACACTTCATAATGATGTATTTTTCCAGGCGCCTACTGTAACCAGAGATACCTTGTTGTCTTTTGCGGCCGAAGTCAGTTATGAAGACGGTACCCGTGGTAGTGATACGGTGTGGGTCGTGGTTAATGATACCCCCATTGACAGCGATGCATTCTTCCCGGGCAGCGATCTTTACCCTACGTCACTTATCCACGCCTATAACCGGCAAAGCCCCTGGAAAGCAGCACTTGAAGACTGTATCTATACCTCGACGATTGCCCGTTCCTGTGAATTCAACAGGCTGCCTCTGTTAGGCCAGCAAACAGGTACTCCCTCCACCTCCGATATCATGGACAGAGTTTTGGTTTCACATGACTGGATGGGTGAAGCATTCGAGCAATTTCTGAATTCATCACAGGCCGGGCCCGATATCATCAATTTGCTGCGCGCCACCACGGCGGTTGTGATCAGCTACGATATCCGCCCATCTTTTTACTGGAGTGCAACGGGCGCCATTTATCTGGATGCCAGTAATGTATGGCTGACGCCTGCCCAACGAGATACCCTAAACACCGAGCCTGATTATCGCAGCGGATTTGATGATGAACTGGCGTATCGTACCAGTTGGCGATATATAAAAAACGGCGAGTATTATTATCCGCAACCAGGTTTGTCTCGTGCGAATCGGGCCACACGCAGTGAGCAGCAGCTTGAGGCTTCTTTGACCTGGCTGCTTTATCATGAGCTGGCGCATGCCAATGATGTGTTCCCTGCAGCAAGCTGGTCGACATTGCGCGGTAGCGATTCTCCGCTTCGTTACGCTAACAATCACGCCATGATTTCAGATATGCTGGCCCGTGACTACCCGCTCATATCAGAACGCTTATTAGCGCTGGCCCAGGTTAGCTATGGCGGCGCTCAAAGTACGCAGGCACAACGCGAATACACAGCAGACGATATCGCGACCTGGTTTGAGCAGGATAATGCGGTTTCAATGTATGGTTTCTATACCTACAGAGAGGATTTCGCGACTTTATTTGAACGCTTCATGATGCTTTATCGGATGGGCGCGGAGGCTGATGTCGGTATTTTTACCGATGAAACTGTTGAAAATGGTGAACTGCTTATCACCTGGGCACAACGCAACCGGGTCAATGCACAGTCTATTCAGCCCCGCGCTGCTTTTGTTGTCGATAACGTGCTTCCGGATATGGATGCGGGTCAGGCACAATCGCAAATGCCTGCCCCTTTCATGCTGCCTGAGTCAGCCAGCTGGCGTGACACAGTGGTCTCATCTACCAGCAAGACAGGCATCAAAAAACAGCCACCTATAGGGTTACGCGTAACACATGAACCAACGTTTGAGCGCTGGCTTCCATTACCAGAAGAGAAAGACTAATCCAGGTTTAGCTCTCGCTTAATCATTGAAATAGAGATTTTGCGTTGCTCCTGCAACGAGCGTGCATCCAGACGCTCGAGCAGGTGCATAAGGCTCTTTAGATTTCGGTCATAGTGATTCAGGACAAAGCTTAGCACTGCGTCAGAAAACATCAGGCCTTTTTGCTCTGCCCGGTATCGGACAGCTTGTTTGCGTGCCTCGTCATTTAATCGCTGCAGCGTGAATGTTGTTCCCCACTGCAGTCTTGATTCCAGATCAGGCAATTGAAAGCCTGCGGCAGCGGGTAATTGCCGGCTGCTGCAAATAACAATGGTATCTCTTTTTTCAGTGACACGATTTAGCAGGTCAAATATCGCCTCTTCCCAATTTGCGTTCTGACTGATTAAGTCGATGTTATCCAGGGCGATCACGCTCAGGTTTTCCAAACCTTCCAGCACCCGGGGTTCTAGACAGAGCAGTTGGCGACAATTAAGATAGATATGCTGCACGCCCCTCGCACTCAGGCGATGTGACAGCGCAAAGAGCAAATGGCTTTTTCCCTGTCCTTCACCTCCCACGATATTTATCAGTGGTAGCGACTGGGAAGCAAGAAATTGCAGGGAACGGGTAGCTGACCAGTCGGGTGTTTTCCGACTGATCATTGATAGCAGCTCTACAAGTTGTTGGTTCGGGGCACTGACAAAACTTTCAAAGGTTTCATCAGCCGGCAACGAGACCGGCAGCGACAGCTGTTTTGCTATTCGTTCCAATAGAAGTTGTGTCCTTCAAGTGGCCTGCCGAATGTATCCCGCACAGGCTGAAGCTGCGAGTCCAGCGACAATGCATTAACGAAGTCAGACACCGTTCCTACCAGCTTCACTTCAAATGTCGCTACTGAACCGCGTTGTCTGGACAGCATGGCCTGTTTAACAATACTCATATCGTTCAGAAACCGTTGCGCGTGTACATATTTTTCAAGGCCATCCAGATTTGCGACCGAAATAGAGACAATCTCGCCGGTGGTGTTTGCATCTGCATCTACAGAAACCGCGAAGCGCTGGCCGAGATACAAACTATAAAGATGCATAAATTCTGACAGTGCATCTTCAGCGGTGTTCGCCCGCACTATGCCAAACTGCGTATCCGCACCCTCAAGTAACGTCCATTCCAGCGCATATTCACCGCTGCCGGCCCGTGCAGGCATTGTGGGCGCATCAACGATATCGGCGGCTTGTGCCGCTTCAGAGACATTATCCTCAGATATCGCCATTCGGGTATCATCACGCTCACCGATTGGTCTACTGTCATCTGCAGTTATGCTTTGCATTGACCTGTTTTCAGGTAAGCCGGAGCGTGCGGTACTCCGCTCCGTCAGCTCTGCCTGTTCTGCATTGTCTTCAGCGCTGTAGGCAAACGCAAGATTACTGTCCGACAACGCTTGTTCCAGCTGTTCTTCGGTGCTTAGAAATTCCGGCGCTGATGCTTCAGGTTTATGGTGTAACCGTGCGCCGATAATCAATTCCGGACGATAGCGCTCGGAGGCCTGATTGAGTACGCTGCCAAACTGTCCCCATACGTCATAAACTGAAATAGCACTGTTGTCTGTTAAGTCCATCAAAGGAAGCGTAACAGGCACACCGTATCGTTCAGAGGCTGTGCGGATAACAGCGGTCAGTTCACCGGGCTGACCCTCTCGCAATATCCATTTATCACGGTCTTCCTGATTGGCCAGCCAAATCAGCGTGTCCGGGCGGCGTTGCCCCCACACGGGTAATGAGGCGTCTCTGAGCAAATCGACCAGCACTTTACGAGAAAACTCACCCGCGTAATATTGGCGACCATCCTCATAATCAAACTGGTAAGCGCTAAGATACCGTGCGGGGGATTGCAGTGCAGTTTGTATCGCAGGATGGGTTAATACTGCGTCAGTCCCGCTCATTTTCACCAACACCTGCTCCATAGCCTGGCGCAACGCAGTGCGCCGCGACTGAGCAGACTGATCTGCCACCGGGACCTTCGCAGCGTTAGTTTTTATAACGGTACTGGCCGTCGCTGTCCCGATACTCCCCACGGCAAATACAAGGGGGACAATGAAAGTACAGAATTTTGCTAGCGTATGTGCAGGCTTTAAATCATTATTTTTACGAGTAAACATCAACAGGATCCGGTACTCCGTTTCGCCTTCATTGTTATGGCATTTCGCAAACAGGCACACATTGTGGTCCATCTGGGCATTTTTTTCACCACTATTTTTAATCGATGTCGCTGGTTTGACAGGACTTGATTGGACTTAAAGTCACTTGCTGGTAGAATCCGCGTTTTTCCATCCTTTTGCATCAGGGCTATACCCGTGAGCGACAAAAAAACCTCTCTAGCTATAAAGACGCCGGCGTGGATATTGATGCCGGAAACCAGTTGGTCGATCGAATCAAATCCGTCACAAAACGGACTCACCGTCCGGAAGTAAAAGGTGGCCTGGGCGGCTTCGGAGCGCTGTGTGAAATCCCTTCTAAGTACAAAAAGCCTTTGTTGGTGTCAGGTACTGATGGCGTGGGAACAAAGCTGCGGCTGGCGATGGACGCTAATGCCCACCAGGGTGTAGGTATAGATCTGGTCGCAATGTGTGTTAACGACTTAATTGTACAGGGTGCTGAACCACTTTTTTTCCTTGATTACTACGCCACCGGTAAGCTTGATGTCGATACCGCTGCCTCGGTAGTTACCGGAATCGGTGAAGGATGTGAATTGTCGGGTTGTGCGCTGATAGGCGGTGAGACGGCCGAAATGCCCGGTATGTATCATGATGGTGATTACGACATCGCAGGGTTCTGTGTGGGGGTGGTAGAAGCTGACAATGTGATTGACGGCAGTCAGGTTGCCGCCGGACAAAAACTCATCGCGATCGGCTCCTCTGGCCCCCACTCAAACGGTTATTCACTGATCCGCAAAGTATTGGAAGTCAGTGGTGCAAATCTTGACGATGCGCTGGGTGACGGCACGCTTAAATCGCATCTGCTTGAGCCAACCCGAATTTATGTAAAATCGGTACTGGCGCTGCTGGAAAATGTTAAGGTGCGGGCGATTTCGCATATTACCGGCGGTGGTTTTTGGGAAAATATCCCCCGCGTTCTGCCCGATACCGCGAAGGTAATTGTGGAAGAAAACAGCTGGCAGTGGCCTGAGATTTTCAATTGGCTACAGCAAAACGGTAATATCACCGACCACGAAATGTACCGCACATTTAATTGCGGTGTAGGCATGGTGTTGGTCGTTGACGAAAAGGATGTCGAAGCCTCGCTGTCGCTGCTTAAGGATGCCGGGGAAAATGCCTGGTTACTGGGGCACATTGAAGATCGCAATAATGACGAAAATCAGGTCGAGATTGTTTAAGTGATGACAGGTAAAAAAAATATCTGTGTGCTGATTTCCGGTAATGGCTCGAATTTGCAGGCGCTGATGGACGCCTGCGATGCCGGCAGAATTAATGGCAATATTTCTGCGGTAATTGCTAATAATGCAGATGCATTCGGGCTTGAACGTGCACGTAACGCCGATATTACAACGCACTGTCTGAGTCATAAAGAATTTGAGTCCCGGGAAGCGTACGACCTCGCCCTGGGCGACTTGATCGCTCAATATGACGCTGATTGTATCGTGCTGGCTGGATTCATGCGTATCCTGACACCAGAGTTTGTGGCGCGGTTTTCCGGTAAGCTGCTAAATATTCATCCTTCACTTTTACCTAAGTACCGGGGACTGCATACCCATCAGCGGGCTATCGAGAATAAAGACGCTGAGCATGGTGTAAGTGTACATTATGTTACCCCCGAACTTGACGGCGGGCCGGTGATCGTTCAAAGCCGCGTTCCGGTATTTGAAGAGGATACAGTTGAGGATCTGGCTGAACGTGTAAGCGAACAGGAATTGCGAATTTATCCCCTTGTGGTTAAATGGTTTTGCGAAGGTCGTTTAGCAATGAAGGAAAATAAGGCGGTATTTGATGATGAGATTCTTCCGGAAACCGGTTACGCGAGCGATTAAGTTGTCTGCGGCGATGCTATTTATTGCATCGCCTCTGTCTTTTTCTGCACAACAGCAAGAGAATGACTCTGCTGCCCTGCCCGATCTTGTGCCCTTTGAAGCAATCTATACTGCATTTAAATGGGGCGATGATGTCGGTACTGCTAAAATGAAACTTGAGCCGTTAGCGGATAAACAGTTTTCATTAACGTATTCATCCAAAGTCTCAAAATTCTTTCTTTCCGATGAACGGTTTGAGCACTCTATCTTTTTTATCAGTGATCACGAACTCATACCCTCACAGTATAACTATACACGCACCGGAACCGGCCCTGACGATTCAATTAAAATAACCTTCAAGAAAAATCCGAAGCCTGTTGTTGTGGTGCAAAATGAGGAAAATCTTGAATGGAATGATGAGTTGGATAATCAGCTTTACCGCATTGATTTGGGGCGGCAACTGGCAGCGGGGAATGACAATCTTGCCTATGACTTTATCAATTACCGCGGCCAGAAAAGAAACTACGGCATTAACATTCTTGGCGAAGAAACCCTGTCCCTGCCCTATGGCAAACTGCAAACCATCAAGGTGAAGCTGGTCAGAGATTCTAAAACACGCGAGACATTTGCCTGGTATGCGCCATCACTGGATTATCAACTGGTAAGATTACAGCAATTTAAAGATGGCGATGAGCAGGGTGACCTCAGGCTCAATGCGTTCAGGCGATTGTAATTCGTGATCTGTAATCTGTTGTTTACCCTATCCTAAGCGCCTTTCAGGCGCTTTTTTCTTGATCTTTTACCACTGAGATTATAGCTTTATGAAAGCTGGTCAGACCTCAAATCTCCGGGTAATACTTTTCCCGTACTAATCTGACTGGAGTAACGCCACATTTATCAGGAGTGTAAAAATGGCAGAGTTCGTCTGGTTTTTAATTGTATTGCTGACCCTATGCGTGGCCAGCTATAAACGTTTAGGGTTGGTCAACACCATCGCGCTTACTGCGGGTGTCATGATTATCGGTACCCTGTTTGGTGATATTGGCTGGCTCGGCTGGCTGGTATTTTTAGCACTGGCTATTCCGCTAGGTGTTTCTGACATCAGAAAAACGCATATTACGAAGAAGTTACTGGCATTTTATAAGAAAGTCATGCCAGAGATGTCTCGCACTGAGCAAGAAGCTATTGATGCCGGTACAGTGTGGTGGGACGGCGATATCTTTAGCGGCAAGCCTGACTGGGATAAGCTTCACGGTATTCCCAAGGGCCGCTTAACACCCGAGGAGCAAGCATTTCTTGACGGTCCTGTTGAGGAAGTCTGCGGCATGGTGGATGAGTGGGAAATAAACCATAAACTGGCCGATATGCCGCCTGAAATCTGGGAATTCCTGAAAAAGCATAAATTCTTTGCCATGATCATCAAGAAAAAATACGGTGGTCTGGAGTTTTCAGCGTATGCGCAATCGCGCGTGTTACAAAAGCTTGCGGGTACCAGTGCGGTACTTTCCAGTACTGTCGGCGTGCCCAATTCGTTAGGTCCTGGTGAACTGCTGGGCCACTATGGTACTAAAGAGCAGCAGGACTATTACTTGCCGCGTCTGGCCAGTGGCGAAGAAATTCCATGTTTTGCCCTAACCGGGCCTGAAGCGGGCTCTGATGCCGGGGCCATTCCTGATGTTGGTGTAGTATGCAAAGGTG
>CAZOYR010000031.1:0-11404 GCA_964584105.1 uncultured Alteromonas sp.
GAGATAGCAGCGTTCTCCTGGGACGAAGAAGATGAGCCGCGCGATATTAATCTCATCGCAAAGATGATCGTTGAAGATCTGATTAACGTGGGGAAATAGCCTCAACTATGAAAAGTCTCGCGATTGGCAATGTCAGTTAAAGAGGCTACGTATTCGTTTCTTACAATGCATTATGCAGGTGACTTGAGATCAGATGCACGCAGTTAAGCACATGAGGCTGCGCGCATATTCTTAGACATCCATTATTTGAAATGCAATTTGCTGTATTCACATTCTTCGTATAAACGCTCTTTATTGTCATAGCCAGACTACCGACACCTTAGAGCAGCTTGAGTTTTTGTAAAGGCTTCCAGTTCGCGCACATTACTAATCTTATTGTTTTTCTTTTAACGAGAGTGCAAAGGAAGGCGTGGGGCAGCAGATGTGCCAAGCAAGTGAGCACCGACGGGCGCGCAGCGCAGCCAACAGCGTCATGCAAACAGCCAGATACCCCCATATCAACACAATAGCTAATTGCGCATAATGTATATTATGTTAAATAAAGTATTATTGTTATTACGGTAACACCCACCACAATTATTAGCATCGATAAAACAACATAGACTCTTCTCTTTGCCGACTTTACCTTTACATCAGCTTTGTCTTTAGAACCTTCCTCGTTATCGTAAGGACAACTAAAATGATTTAACCAACTTCATCTGCTTCTCCATAAATCGGTGTCGAAACGTCTCTCGATGTGTGTGGCACTGAATTTTACATTCTCACGCGATTTCGTCTTAACAACAAAACGTCGTACTGCCTGAGAATTGACATGAGTAACGAACATACCGTTTAGCACATTGCCATGAACCTTTATTGGTGAAGCTGGTTTGAATGCTGTGTATCGATTCTTGTGAATGAACCTTGTGCTCAAAAGAAATTAAAGCGTTGTTCTACGCAAATGCTTTAGTACTAAGCCCCGAATTTCTCCTCAGATTTCACACAGCGTACGCAATAAATATCAGCGTTATCGTTTGTTGATGTCCATATTGGGGTTCGGCCGAGATCGCTATAGCGTTATTACTGCATCGCCAGGCATTTCACGAAAGCAGCATGTTTAACCAGCGCGCCACATAGTTGATTCATCAAACCTATAAAAAGATGCGTGTATCAGTTAACCAGTAGCGCGTCATGCAGCGAAATGCATATTTCTCAAACGCATGCATAAGATTAATGAGCAATTAAACACTGTATAAACAGCATTTTAGCTGAAACTTACAATAACAAATTGGCTGTAGAACAGTTTAAAGCTGTATGTATGTACATATCTATGAGATTGTTTTATTATTCACAGATCATACTAGATCTATCACGCATGATAATTCCAGTTATCATGCGTGATACACTAATAAATTCATTTTAAAACAAAAATTTAAATGAAATTACCCGTATCTAGCAGCACAGCATTTACTGACAAATATCGGGATGCTGTTAATCAGTACTTTGAAGAAATATTTGCCCGTTTGCCCAGGAACACGCAGCGCGCTTACATGAGTGACTTCAATGAGTTTGTTATCTTTTGTGAACAGGCATCCCTGCCTGGATTTAATGCGTCGTTTGAAAATAATGAGCGGTGCATCAAGCAGTATGTAGAAGTGCTGTGTGCGTCGCCGCTGGCCTATCGCACCATCAAACGCAGACTGAGTGCATTGAGCAAGTTTCTGCGTATCGCGAAATTACCTAACCCGATAATTCAGTCCGTTTACCTGAAAGATTTTGTGAAGCTTGCATTAAAGGAAAACGAAAAGTTTCAGTTCAGTCGACATCAGGCAGTTCCGCTAACCATCGATTTACTCGAAAAGATTAATGACACGGTCATTCCCGACACATTATTGGAAATGCGTGATTTAGCGCTGATTAATCTTATGTTCGATGCCCTGTTGCGTGCAGACGAAGTTGTGCGTGTTTGCCTTGAGGATATTGATAAACGCAACAGCGCCCTGCTCGTCCTCACCTCCAAAAATGATCAAAGTGGAAAAGGTCAGTATCGGTATATCTCTCCCAGCACTATTGCCATGATTGATGAGTACATCAGTATGTCAAACGTTAATCCTAATAAGGGCGCAGAACGTGATATCAGCGATCCGAGACGACTGAATAAGGGAATTTTGTTTCGCCGACTCTCCAATAAAGGTCATGCACTGTTGCCCTACGATGAGAACCAGGCCGGTAAACAGGCTGCTCGGCTTGAGTACTCCAGTATTTACCGGATATGGAAACGTATTGGCAAGCTTGCCGGCGTAACTGAAAATATCACGCCGCACAGTGGGCGTGTCGGTGCTGCTGTGTCTTTAGCAGAAAATGGCGCTACGTTACCGGAGATGCAACTTGCCGGGGGCTGGCGCTCTGCACAAATGCCCGGCCACTACGGCCAGCAAGCTGCCGTGAGTAAAGGCGGGATGGCCAAACTTTTAAAACAAAGAGTGCGTTAATCCACATCTTTTACTTTAGCGTAACCTTTTGAACAAACACTCTATTTCAGGTTATCTATGATTTTCTTTCAAAGCTGGGACGAGCTATCCCGGGTCGCTATCACTGCGGTACTCACTTATGTGCTTTGTGTAGCACTTATTTCTTTTTTTGGTAAGCGTGCCAGCGCAAAAATGAATAATTTCGACTGGATAGTCACGGTTGCGATGGGCTCAATTCTAGGGTCATCGGTGCTTTTAAAGAAAGTAGTATTGGCCGAAGTGCTGCTAGGCCTTTTCATTTTGCTCGGCCTGCAGTTTCTCTTCAATAAGTTGTCTGCCTACTTTGAAATTTCCCGCCGAACAATGAAAAAGTCACCCGCCCTGCTCTACTTTAATGGCGAGTATATTGATAAAGCCCTTCAGCATGAACGTGTGACACGCGATGAAGTACGCACCAGTATACGCAGCCGCGGTCTCATCGATGAAGAAGATGTAAGTGCAGTTATCCTTGAACCAAACGGTGAATTAAGTGTAATTCCATCCTCACAGCACCGCTGTGACAATCGGGACGATGAAGCGATAAGAACCGTACTTAAACGCGACGTATAGTAAACAGGCTATTCATCGAATCATACTTGCATTAAACGCGTTTTTGTTCACAATTAGTGTTACCTATTAAGTAGTTAGGCATTTGTTAAGTGAAGTTCGACAATGTTTCCGCCAAATCGCTACCCGTTTATGTCATTGAAGAAAATGCCCGCACGCTTTCCTGTGATGGCTGCCGGGACGGCAAAGCGCTGGATTTTGATTTTACCATGGCGTTTCAGCCGTTGGTTGATTTGGATACCAAGGAAGTCTTTAGTTATGAAGCGCTCGTGAGAGGTCGCAATAACGAATCCGCAGGCTCAATCATCAGTCAGGTAAATGCGCAGAATATTTACAAGTTTGACCAGACCTGCCGGGTTAAGGCGATCGCATTGGCCGCCGAAAAAGGGCTTACTACGGGCCTGAATATTAACTTTTTACCCGGTGCTGTTTATCGTCCGGATATTTGTATTCGAACAACACTTATCGCAGCAGAAAATTATGGTTTCCCGCTGCAAAATATAACCTTTGAACTTGTGGAAACAGATCATGTGAGCGATCTCAACCATCTTAAAAATGTTGTTAATCATTATCAGGAAATTGGGTTTTCCACCGCTATTGATGACTTTGGCTCAGGTTATGCGAATCTCGACTGGCTGGCAGAATTGTCACCGGATAAAATTAAGATTGATATGACACTTATCAGAGATATTAACCACCTGCCGAAGAAACAGCTTATCGTTTCAACCATCAAAACGATGGCCGAACAGATGGATATCATCGTCATGGCAGAAGGTGTTGAAACAAAAGAAGAAAGAGACTATCTGTATGGGTTAGGCGTAACCCGACAGCAAGGCTATTTTTTCGGAAAGCCCACATTTGAGTCATTTGAACCTGTCAATCCTGACAGCCTTCGGTAAACTGGCTATCTTCACCCAAAATAGTTCGGACGCTAAGCGTTAACTATTAAGTCAGTTGAAAAAGGAGTGTGGCTACATGGGAAAAAAAGCAATATTAATAGTCGGTGGTCTGGCCGCTCTGGCCGTTGGCGGGCAAGTGTTAACAAAATCTCGCTATTCAACGGTTATAGAGAATCAGTTCGACGCATTAAAGAAAGCTTACCATCTTCAGGGGATTGAATTATCCAGAGAGATCTCTCAGGAAAGCTTGGTAGGTGCCACTGACACCGTTACAGTCACGCTGACCGAAGATTATCTGGCCCAGTATGGTTTAACAGAATCATCGCCGCTTAGCGTTCAAATCAACAATGACTGTACGTTTTTTCCTTTCTACGTGCTGTGTGATTCCGACTTTCGCGCGCCAAACAGTGATTTGTCCAGTCTGAGTAAGTTTTCCCCGCAAATGAATTACTCCATCAATGTTCTGTTTAATTCGATGAGTGGAAATTTGTCACTGAAAGAAACCGTTATTGAAGAAAACGACGGTACCTTAACAGTCTATCCGCTTACTCTGACATATGATACCGATCTGGCGCTTGATGAAATCAACGTGTCTCTCAACTGGCTGGGAACAACACTCAAAGGTTCTTCGAGCGGTACTGATATCACACTGGGGAATATCGATATTACTGCTGAGTCATCTCGCGTGTTTGACAACGTTTATGCCAGTGAAGCGACAATGACGATTTCCAGCGTTGATGTCGCCTCTGCAGCTTATGGTACCGATGTCAGTGTCAGCAATGCGCGCTTTACTACTGAGTTTGAGGAAGAAACCAGTGATTCGTTCGAACTTGAGTACAAGGTCACTGTTGACGATATTAACGCTAAAGCACAGCAGATGATTATTTCCGACTTCATACTGGACATCAGTCTGGATAATATCAGTCGCGACACCATGGCATATCTCAATGGCGACAAGCAGAACAATGATTCCGAGCAGGTTTCTCAGATGCTGACTGAATTCGGTAAGTCCGAACATACTATCGATATTGAAGCATTCGACTTCAGGTTGTCCGATGTGCCGCTTAGAAGCGCCGGTTCGCTTACCATGGCCTCTTATAATGAGGCTGACATTCAACGTGGCGTAGTTTCACAAAAGCTAGCCGGGGCGATTGATATCACGATTGGGAAAGCTATAACCTCCGCGTTTCCAGCTTCTAAGCCGGTCATTCAGCAGTATCTTGACCAGGGTTTACTGAATGAAGACAGTGAACGCTACAAGGTAAAAATCTCACTGGATAAAGGCAGTGTTCTGGCAAATGGTGTGCCCGTTTATCAGATGTAATCGTTGCTCACTACCCACCCGTTGCAACGTACTAAATTTCAAAGCGCCTGGTTAAAACCAGGCTTTTTTTAGCGGGTGATTAACTGCTCATTAAAACTGTTTGATGCGTGATTTCGTAAGCAACCCTATCATCATGCATAAGGAGTTTTTAATGAGCAATCAGATTAGCGAAAAGCATGCTAAAACGCTTATTCAGGTCATCGACCAATCTTCCAACTGGAAGCTGCACCCAGAGAAAAAACGCGCATTTGCCAGTACTGAAGAAGCTGAAAAATACGTGGAAAGTCACAATGAGCCATTATGTATTCGCGTACCTATCGCTGGCGCGGATGATCATCTGACAGTAAAGGTAACCTCAAGCGGTGAAGATATGGTGTTCTCAAACGTCAGTTTTGAAGAGCCTATCGAAAAACAGGTTCATTCTTCTCATCTGAAGCTTATTTCCAGCACCGTCACCGACATGCTTAATGAACGGCTTCCGGAAGGAACAAAAGTTTCTTCATTTTAGCGCAAGAAGGCGATGTCGGTGGTCAGGTGAGCAGAATCATGCCCCAGACCAGCATCGCCAACATCAGGCTGACAAACACTGCTGCCGAACCAATATCTTTAGCTTTCCCAATTAACACATGAACTTCAGTACTGACGCGATCCGCCAGTGCCTCCACCGCAGAATTGAGTAATTCTGCAATAAGCACAATAACTAGCGAGATAATCAGTAGCAGGCGCTCAACCACAGAAATGTCTAACCAGAACGCAATCGGAATAAGCACGCAGATTGCCGCCAGTTCCTGACGCACAGCCGGTTCACTTAAAAATGCGGCTTTGAGCCCTTTGCATGAGTAAATGGTGGCAAAATAAAGTCTGATAAAGCCGGTATTTTTTGTTTTCATTTTATGGCATTGCCTGACAATTTATAAAAGCTTGCCAAAGCAATATGACACCCTTATTAAGATGGTGCAACTGCCAGACTTATCAGTTCATTTTAACCGTCAGCACATCAGCATCAGCTTTGTGAACAATGGCACTGGCCACCGATCCCAGCACTGTAAAGACGCCGCTGCCACCCTGCGCACCGATGATAATCAGCTCTGCCTTTCGCTGTCGGGCCACATACTCAAGCTCATCGGCTACCTTGCCCACAGCACAATGAATTGTGATGTTGGAAAACCGTAATGACTCAGCAAGGGATCGCATCCGCTTTTCTGCCTGAGCTTTCAGGCTCTCAGAATCATCCTGCGTATTAAAGCCGCCATATGACACCATGGTTTGTTGAGGCTGCACAACGTTAACGAGATGAATTTCACAGTCATCGCCGGCCATGCGCTCAAGTCTTGTGATAAGTCGTTCGTAGGATGAGAATATGTCCACCGCGACCATGATGATATTGTATTGAAACATGCGCATTACCTCACAGTTAGTTTAATCAGACAGCTTTGGTCTCCTGGTCGATATCAGCCAGCTGACTGGCAGGCATAAAGCTTCGCTCGCTGGCTTCCATAACATGCAGTTTAAACGCTTTGGGCAAGTCATCTTCATTCTCAGTTAACAGGCTACCGCGCTTCACTAAGGGAAAAATTTCGTCGTAGCGTTTAACCTGCTCCTGATTTACACGTCTGAACACATGGGTACGATTTAAATCACTGGTTGATTGGTGCCCTGTTGATGACAGGATATCCATCAGCGCATGCACGGTTTTCTTATGATACTGAAAAACCCTGACTGACTTATCCTGCGGATCTAATCCTTTGGCCAGTCTGGGATCCTGTGTGGCTACACCGGTCGGGCAACGGTTAGTATTGCAGGAAAGCGACTGAACGCAGCCCAGCGCCAGCATCATACCCCGGGCGCTGTTACACATATCAGCGCCCAGGCTTAGATTCTGTACCAGGTGAAAGGCGGTAAACACTTTACCAGATGCAATAACGCGAATGTCTGAACGAAGGTCAAATCCGGTGAGAACATCATCCACAAACGCTAGCGCTTCGCGCAATGGAAAGCCTACCGAGTTGGTATATTCAAGCGGCGCAGCGCCAGTACCGCCCTCCCCCCCGTCAACGGTGATAAAATCAGGCTTTACGCCGGATTTCTTCATCGCTTTACAAATGGCGATAAATTCACTTTTTCTGCCCAGCGCCAGCTTGAAGCCTATTGGTTTTCCTTTGCTCAACGTGCGCAGCTTTTTGATGAACTCCATCATCTCCAGGGGGGTATTGAATGCGGTATGCCGGGGTGGCGAATCTACCTGCGTATGAGGCTCCACACCGCGGATACTGGCAATCTCCTCACTGTTTTTGTCGGCGGGTAAAATCCCACCATGACCCGGCTTGGCGCCCTGGCTCAGTTTTATTTCAATCATTTTGACACTGGCGTGGTTCGCCTTTTCCTCAAATTCCAGCTCATTAAACGAGCCATCTTTGTTTCTGCAGCCGAAATACCCCGTTCCAATTTGCCAGACAATGTCGCCGCCGTTTTCCAGATGATACGGTGTCAGACCGCCTTCGCCGGTATTGTGATAAAAATGCCCTTTTGCCGCCCCTTTATTAAGGGCAATGATTGCATTTGCACTCAAACTGCCGAAACTCATTGCTGAGATATTAAGTACACTGGCGAGGTATGGTTGCTGGCAATCAGATCCACCCACCCAAATCCGTGGATCCTCATCCATCTCTTTAACTTCCATCGCAGAAAGCGAATGACCAATCCATTCATAGCCATTCGCGTAAGTATCCATCTGCGTGCCAAATGGCATACTGTCGAGGGAGTCTTTTGCGCGTTTATACACAATGGAGCGAAACATACGGTGGATAGGCCGGCCCTCTGTCTCGCTCTCCAGCAGATATTGTTGAATGTAAGGGCGCAAGCCCTCAACCGTCCAGCGAATACGCCCAAGCAGTGGAAAGTTGCGCAGGATAGAATGACGGCGCTGAAAAGTGTCTCTTAACGTAAAAAACAGCAGTGTCAGTGTGAGCAGTAAAAACAGCCACGCCGGAGGCCAGAGAAACCCTAATCCGATGTTAATCAGTACGGTAACAACAGTGGTAATCAGTATTGTGTTTCTCATAATAGCGGTATCAGGTTCTTTAACAGCTATATGGCCTATTTGTAATGAGAGATCATAAAAAGGCTGCTTAGCAGGCTATAGACAGACTCATGACAAATTATTATTTCCCTGTCATCAGCTTTCATCACTTTCGGGCATGTGGTAAAAATACAGTAAACGTATGTGCAGCGTTTCAGTCCGGATTTTTTCGGAAAATCATATTTTTATGCACGATTACGCTTCTTAAACGGATTCATCGGGGTCATCAATTTTTCATGTGGATTTTGCTCGCATTTCTGGCGTTACTTGGCTTTCTTTACTGGTACACTTATCCGCGTTTAGGTGAGATTCTGCTAGCGGCTTATGTAAAGCGTGCAATGCAACAGGCCCGGCTTGTCCGACGCAGGTATTCCATAAACGGTATCAGCCTGAGTGTTCTTGAAACCGAAGGTAGCCGGAATAAACACAAGCCTTTACTAATGATGGTTCATGGCTTTGCCGGTGATAACAATATCTGGCTCCCCCTGGCTAATTTATTTAAAGATGAATATCACATTGTTATTCCTGATCTGCCTGGGCATGGCCAGACCGGCTTTTCCCCTGAGTGGCACTACAAAGTCAGCGACCACGGCAAATTACTGACCGCGCTAATCTGGCGTCTTGGCTATCAGAAAGCCACATTAGTTGGCAACTCAATGGGCGGCTACATCACTGCCTGGATGGCCAAACACCAGGCCAGCGCAGTATCTTCTTCCGTATTACTGTGTCCGGCGGGCATGCCAGCCGCGCGCAAAAGCCGACTCGATGCGATGCTGGATAAAGGCCAGAATCCTTTTTTTATCACACGCCGGCGGGGTTATTACCGGTTGTTATCAATGGCCATGGCCAGTGGCCCCTATATACCGCGCATTGTTAAAGATGTGCTGGCGGATCAGCATATTGCCAGGGTCAATGAGTATCAGCAGGTTTTTGACGATTTCGTCGCCTCGGGTTACATCGATGAAAAAGAGTTGGCGACCACCTCCACGCCGGTGCTAATTATCTGGGGCGGCAAGGATGGCTTACTGGATGTCTCTGCACTGGACAATTGGTTAACCTGCCTGCATTGCGATTGGGAGGTTTTTCACGACGTCGGACATATGCCGATGGCCGAAGCCCCTGCTCGCACCTATCAGCGCATACAGAATTTTATGCACACCAATAAGTTACGCCGGGCTGCCTGATAACAGCATTATTTTACCAATCGCGTTGTAGGAATTAGTGTTTTTATGGAATATATCTTTCTCTTGTTTGCCTTTTTATGCGGCCTCACGGTCAAAATGGCAGGCATCCCTCCAATGGTTGGGTATCTGGCAGCAGGCTTTATTCTCAATGCGATGGGATTTACCGCATCTGACCAGTTACAGCAGATTGCTGATCTTGGCATTACCATCATGCTGTTTACCATCGGTTTAAAGCTGAACGTAAAAGACCTAAGTCGGCGGGAAGTCTGGGCCGGTAGTGTCTCTCACACCTTAATCTGGGTCATGGTTGTTACCGGCGTGTTGTATGGCATCGCTGCGATAATGGGCAATATCACTGGTGCAATCGACTTTCAAAGTGCTGCGCTTATTGCCTTCGCTTTAAGTTTTTCCAGCACGGTTTGCGTGGTGAAAATTCTCGAGGAAGCCGGTGAAGGGAAAACCCGCCATGGCAGGCTCGCCATTGGCGTGCTGGTCATGCAGGATGTTTTTGCGGTTGTTTTTATGGTCGCAGCGACCGGGAAACTCCCCTCAGTCTGGGCGCTGGCACTCTTGCTTGTATTTCCGGCATTACCCCTTTTGAATAAAATTCTGAATAAGTCCGGGCACGGCGAATTGCTGCCACTAACGGGCTTCATTTTAGCATTGGGTGCTTATCAGTTATTTGAACTTGTAAGTATTAAGGGAGACCTGGGGGCCCTGCTTATTGGTATGTTACTGGCCAAGCACTCTAAAGCCACCGAGTTATCCAAATCGCTTCTGGCATTTAAAGATCTGTTTCTGATTGGCTTCTTTTTGTCTATCGGTCTGACCGCCCTGCCTGATGTTCCCATGCTGACAATGGCACTGATAGTCTGCCTGCTGCTGCCTTTCAAAGCTTTTCTGTTCTTTGCGCTGATGACCGCGCTTCAGTTGCGCGCCCGAACCAGTTACCTAACTAGTCTGGTGCTGAGTAATTTCAGCGAATTCGGGCTTATCGTTGGCTCGTTGGCTGTATCACTGGGGTTACTGAGTGACAAATGGTTAGTGGTATTAGCCTTGAGCGTATCACTGTCGTTTGTCATCACCAGTTTGCTGTACAGAAACTCCCATAGCCGCTACATCCGTATCAAAGACAAAATCACGCGGTTTGAGCGTGACAAACGCTTGCCGGAGGACATCTACCCAAGCTTAAATGATGCACAATTTATTGTCATCGGTATGGGACGCGTCGGTATGGGGGCATTTCAGTCACTTAGTAAACTGGTTAACAGTCGCGTGGTTGGGATGGATGCAGATCGGGTGAAAATACGACGCCTCAAAGCGCAGGGGCTCAATGTGATCTGCGGCGATGGTGAAGATATCGACCTGTGGGATAATCTGGACATCTCAAATGCTGAACTCATCCTCCTTGCTTTACCCTCCATTGAGGATGCAATAAATATTACCGGTCAGCTAAAACACGCTGGTTTTAACGGTAAGGTGGCAGCTATCGCCCGCTACGAAGATGAAGTGAATGCGCTTTTAGAAAACGGTGTTGATAAAGTTTTCAACTTCTTTACTGAGGCCGGACTGGGTTTTGCTGAGGAGAGCCTGGCATATGTTCATGCAAATCAGGATGTTGTCGTGCCGGTCAAATAAAAATAAAGTTAGCGTTGATAATCATTCACATTCATATATCTTTGTTTTAAAAGGTTTTTTTTGACGTTAGGCCTGTATTGAATTATACTTTACCTCACATTTTTATTAAGGATTCCCCATGCAAGGTGATCGGCAGGTAATCGCCTCACTGAACGACGTTCTGACCAGTGAGCTGACATCCATCAATCAATATTTTCTGCATGCCCGAATGTTCAAGAACTGGG
>CAZOYR010000031.1:11420-32935 GCA_964584105.1 uncultured Alteromonas sp.
CATTCATAATCTTAACGAGCGTAACTATAAAAAGTCGATTAAGGATATGAAGCAGGCAGACGATCTTATCGAGCGTATTTTGTTTCTTGAAGGTCTGCCTAATCTTCAGGCGCTGGGAAAACTGTATATCGGTGAAACGCCTGAAGAGATGCTGGCCTGCGATACTAAGTTTCAGCTGGAACAAATTCCGCAGTTAAAGACAAGTATTGCACTGTGCGAGCAAAAGCAGGATTACGTGAGTCGTGATCTGCTTGAATCCATTTTAGAATATGAAGAAGAGCACCTGGACTGGCTTGAAACCCAGGAGTATCAGATTGGTGCGCTGGGTCTGGAAAATTATCTTCAAACCCAGGTAATCGGAGATGACGAATGAAAGGCAATGCAAAAATAGTTTCTGGACTTAATGAGCTGCTTGCCTACGAACTGGCAGCCATGGATCAATATTTCATTCACTCACAGATGTATCTTGATTGGGGTTTGAATAAACTGTATGAGCGTATTGACCACGAATTTGATGATGAGCGTGGTCATGCTACCAAGTTGATTGAGCGCATGCTGTTTTTGGAAGGCACCCCGGATATGCAAACCCGCACCGGATTCAAAGTGGGTGAAGATGTGCCTGCAATGCTTGAAAGCGATTTGCGCGTTGAGTATGAAGTGGATGCGAAATTACGTGAAGTAATTGCCCTGTGCGAGCAGGAAAGCGACTTTGTCACCCGCGATATGCTTATTGAGCTGCTTGATGATACTGAAATGGACCACGCCCATTGGCTGGAACAACAGCTCAGGCTCATCAAAATGCTGGGCCTGCCTAACTATTTGCAATCTCAGATGTAGTGCAGACAACTTTTATACATCCAGATAAACGGTAAAAGGGTCTTTATGGCCCTTTATTTTTATCTGCATCCGCCATCGCATACTAACCTGACTGCAACTACCCAGCATGAACCACCCTTCGATGACGTTATCCTCGTTACTTTTAACAAACACAGGCACCTTGCCCATATACATATCGTCACCCTCAAGCACAATATCTTCCACCTGAAATGGCGCAGGGGTTGTTAGCGTAAAATTAATTTGCTCTTCAGGTGCAGGCTGCATATCAAGTTCAATATTTAGGCTACCTCCCGCTGTATCGATACCACATGAAGTACTATCTACAACACAATTGTTTACCGGAGCCTTTGATAAAAACATCAAGATTGCGATAACGGATAATGCTGCAGCGGCAATAAAAACGCTGATGATGACATGGGAAGAACGGCTTAATTTATTCATGAATTTTGTGTAACTACTACTTTACTATCATTTTAGTATGCTGATTTATTGACCTGAATCAAACTGATGATTCTTGTGCTATCTTTTTGTATATAAAAACATTATCATCGCGTACCAATTGACCAATTTGGGCGCTTTTTGCACGATTGACTGTGCCTGTGTTAATTGATGTGGAAGATTCAATAAAATGAGTGACATAAGCCAAGCACAACCGACATACAATTATAAGGTTGTACGTCAGTTTACCGTTATGACGATCGTTTGGGGAATCATAGGGATGGGTTTGGGGGTGTTTATTGCTGCCCAGCTTTTCGCGCCTGCGCTTAATTTCGACCTTCCCTGGCTGACATTTTCCCGGTTACGCCCACTGCATACTAACGCGGTTATTTTCGCTTTTGGCGGAAGTGCGTTGTTTGCCACCTCTTATTATGTGGTTCAACGAACGTCTCAGGTCAGACTGTTCAGCGACAAACTGGCGGCGTTTACCTTTTGGGGCTGGCAGGCTGTCATTGTTGCCGCGATTATCACGCTGCCACTGGGCATGACCTCATCCAAAGAGTATGCGGAGCTGGAATGGCCTATTGATATTCTTATCGCGCTGGTCTGGATTGCCTATTGCATCAACTTTTTCGGCACGATTGTCATCCGTAAAGTTTCCCATATTTACGTTGCTAACTGGTTTTATGGCGCTTTTATATTAACCGTTATGATTCTGCATATCGGCAACAGCATGGCCATTCCGGTTTCCTTCACCAAATCTTACTCATTATACGCCGGTGCCGTGGATGCCATGATGCAGTGGTGGTACGGACACAATGCAGTTGGCTTTTTCCTGACGGCCGGCTTTCTGGGCATGATGTATTATTTTGTACCCAAGCAGGCAGGTCGCCCGGTTTACTCCTATCGTTTATCCATTGTTCACTTCTGGGCACTGATTTCTTTGTATATCTGGGCCGGTCCTCACCACTTGCATTACACTGCCCTGCCTGATTGGACACAATCGCTGGGCATGGTGATGTCAATCATCTTATTTGTCCCCTCCTGGGGCGGCATGATCAACGGTATTATGACGCTTTCGGGTGCATGGCATAAGTTACGCACCGACCCGGTGCTGCGCTTTCTGGTCGTGTCATTGACCTTCTATGGTATGTCCACGTTTGAAGGACCAATGATGGCGATCAAAACGGTTAATGCCCTGTCCCACTACACTGACTGGACAATCGGCCATGTTCACTCCGGTGCACTTGGTTGGGTAGCGATGATTTCTATCGGCTCGGTCTACCATCTTATTCCTCACCTGTTCGGACAGCGCGCCATGTACAGCACGCGCCTGGTGAATGTGCATTTCTGGCTGGCGACCATCGGCGTAGTGCTATATATCGTAGCAATGTGGTTCTCCGGAGTATTGCAGGGCCTTATGTGGCGTGCAGTAAACGCCGATGGCACGTTGACGTACAGCTTTGTGGAATCACTGGAAGCGTCTAAACCCTACTACGTGGTTCGCTTTATCGGTGGATGTTTTGTGGTCGCGGGAATGTTGGTGATGGCGTATAACGCGTATCGCACCATTAAAGCGCCAAAAGGCAGTATTGCAGCTGATCCTGCCACACAGCCGGCATAACAAGGAGTCGTCACGTGAAAAGAAATGTCCACGAGATTATTGAGAAGAATGTTGGCTTGCTGACCGTGCTGATTCTGGTTGCTATCAGCTTTGGTGCGATGGTTCAGATTACGCCACTGATGTTTCAGCAACAGACAATGGAACCAGTGGAAGGCCTGCGTCCTTATACGGCGCTGGAGTTAGAAGGCCGTGACATTTATATACGCGAAGGATGTGTTGGCTGCCATTCACAAATGATTCGCCCGTTTCGTGCAGAGACCGAGCGCTATGGTCATTACAGCGTGGCAGGTGAATCTGTTTGGGAGCACCCGTTCCTGTGGGGTTCCAAGCGCACCGGACCTGATTTGGCCAGAGTGGGCGGTCGATATAGCGACGCTTGGCACATTGCCCATCTTCGCAACCCGCGTGATGTGGTACCTGAATCGAATATGCCAGGTTTTCCATGGTTATTGGAAAATACCCTTACCGGCGACGAAACAGCAGAAAAAATGGAAATATTCCGTGGCTTTGGCGTGCCTTATTCAGACGAAGATATCGCAGGCGCGCAGGCAGCCGTTCGGGGTAAAACCGAAATGGATGCTCTGGTCGCTTATTTACAGTCACTTGGCACACATCTGAAATAATATGGATCAGGGATTAATCGGCACGATTTTTACAATTGTTGTTTTTGTTTGTTTCGCCGGCGTAGTCTGGTGGGCATTTAGCGGCCGCAATAAAAAGAAGTTTGATGATGCAGCCAACCTGCCCTTTGCAGATGAAGACAAAGAGCGCATAAAAAAAGATAAGCGGGAGTCTTGAGCTCATGAGCATGTTTTGGACAATCTGGATTTCAGTCATAACTTTGGGCAGCATAATAGGTTGCTTCTTTCTGCTACGCTGGTGTCTGACAAACTTTGCCGGCGTTGAAGAAGGCAAAAGTATGGGCCATCAGTTTGATGGCATTGAGGAGGTCAATAATCCCCTGCCAAAATGGTGGACCATTCTTTTTTATGTGACTATCGTTTTTGGCCTGGTGTACCTGGCGCTCTATCCGGGACTGGGCAGTTACAAAGGCTTGTGGGACTGGAGAAGCTCAAATCAGAATATCCAGTCAATGGAAGAGTCCAGACAAGCTCGTCAGGATGCCATGGAAAGTGGCGATTACGTGCAGTATGACGTTGAACTGGCAAAAGCTGCTGAACGCTTTGACCCTATTTTCGAAGCCTTCGCAAAAGTACCTGTGGAAGAGCTTGCCTTTGACGAGGATGCGGTAAAAATTGGACGTCGCTTATTTCTGCAAAACTGTTCTCAGTGCCACGGCTCCGATGCCCGCGGTCAGAATGGCGGATTCCCTAACCTGACCGATGACGACTGGCTGTATGGCGGTAGCGGCGCGAAAATAAAAGAAACGCTGATTAACGGCCGCCAGGCTGCCATGCCTGCGTGGCTTGATGCTATGGGCGAACAAGGTATTGATGAAGTAGTCGCCTATGTACTGAGCTTAAGTGGTCGTAAGGTGGATCAGCAACTCGCCGACAAGGGCGAAGCCCGGTTTGCCGTATGTGCTGCTTGTCACGGGCCGGATGGTAAAGGTAACCAGGCACTGGGCGCGCCCAACCTGACCGACAATATCTGGCTGTATGGCGGCAGTAAACGCGCTGTTACCGAAACCCTCACCTATGGTCGAAACGGCGTTATGCCTTCCTTCAAGCAAACGCTGGGAGAAGATAAAATCCACGTCGTTGCTGCATACGTTTACAGCTTATCTCATCAACCCGAATAGCTTGCATGCCCTGTCTTGGCGACAGGGCTGCGTTTTACTCCACTCACGCTTTTCTTAATTTTCGCTTTTTATACGTTGTCATAGAGTATTCATATGGAACAGCCCTGGTATAAGCAATTCTGGCCCTGGTTTTTAATTGCCGTACCGTTGATCACGATGGTGATGGGCGGCGTGCTGTTGAAGTTAGCGATTTCCACCCAGGACAGTCTGGTGGTTGATGATTATTACAAAGAAGGTAAAGCAATTAATGCCAGCCTGGCCCGTGAACAGGAAGCAAAACGGCGCAACATTACTGCGGACGTTACTATTACAGAGGGGGCCGTTGCTCTCGAGTTTCATTCCGGGATCCCACGCGATGGCAATGCCGTCAGACTGTCGTTTTATCACACAACCCAGCAGACAAAAGATTTCGCAATACTGCTAAGCCGTGATGCCAGTGGATTATACCGTGGTTATAGTGACGCTATGGTCGCCGGCAAATGGCGCATGACACTGGAGCCGGTTGATGAATCATGGAAAATTCAAAAGCAGATATGGTTGCCCGCTGAACAGACTATTTCACTTAAACCCTGATGCAATATTCTTGTGAGCAGTGCTATCACTGTGGTCAGCCTAATCAGCCCGGCCTCCCTTTTACTGCCGACGTCTTGGGCCAGCAACGTCATTTCTGTTGTCCCGGATGCCAGGCTGTGGCACAGGCTATCGTCGATAATGGCCTGGAAGATTATTATCAGTTCAGAACCCAAAATGCTGAGCAGGCATCGCTGCCGGACGATGCGTTGTTATCGCGCCTGCGTATGTATGACGATCCACAGTTGCAGGAAGATTTCGTCACTCATAATGAAAAGGCCCATGAAATTCAGCTAACCATAGAAGGGATCACGTGCGCGGCGTGCGGCTGGCTTATTGAAAAGCAGCTTTCCCGATTAGAAGGAATTCGTCAGGTATCAGTGAACATAGCGCAGCGTCGTGCCTGGATAAAATGGGATAATCAGCAAGTCTCACTCAGTGCAATTATCCAGCGCTTGCGAAAAATTGGTTATACCGGTTTTCCTTTTCAGCCTGATGATCACGAAGCGTCTTATGCTGCTGAGCAGAAACGTTTTATTAAAAAACTTGGGCTGGCCGGGCTGATGACAATGCAGGTTATGATGCTGATGGCGGCCATGTACTTTGATCTTCTGGATAACATGTCATCACAGATGCAGCAGTATTTTTACTGGGTTGCACTGGTACTGACCACACCTGTTGTCTTTTATTCCGGCTCAACATTTTATCTGGGCGCGCTGAACGCGTTGCAGGCTCGCACGGTGAATATGGATGTGCCGGTCACGCTGGCGATTGGTGTTACTTACTTTGCGGGCGTTTATACCACGGTAACCGCAGGTAAAGAGGTATATTTCGAGTCTATCTGTATGTTTATCTTCCTGCTGCTGCTCAGCCGCTATGCAGAACATCGAAGCCGGCATAAAGCGATGCAAATTTCCGCAAATATGCTGCAGTACATTCCTATGACCGCAACCGTTGTAGACGGTGATACGCTCAGTAGTTGTCTGGCCAAACGCCTTCAGCGTGACCAGACCGTCATGGTAAAAGCCGGCGAGGTCATCCCGGTAGATGGCATTATTGTGAAAGGTGAGACAACGATTGATGAGTCAATGCTCACCGGTGAGTTTACACCCGTTTTCAAGCGCACGGGCGATCAGGTGTTTGGTGGTACCATCTCGCAGCATCAGACCATTTATGTCAGCGTAACCACCTCGCTGAAGTACTCTCTGGTCAATCAGATTTTACGTATGCAAAGCGAAGCGATGGCCGCCCGTCCCCGACTTGCCCGCGCTGCTGATAAACTGGCTCAGTACTTTGTGCTTGCTGTACTTACCATTGCAGCCCTGACCTATTGGTACTGGTCCTATCAACAACCCGATGAGGCGCTTTGGATCATGGTTGCCGTGCTTGTGGCCACCTGCCCCTGTGCGCTGGGACTGGCAACCCCCACTGCGTTAACCTGCGCTGTTGCCCGGCTTAATCGCCAGGGAGTGTTAATAAAGCGCGCCGATGTCCTGGAAGCCGTGGCCAGTTGCGATGTTCTGGCGCTGGATAAAACCGGCACACTCACAGATGGTAAGTTTTCCATTATTGAGCACTGGTCTGTAAAAGCGTGGAACGGCCCTGACTTTGAACAAATCATGGCCACCCTGGAAGCACGCTCTGAGCACCCTATCGCGAGCCTGTTTCGCGCCGATAAATTGCTACCGCTTTACGACTTTGAAGTCATTGCTGGTCAGGGCATTCGCGGCACCATCAACGGGCATCGATATAAAGTTGGCTCGTCGGCGTTTTTTGATAATAAGGTACCCGCCACCGGCTTTCCTGCCAATGTTTATTTAGCATGTGACAGCACCATCATAGCTGCCTGGCAAATTAGCGATGCTATTAAGCCGGATTTAAAAGATACGCTAAGACACTTCAGTGCTATGAGAAAAATTATCTTAAGTGGTGATACAAAAATTAATGTTGAACGCGTTGCCAATGCACTGAACATTGATGAGTTTCACTTTGCGCTGACGCCGGCACAAAAGCTGGATAAGGTCAGACAAATACAATCTTCATCCGCGCGCATAATGATGCTGGGAGACGGGATAAATGATGCGCCTGTACTGGCGCAATCTGATATTTCCGTGGCAGTGGGAAATGCCACCGATATTGCAAAAACGTCAGCGGATATTATATTACTCACACCCAGACTTGATGCGCTGCATGCGGTTTTCAACACAGCCTACAGAACAAAATCAGTAATTCGCCAGGATATGGCATGGGCCCTTGGCTATAATCTGTTAGTGCTTCCCCTTGCGGTCAGCGGTTTATTAGCGCCCTGGATGGCGGTGATCGGTATGTCATTAAGTAGTATAGTGGTGGTGTTTAATTCAACCCGATTACTCAGGTGAACGGTTATGTCCATTATTTATGTACTTATCCCCCTGGCAATACTTATTGTAGCGCTTGCTATAGGCATATTTTTCTGGGCCGTTCGCAGTAATCAGTTTGACGATCTCGATCGGCAGGGTTACAGCATATTATTTGATGATGATTTGCCGCCTGAAGAAAAAAAGCTTGCCGATGAGCGCAAGAAAATGAATGACTGAATTCACCGGACTGTCTGCATTTATCATAGGCCTGGCCGGCGGATTACATTGTTTCGGCATGTGCGGCGGTATCGCATCAGCATTGCGCCTGGCTTCGCCTTCTCATGAAAGCCACTGGCCTTATACTGTCAGCTACAATGTTGGCCGAATAAGCAGTTACACAGTCGCTGGCGCCATCGCCGGTGGCCTTGGCCAGATGTCGTCGTCTTTTATACCTGTCGCGGGCCCGGTACTGGCAACGCTAAGCGGTATCATGCTGCTGGCAATGGCGGCGTACCTGGGGCGCTGGTGGATGGGCCTGACCCGTCTTGAACGCATCGGGCAACACGTCTGGAAAAGGGTACAACCCCTTTCCCGCAAACTGGTGCCGTTCTCCTCCCCCTGGACAGCATTACCTTATGGTATTATATGGGGTTGGCTGCCTTGTGGGCTGGTTTATTCAGTATTAACATGGGCGCTGGCCAGCGGCAGTGCGCTTAGTGGCGCGCAGATAATGTTATATTTCGGACTGGGCACGTTGCCAGCGCTTATTGCCACCAGTGTCGGAGCACACTGGCTGGTCAATGCCCTGCAAAAGCCAATAGTCAGACAAATCATTGCAGGTTTACTGGCTGTATTTGCTACACTCTTGTTATTAAAAGCATTTCGTATGTGGTTAACGATTTAGCGCTGAAAAAGGAAGCGGACATGGCTGCGCCATCTGAGTTTTCAATCCATTGTCAAAATTGCAGCTTCAGTCATTTGTGCCTGCCTGTTGCTTTAAACAAAACCGAAGTCGAGTCGCTGGACGACATTGTGGAGCGTAAAAAGCCGCTGCACAAAAACGATTCGCTTATTCAGGCTGGTGACAAATTCCATGCTCTGTATGCTGTCAGGTCTGGCTCGTTTAAATCGTTTATCAGCGATCCTGAAGGCGAAGAACAAATCGTGGCCTTTCACCTGCCCGGCGACATCATTGGTTTTGATGGTTTGCGCGAACAACAGCACCAGATTTACACAAAGGCGCTGGAAACAGCGATGGTATGTGAACTGCCCTACGATACGCTCGATGAAATGTCGGTCTCATTTCCTAAGCTTCGCCAGCAGATCATGAGTTTTATGAGTGCAGAGATAAAGCATGATCATGAAATGATGATGCTGTTAAACCGGCGTACAGCAGAAGAACGGTTGATGTATTTCATTGCCCGTCTTTCCAATCGGTTTGAAGAGCGCGGTTACTCACACCGTCAGTTCAACCTCTCAATGACCCGCAATGAAATAGGAAATTACCTGGGACTGACGGTGGAAACAATTAGTCGGCTGTTAACACGCTTTCAAAAAGAAGGCATCATCGAAGTATCGGGCAAGTTAATCACCATTCTTGATTTCGACAAAGTAAACGAAAAACTCAAAGGCATCACGCTGACAACGGCATGCCGCTAACTTTTTTGATTTAAAACAAGGTTCTTCCGGCGTTTGCGAACTACACTCAGTAGAGGTATTGATGCAAATGTCGGAGGCGACGGTGATTAATTACAATTCTATTCTGGTGGTAATCGATAACGATCTTTCCACTCAGCCCGCCCTGTCCCGGGCTCTTGAACTTGCGACAAAAACCGGTGCTCAGGTCACCGCCCTATACGTGGCCTATGACTTTTCTTACGAAATGACAACGATGCTTTCCTCAAATGAACGCGAAGCAATGCGCAATGCTGTTATCAAGGATCGTTCGCGGTGGGTACAGGAAATTATCGATTCGCACAACAGTGATGTTGAGGTAGAAGTTGTTGTTAAATGGGAAAGTCGCGACTTCGAGGCAATTATTCGCACAGCAATGGCGCATCATGCCGATATCATTATTAAAGCCAGTCAAAAAGCCGATGATTTAGTCTCTGTCATTTTTACTCCCACCGACTGGCACCTGATGAGAAAGGCCCCCATGCCAGTGTTGATGGTCAAGGACCATGCCTGGCCGCCTCAGGGGAATATTCTTGCGGCAGTGAATGTGGGTACTGAAGACCAGGAGCACGCCAGACTAAACGACAAACTGACGGAAATCGCCCGTGATTATGCGACGCTCTTGACAGGAACGGTTCATCTTGTAAATGCCTATCCCCGGGCGCCTATTAGTATTGCCATTGAAATTCCCGAATTTGATACTGAAGCGTATCATCAGTCAGTGCACAACCACCATATGCAGGAAATGACCGCGCATCGCAAAAAATTCAGCATCGATCCACATTGTTGCCATGTTGAAGAAGGCCTCCCTGAACAGGTGGTCGCCAGAAAAGCCCATGAGCTAGACGCTGAGCTTGTCGTGATTGGGACCGTCGGCAGGGTTGGCCTGTCAGCGGCATTTATCGGGAACACTGCCGAGCATGTTATCGACGCGCTACATTGCGATGTGCTTGCGGTTAAGCCTGATGGCTTTGAATCACCCATCCGGCTGGTTTAATAAAAACCCGGTTAACGGGATGACGCAGGGGGCATGGCTTTTGTATAATCAGGGTTTTGTATTCCAAGTTGTAAACTATGAGTCAGTCAGCCAGCGATAAAGTCTCTAGCCCTAGCGCGCAGAGCAAGCAAAAATACAGTTTTAATAAGTTACAGAAGCGTCTGCGCAGAAACGTCGGCAAAGCCATTGGCGATTTTTCGATGATAGAAGACGGCGACAAAGTCATGGTTTGCCTTTCTGGTGGCAAGGACAGCTACACAATGCTAGATATCCTTCTGTTCTTACAAAAAATTGCACCGATCCGTTTTGATCTTGTGGCGGTCAACCTTGATCAGAAACAACCTGGTTTCCCTGAACATATTCTTCCCCAGTACCTTGATGAATTAGGCGTGGAATATCAAATTGTTGAAGAAGACACCTACTCCATTGTTAAAGACAAGATACCGGAAGGGAAAACCACCTGTTCGTTATGCTCACGACTTCGCCGGGGTATTTTATACCGCACAGCAACGGAACTGGGCGCAACGAAAATAGCCCTTGGCCATCATCGTGATGATATGCTCGAAACCCTGTTTCTGAATATGTTCCATGGCGGAAAGCTCAAATCGATGCCACCAAAACTGGTCAGTGATGACGGTAAGCATATTGTGATACGGCCCCTGGCGTACTGTAATGAAGCGGACATCGAAAAATACGCGACCGCTGTTGAGTTTCCGATAATCCCCTGCAATTTGTGTGGCTCTCAGGAAAATCTTCAGCGCCAGAATATCAAACAAATGTTACAGGACTGGCACCGCCGCTTCCCGGGTAGAATTGAATCGATGTTTAAAGCGATGCAAAATATTGC
Source organism: uncultured Alteromonas sp. (assembly GCA_964584105.1). Taxonomy (GTDB): domain Bacteria; phylum Pseudomonadota; class Gammaproteobacteria; order Enterobacterales; family Alteromonadaceae; genus Alteromonas. The sequence continues at coordinate 22,509 of CAZOYR010000031.1, forward strand.
ACCTTCACACCTTCTTGACAGGTCACTGTACGACTTTGACGGAATTGAGCGTTCCGATTCTGCCGTTGCCGATGGCGATACAGCCTTTGACAGCCCGTCTTTTGCACAAGACAGTGAACAACATTCCGGCGTTGTGCAGGTGGTAAACTTAGCGGACTAGCATTTATGAAGATAGGAATAGCACTGGGAGCGGGTGCCGCCCGCGGATGGACCCATATTGGAATCATACAGGCGCTGGAAAAACTGGGCGTCAAAATTGATATCGTGGCTGGATGCTCAATCGGTGCCTATGTAGGTGCAGCCTATGCCAGCGGCAAGCTGGATGATTTGAAAACCTGGTCGTGCTCACTCACTGAGTGGCAGGTATTGTCACTGATGGGCATCGGGATCCGTCGCGGCGGCCTCGCCAGCGGGCAAAAAGTGTTCAATAAGCTGCGGGATGACTTATGCGCCCCCACATTTGAAGAGATGGAAAAGCAATTCGCCGTGGTGGCTACCGATTTACACTCCGGTCGTGAAGTCATGTTTACCGAAGGCCCGGCAAGCGAGGCTATTCAGGCTTCCTGCGCTATTCCTGCTCTGTTTAGTCCGGTTGCCTATGAAGGTCGCTGGCTGGTAGATGGCGCAGTGGTGAATCCGGTCCCTGTTAATTTATGTCGTCAGATGGGTGCAGACTTTGTCATTGCGATTAATCTTAACGCTGATTTTAAGCCTCAGCGACTGGAAAAGCAGGAAGAAGTACACGAAGAGAATGAACGAAAAACAGACCATTTTCTGCAAAAAAGTTCCAGTGCTATCCGTCAATGGTTATCGCCGGACAAAGGCCCCAACGAGGCAACGCCGCCCGGCATATTAAGTGTAATGAGCAGTTCGCTGGAGATTTTGCAGGCCAGAGTTACCCGTTCCAGACTGGCCGGTGATCCCCCCGATGTGCTGATTGAACCAAATCTGGCCGATGTTGGTCTGCTAGAATTTCATCGCGCAGAGGAGCTTTGTCAGAAAGGCGAAGAGACGGTAAACCGACTGGCTGAACAGATTCGTTACCAACTGGTTTTAGGCTGACACCCTGGTCGCGTATTAGTCGCGTGACGCGATAGCCGTTACGCGTAACGGTTTTTCTGGCAAGGTCAGCGACTTTTCCTGCTTTAACCACGCTTCAGGCAATTGCAGATAACCGGCGTTGATGTTCGGTGCATCTTTTACTGGCTGGCTCATGCTTTCATCATCAAACTGAAATGTCAGCCCTTTGACCGATGGCATCATAAACGAGAGAAAGCTTCCCATCTCATTAAAAAAGGCTTCGTACTGCTCCACCAGCATCGCCAGTTCATCAGCACTGTAGTGGGTTTTCAGGTATTCGGGTTTAGTTTGTAACTGAACGGACATGTCGCAGACATTAGCTGACTCTTCCAACTCGATGCGAATTAACGCGTTGGCCAGCTTCAATGCTTTTTCCTGGGGTAATGTAAACCGCTGCTCATTGGTTACTGTGACAGGCATCGTCTTTTTATCAGTCACAATTTCTGCCGATTTTATATCGCACAGACGACCTTGCCCCACCCGGCTAAAACCAAATGCAAATTCCAGCGCCTGCACATCATCACTGTTCAGTTTACGCAAATGGCTGTAAAAGCGACTGTACTCAACCTCCAGCACCTCGGCAACAGCGGACTGAGCACAAAACAGAAGCAATGTACCGGCTATCCAGTGTTTCATTCTGTCGCCTGCGATTCAGTCAGGTACTCCCGGTTGAACCGCATCATAGACTGCAGTTCCTCAACATAGGCGGCTCCGCGCTGAGAGTAATTCATCAGACCTTCAGCCAGCGCCATGCCCGAGATTTCCTTTTGATTACGGCGTAAGCGCGCACGAATATCGCGTAGATCACCGTAGGCGTTGTGCCGGTTGATGTTGCGCATATAGGTGTAGGTAGCGCGGGATAAATTATCAAACTTTGCAACTTCATGAGAGGCGCCCCGGGTGCGTTTAGAAGGTACAAAGCCACAGCCTTTTCTGAAACACCACAACCCGAAAAAGTTATAGCCTTCCTGCGCAAACCGGCTTGTGCCCCATGCAGACTCATTCGCAGCCTGCGCCAGCACCAGTTCAGCAGGTAAAATATCAATCCGGTTGAGCAATGTCGTAAGTCGACTCGCGGTATCCTTTTCCGGTTTGACTTTGTACTCATCGACCAGCCAGTCAATACGTTCAATGTCGTCCTCGTCCAGTGATTCACCACTGCTGTGCTTACGCTGCAATGTCTGAAGGTAATGACGAAGTGATAACAGATAGTCGTTTTGCTTTTCCACTTCCGGCCGCAGGTAGTTGTAAAATGCTTCTTTGCGACTTTTCACATCGTCAAAGGAAGCAAAGTCAGGAACCGGCTCTGACGCTTGCTCTGTTTCCGGCACATCCAGAATATCAGGTTCGCGGGTCGCCAGGATCCACGCATTGATCACAATAACCGCCAGTACGCCTATTGTGATTAAAACAATTTTTGTTGTTTCACGTTTATGCATCGAAAGTAGACTCATCCTTAGTGTTGCTTACGGTGGCCGTCGCAGGCTCGGTGCCAAACAAGTCGCTGTACAGTAATCCCAGCGTCGCATAGTAAAATGGCATAATCCAGAATAAAGCCAGTCCTAATGTGAATAGCGCTATAAACCCTAATGCAACGAAAATGATAAATAAAAGTGCAAAGGCAGGCAGGTAGCGATTTACGACACGACAGGAAAGTACAAGTGCACGGGTAATTGGCAGCTTTTTATCGGCGATTAATGGCAGCGTAAAAGAGGTTGCCACCAGCAGGTAAAGCCCGGGTAATATTAATAACCACATACCCATCTGCGTAAGTATGCTCATTAGTAACTGGGCCACCGCCAGCGGTAATACAGCCGGTACATAGCGCAGCAACTCTGAGAAAGATGCGGATCGTCCTTCTGCTGCTTCAGCCATCAGAACTGTCATGGCTGTAGTGATCGGAGTAAGCAGGAAAATAACCGCCAGATTAATCATAAACTGTTGGCCCTGACTGATTTCTGCCAGCGCGTCTAACGGATATTGCGAAACCAGAATGAAAATTAAGATCGCACAGATCAAAAATACGATACCGCAACCACTTAGCAGCAGTGAATAGTGGTTACGCACCAGGCTGTTTGCGCGTGTCAGCACATCCTTCACTGAAAAGGCGTAGTCACCATCCAGTGCCCGTTGTAATTTACTTTCGTTTTGCGTCGATGAAGAATCAGACAAGCGAACCTCGGTTTTTATTATTTACAACACTAGTATACGCTAAATTGTATAGCATGTGTCAGCCCGCCCAGACCAGCTTCAGCGCCAGCCCTAACAATAAAACACCCATTGTCCGATCCAACCAGTACCCTTTACTGCCAATCAGCTGTGCAACTTTACTGGTACTGAGCAGGTAAGATAAAAAGCAAAACCACGCCCCGGTTGCCACCGCCAGGTAAATGCCATAACCCAGCTTGACGTTCAGCGGCGTGTTCACATCAATGAAGGCGGTAAACAGCGAAAGAAAAAACAACGTCGCCTTGGGATTTAATCCATTGGTAAGAAAACCAATCCACAGCGCCTTTTTAGCCGATAAGGATGCCTGTGGTGTCGCGCCGTTTTGCACGTTGTTCGCGCCGGCTTCTGGCGGGCCACTTTTAAGTGCGCCAACGGCCAGATAAACCAGATAGGCGGCTGCCAGATAACTAATTGCGGTATAAAGCCACGGGGTGGTTTTAATCAGTACGCTGAGCCCGACGATAGAATAAGTGACATGGATTAATATACCCAGCCCAATTCCAATGCTGGTATACATGGCTGCACGTCGACCAAAACTGACACTATTACGCACCACGATGGCAAAATCCGGTCCCGGGCTGGCAACAGCGACAAAATGTATTAAAGCAATGGTCAGAAATTCCTGCATCTATCTTTTCTCACCCAACAGCGTTTGAATATAGGCAGGCACCACTTGTGATGCAGGCCCCTGGCGATAGTCATCAAATGCATCTGGTCGGGTTGGCGCCTCAGTATTTAACTCAATAGTTTTAGCACCAAACTGCCTGGCAACCTGCACAAAGCCTGCTGCTGGATATACCTGCCCGGACGTACCGATTGCGATAAATATATCAGCACTGGCCAGTGCGTGCTCAATCTCATCCATATACAGGGGCATCTCTCCAAACCAAACAATATCCGGTCGCAGGGTGCCGGAGGGTGTACAACACCCACATGGCGTCGTGTGATCAAATTCAGCGGTAAAAGACTGCGACAGCCCTGAGCGCTGGCACCGTGCTGACAGTAATTCGCCGTGCATGTGCAATACGCGCTGGCTGCCGGCGCGCTCGTGCAGGTTATCGACATTTTGTGTCACGATGAGACACTGATCCCCCAACTCAGCTTCTAAACGCGCTAAAGCCTCGTGCGCCGGATTCGGGCGAACGCTTTCATCCTGTAATTGCGCGCGTCGCAAATTATAAAAACGGTAGACCAATTCGGGATTGTGATGAAACGCTTCAGGCGTGGCGACATCTTCTACACGATGCTCCTCCCATAGCCCGTTATTATCTCGAAAGGTTTTAAGGCCTGATTCAGCCGATATACCTGCACCGGTTAGCACCACCACTGACGGCTTCATGCTTGTGTCTCCACCGGACGGTTAGGATCTGCGCCCCACTCTGCCCAGCTACCGTCATACACACTGACGTGTGACGCGCCGCATAGTTTCATGGCAACTGCGATAATGCAGGCCGTAATGCCTGAACCACAGGAGCAGATGACAGGCCGGGTAAGGTCGATAGCCTTACTGCCCAACAGGGTTTTAAGCTCTGGTATCGGTTTAAATGTATCGTCCTCATTTAATACATCGCGATAATGCAGATTGATCGAGCCGGGAATATGCCCTGCTCTGACGCCCTCTCTGGGATCCGGCTCACGGCCGCTAAAGCGTGCCGGACTTCTGGCATCAATAATCTGCCCGGAGCCTGACAGTGCTTGTGATACCGTTTCAGCATCTACGAACCAATCAGATTGCGGCGCAGGTTCAAACTGTCGGTGTGCGGGTATGACAGGCTCACAGTTGGTAATATAACCCGCATCCCGCCAGGCAGGGAGTCCACCATCAAGAAGCGAGACATCGCAATGGCCTAAGGCCTTAAGCATCCAATACACTCTTGCTGCACAAAACTGCCCTCTGTTGTCGTAGACCACCACAGGCGTTTGCATACTTATGCCCAATTCACCGAATAAAATTGCCAGCGTTCGGGTATCCGGGAGAGTATGCGGTAAGGCGGATGTGGTATCACTGCCCTGCTTATCCAAATCAAAACATACAGAACCAGGTAAATATTCCGTTGAGTCATCATCAGATGCGTCAGCCGGATTCTGCATCTTTACCCGCACCAGTGATAAACGCTGATCAGACATCAGCGGGTGCAATGCTGAAGCCTGTACAAGCAGGTTGTCTGGCAGACGGGTCATAGCGAATATTCCTTTAGCATGTAGTAAGCGTATTCTGATAGAAGAATAATACGTGTCAGACAGGTAAAAATAAATCGTTGTGCGCTACCGTATTTTCACTGTGCGATAAAAAGCTGGTGATCCTTATCTCATCCTGTAATATATATTCATTACTGAATAATACTTATTCAGTAATGCCGGAAAAAAACGCAGTATTTCTACTGAATCAATGTAATTCTTTCAGAAACCACTGCATATAATAACAATACTATCCTTTACATTGCCTGTTAAAACAGAAGGTTAGCTAGCCTGCCTTTTGGTTTGTATTTTGCTATTAAGCAGTTGAGATCGATTGGACACCAGTTGTTTCCATTCAAACCAGACAAAAGAGGATAATCGGATGTCAAACCGTTTTAGTGTTGTGACCATCGTTAAAAACCGGACGCAGCAACTCGCCAACTTAATAAACAATCTTGAGCAGGCTGAATGTAAGCCGGCTGAGCTGATTGTTGTCTGGATGGCGCCGCCCTCTGATAACTCTCTGATTCAAAGCCCGCACTTTCAGATTCATCATCGTTTCGCAACCTCAGAAGATTTGCCTATTGCACAGGCCAGAAATAAAGGCTTCTCATCCTGCTCACATGAAAAGATTTTTCACCTGGATGTCGACTGCCTGTGCCACCCCGCTTTTTTCTCGCATGCTATTGCACAGTGGCAACCTAATACGCTTTACACAGCAAAGGTTGTACAGGTAAAAGACATGCCGGATAACGCAGAATTTACCCGGGTCAACCAGGATAAAAAGCAGCACGTTCGGGGTAATAATCAACCGATTCCGTCAAATACCACATTTCGCTCAGCGGTGTTCGGTATCAGTCAATCTGATTTCACCCGCATTGGCGGTTTCGATGAGCAGTACCATGGGTTTGGGATCGGCGATATCGATTTTGCTACCCGTAGCAATGTTGCCGGCCTTGAGCTTGAGATCCTGGACTTCGATGTCTATACGCAGCACCGTGCCAATTACGACTACCCTATCAATCATTTGCTGGATATCGTCACGAACGCCAATGTGTTTCACAATAAATGGGGATATTATCCCGCCACGCACTGGCTTGCCGCTTTTGTTAAGAACGGGTTCGTAAATAAAGATTATGAAACAAAAGGACTTTCTGTATTACGACTGCCCACCAGTGAAGAGATTGTAGAAACGCTTAGTGAAGAATCTGATCACAATACTCCTGCAAATGCTTCTCGCATGACCGCTTAGTAAGGTATATGCCCGCGCAAACACTGCGCGGGCCGTTGATCCGATAGCCCCGTTGTTCATTAATAAAGATGCATAGACTTTTCTATTTGCCTACGAGGTTGCTGTAGATGGCAGGTAACAATAAAAGTAAACCTGAGAAATATCGATTCTTTGTTAAGGATAATGTGATCTTTGACATTCCCAGTGATGTGTATAGTCCGCGTCAGGTCGACAAGTGGAGCCAGTCAATCTTAAAAACAGCACGGGATCTTGATGACTGGGTCATTCTGAGCATTCCCGATATTAGTCATACCATCACGCAAAGTGCTGCCCGTCAGATGAAAACTGACCTTGCCAAACTCAGCGAGCACGGATGCAAAGGATTATTAATACTGACCTCTACCGTTAATGCCAAAATATTTGCCCATGCACTGGACGATGCTGATGATACCAGCGGGCTTCAGATCACTGGTTCTGAATCAATTGAAAAGCTGTGCCAGAAAGCCCAACAACTGCTTGGCTCGCAAGCTGTCCTCAACTTTATTGGTGAATAAGTTATTCTGTGAAATATCGGCATGAAATAGACGGACTGCGCGCGCTCGCCATCGTTCCGGTCATATGGTTACACGCAGGCTTCAGCGGATTATCAGGCGGCTTTTTAGGCGTTGACGTTTTCTTTGTCATAAGCGGCTTTCTCATTACATCAATATTGCTAAAGGAGATAGCAAGCGGCACGTTTTCCATTACCTCTTTCTATGAACGGCGAGCACGCCGCATACTGCCAGCCCTGTTTATTGTTGCTGCGCTAACGACACCGGTTTTAGTTGCTGTCACCCAGTCCCCGGAGACATTACGTAACTATGGTGCCAGTCTGGTCAGCGTCGCCACATTTGTTTCAAACTTCTATTTCTGGCAGACATCAGGCTATTTTGGCACAACCTCAGAGCTTAGCCCCATGCTGCACACTTGGAGCCTGGCGGTAGAGGAACAGTTCTATATTATTTTTCCGCTGTTAGCACTATGGATAGCGCCATTGGGCAGACGATGGTTTGCATGGTCAATAGCCGTTATTTTATTGGCTTCATTGGTCGTGGCACAGGTGTGGCAGCAGGCAGACCCATCCGGCAATTTTTATCTGTTACCCAGCCGGGCCTGGGAATTGATGGCAGGTTCGCTGGCCAGCCTCATGTTCTCGGGCCGCTATATCGATAAGATAAGCAAAAATGTATCGAATCTGCTGGCGGTATTTGGCGTGTTCCTGATTATTGCCAGTTATATCGGGTTTACCCCTCAGACCGCTCATCCTTCTTTTCTCACGGTTCTGCCTGTAACAGGCACCGTCCTGGTTTTATTATTTGCGCGCGCTGACAACCTGGCAGGCCGCTGCCTGAGCGTCCCGATATTCATCCAAATTGGTATTATCAGTTACAGTTTATACCTGTGGCACCAACCGGTATTTGCCCTGTCGCGTATTCATACCGGTGGTCACCTTGGTGTGCCGGTGGCGCTGGCGGGAATTGTCCTAACCGTCGTTTTAAGCCTGCTCTCATACCGGTTTATTGAAACGCCCTTTCGTAATCGTCAGCGCTTCATACGCCCCCAGGTTTTTAGCGCATCGGCAGCAGGACTGATAGTTGCCGGGGTCACCGGCTTACTGTTCATTAATAATGTTGCGTTACGCAAATATATTGAACCAGAGAATATGGCACGGTTTGAAACCCTTGCTACCGCCCATGCCTCGCATACCAGTCAGCCCATGGTCGATGAGCCCTGCAAAATCTGGTCGCCTGTATTGGATGCAGCATTTACAAAGAAGTTTGAACAATGCCATCAGCAGCACGGGCAGGCTATTTTTGTCATAGGCGGCAGCCACGGTATGGATTTATATAATGCGATTGCCGTAAACAGCCCGCACAAATTTGTGGTCAGCGTTTCTCGCGGTTTTTGCAGAGCACACGGCTATAATGGAAATCCCAAAGATCTTCCTCATTGCCAATACGAAGATTTTCGTCAGTTTGCCACCACGTACGGTGATGCAATTAAGCTTGTTTTATATACTCAAACGCCGGACCGCCTGTTTGTGAACAATGATATTCACGATAAAAACGGCAATGAAATTAACGAACACTATGTCAGTGATCTCGTGCGCTATCTGACATCGCTCAAAGTTGACCATAACCTGAATGTTGCGGTGATAGGCATGTTGCCGCCAATCACGAAAAATCCTGTAGACTGGGATTATCGGCAATCACTGAAGCAGCAGGCGGCAGAATATCGATCACCGGTTGCCGAGGAACGAGCCAGGCAACTGGACAAGCTGCTTGGCAATCGGCTAAGTGACGCTGGGATCCGCTATATTTCAAAGTTTGAGGGAATGCAGCTAGAATACCCGGATGATCTCATCATTGATGGGACCCTGACTTACTCAGACAAACGGCATTTAAGTCAGCACGGAGAAAAAGTGTTTGGTGAAAGGCTGTGGACGCACCTTAAAGAGCAGACGATCGTGGATTAACTAAATCGATAAGTTCGCGCTGAGAAAATTTAATCTTCATTGTCTTCTGACGCTGCGGGACTTATTACACCAAACTTTCTCACGTGCGCGTTTTTATACGCCCTGTCAGCGGCTTTAAACTGTTGATAAATATCTCTGAACGCTGCGTCCGAGGCCAGCGTCTCCTGAATTTTAATGACCAGCTTTTCCTTTAATTTTCGCTGTTCAGCATTACCCATCTCGGCAACCGCGCTGGCGCCCATTACGTTCCCGCGGTTAATCTCATCCTGCATAATTTCCTGATAAATCCGCCACTCGTAATTGTTCTTACACACTTCGTGTTTAATGTGCGAATTTCTGCGAGTCCGTCGCTTACAGGTAAACGCTAAATCTTCGTTATCGACAAGCTTGTTAAACATTTCCATGAAAGCAACACGCTTTTCGTTTCTTATCTCCAAATAAAGACTCAGGGGCTTCTGCCCGATGACTTCGATGTTTTCGATGTCATCATTAGCTTGCTGCGCGGCTACAGGCGAAGAAAAGGCAATTATTGATGTGAAAAATATTGTTACTGTGCGCTTCATCGCTCTCTCCGTTGAGCAAAGGTGTCCATCCAAAGACAAAGTACTTTAAAGATTCCACAGACAGTAGAAGATTGCAAATACAGAGCAGTCGCTTCAGAAAAATACAGCTAGCTGAAATTTGAAAAAACAATAAAAAATAAACAAACAGAAAGCGTTATTGATACTTTTTTTAAATTGCTCAGGCAGCGCAGACTTTATTTCATCTACTCTAATTTGTTTCATTGGAGAGAACTACTATTTTGAAGGGAATCAAGTAGACTTTGTATGAGACAGTCCGGATGCACAGGCACTGATGACCTAGGCAGGAAGTATTACTTTAGCACCAAATCAACTGGTTTAGAAACTAGGAGTTCGTAACGCTACCAAATTTAAAAGACGCGGAGGGTAGAATGCGCTCACCGTTGTTATCAAAAATGAAGGAGACCACTCCTTTCCTTAACGTATCCCTAAAGTTTTCGATAGTTGTTCGTCCTTCCATCATATCGCCAAGCATGTAGTCCATTAGCATTCCGAGGATAAGCGGGTCATACTCGACAAATTTTGGTCCGGCTCTATCCAAAGAGGCGAACATATACGCGATTGTCCCATCGGAGCCATGAGGGATTAAACAGGTAGAGAATTTCGGTTGATT
>CAZOYR010000032.1:0-32837 GCA_964584105.1 uncultured Alteromonas sp.
ACAACAAAAGGCGCAACAAGATTATCCTGCTGCGCCTGAACTGTGACGTAATTCCGGGTGTGTCACCCGGAATGCCGGACGACAGCTTACTTCTTATCGTCGTCTTTTACTTCTTCAAACTCAGCGTCTACAACGTCGTCGTCGGTTTTACCCTGTTGCTGGGCTTGCTCAGCGTCACCTTCTGCACCAGGCTGACCGCCCTGTGCCTGAGCCGCTTCCATCAGCTTGCCTGAGGCTTCAACCAACGCCTGCGTTTTGGCTTCGATTTGTTCTTTATCTTCACCTTTAATCGCCGCTTCAAGGTCAGTAATAGCCTGTTCGATAGGCGCTTTGTCTTCTTCAGACAATGCATCGCCAACTTCGTCAAGCTGCTTACGCGTAGCGTGGATCATGCCATCAGCCTGGTTACGCGCCTGAATCAGTTCTTCGAACTTCTTGTCAGCATCTTTATTGGCTTCGGCATCGGCTACCATCTTTTCAACTTCATCATCGCTCAGACCAGAAGATGCCTTGATGGTGATCTTCTGCTCTTTACCGGTGTCTTTGTCTTTAGCAGATACGTGTAAAATACCGTCAGCATCAATATCAAAGGTAACTTCGATTTGCGGCACACCACGGGCTGCCGGGCGAATACCTTCAAGGTTAAACTGACCCAGAGATTTATTACCGCTGGACTGTTTACGCTCACCCTGCAGGACATGCACGGTTACCGCAGACTGATTATCTTCCGCTGTAGAGAAAGTTTGCGATTTCTTAGTCGGAATCGTCGTGTTTTTCTCAATCAGCACAGTCATTACGCCACCCATTGTCTCAATACCCAGAGACAGTGGTGTTACGTCCAGTAGCAATACATCTTTCACATCACCGGCTAATACACCACCCTGGATCGCTGCACCAACAGCAACCGCTTCATCAGGGTTTACGTCTTTACGCGGCTCTTTGCCGAAGAACTCAGACACATACTTTTGCACCAGTGGCATACGCGTCTGACCACCCACAAGGATAATGTCTTCGATATCGCTTACTGACAAATCTGCATCAGCCAATGCCTTCTTAACCGGCTCCAGCGAGTTCTTAACCATATCTTCTACCAGCGACTCAAGTTTGGCGCGGGTAATCTTGATAGCAAGGTGTTTAGGGCCTGACGCATCAGCAGTGATGTACGGCAGATTTACTTCCGTCTGTTGTGCAGAAGACAGTTCGATCTTCGCTTTCTCACCCGCTTCTTTCAAACGCTGCATGGCCAGTGGATCTTTACGCAGATCAATGCCCTGTTCGCGTTTAAACTCATCAACAAGGTACGTGATGATACGGTTATCAAAGTCTTCACCACCTAAGTGGGTATCACCATTCGTGGCCAGAACTTCGAACGTGTGTTCGCCGTCTACCGCATCAATTTCGATGATAGAGATGTCGAATGTACCACCACCAAGGTCATACACTGCAACAACGTTATCGCCTTTCTTCTTATCCATGCCGTAAGCAAGCGCCGCGGCCGTTGGCTCGTTGATAATACGCTTAACTTCAAGACCGGCGATACGACCCGCATCTTTAGTTGCCTGACGCTGAGAGTCGTTGAAGTATGCCGGTACGGTGATAACCGCTGCTGTTACCTCTTCACCCAGGTAGTCTTCTGCTGTTTTCTTCATCTTTTTAAGCACTTCAGCAGAAACCTGAGGCGGCGCCATTTTTTCGCCTTTGGCAGCGACCCAGGCATCGCCGTTATCAGCTTTAGTGATCTGATAAGGCATGATGTCGATATCACGCTGCACTTCTTTATCTTCAAAGCGACGACCAATCAGTCGCTTGATAGCAAACAACGTGTTTTCAGGGTTAGTTACAGCCTGACGCTTAGCAGACTGACCAACCAATGTTTCACCGTCATTGGTGTATGCAATGATCGAGGGCGTGGTGCGATCACCTTCCGCGTTTTCAATTACGCGTGGTTTGTCGCCGTCTAACACTGCGACACATGAATTTGTTGTACCTAAATCGATACCAATGATTCTACCCATTACGTGTCTCCGAAAATATGTTCTGTAATTTCTGCACTTTTAGTGGGGTTATTTCCGCCACTTTTCAATACTCAATAGCAAAAAGTTTTGCTTATTTATCAGGCTTTGGTGTCAACACCGCTATCTGGCGCGCGTGCCACCATCACCATGGCCGGTCTTAACAGACGACCATTTAATTCGTAACCTTTCTGCATGACCGTCATCACCGTGTTGGGTTCGTGGTCTGCACTTTCCTGCATCGCCATGGCCTGATGCAGTTCAGGATTGAAAGCTTCGCCCTGAGGATCAATCGTCTTAACGCCAAACTTTTCAATGGTGCTGATAAATGATTTTTGTGTCATTTCAACGCCATCAAGCAAAGGTTTGACTGCATCGTTGGAGCTGTCGCCAGCCTCAAGCGCACGTTCCAGATTATCTACTACAGGCAGTAGCTCACCCGCGAAACGCTCCAGCGCAAACTTTCTCGCCTTCTCAACTTCAGCTTCTGCACGACGGCGCGCATTTTCCATATCAGCACGAGCACGTAAAACGCCTTCCTGCTGATCTTTGATTTTTGCTTCCGCTTCGCTTAATGCTGTTTCAAGTGCATAGATGCGTTGCTGCGCGTCATCATCACCGGCAGCGGCTTCTTCTTCGCTGACAACCTCACCTTCCTGAACCGGAATTTCCTGTGCCTCTTCCTGCACGTTTTCTGCGGTTATCTCAGCGTCATTTTCTGGCTGCGCCTGCTCGTCGCGCTTTTCGCTCATGCCTACCTCCAACTAAATATTCAGGGCAATTTTTCGTTACCCCTTCAATAGGGTCGTTCAGTGATTTTTCCAGCCCCTGTGTGCAAAAAATTTTGTTATTTAATCTTTTGCTCAGTCAGCGCTGATTTGCGTGTGGGCTTAGAAATGGGGTTGGTTTAAGCAGCTTCAAGGGCCGCCTATAAGATTTCCCTTAACGTTACCTGTGAAGCGCGGTCAACTTGCGGTATGTTATTGTCTGGTAACTCGTTTAATTATAAAAACCATGCTAAGTATCTGGACTGTCGGCGCCATCGTAGTGGGCTATCTGACGTTTTTGTTCATTGTCGCTTTTTTAGGTGACAAGTATCTGAAGGCCAATCAACAGCATCCGATTCTCTATAGCCTGGGATTAGGCGTTCACTGCACGTCATGGGCATTTTTCGGCACCACCACACAAGCTGTACAGTTTGGTTGGGCGGTGGTACCCACCTACGCCGGCATTATTCTGGTAATGATGTTTATGTTTCCGGTCTTACTGCGGATTAACCGCCTCTGCCAGCAGCACAGCATCAGTTCGCTGGCTGACTTTATTGCGCTGCGGTATCAGCGCTCGCACCTCATCGCCGCGGTAATCACCCTTATTTGTTTTATCGGTGTCATTCCTTACATCGCGCTACAATTAGATGCCATTACCAAAAGTATTAACCTGTTAGCGCCGGATGCCCGCCAGGGACTCAATACAGTAGGCATTTACGTGGCTGCGCTAATGGCGTTATTTGCCATTTTATTCGGCACCCGAAGCCTGAGCCTTAAAGAGAAGCATCCCGGGTTATTGCTCACTATCGCTACAGAGTCGTTACTCAAACTCATAGGGTTGTCAGTGGTGGGGTTATTTGCCTGCTATGTATTGTTCGACGGACCGCTTGACTTAGTCGCTCAGGCTGCGCAGAACCCGGCATCACGGGACATTTTGTATTCGGCCAACGCGCCTTGGGTTTACCTGGGGCACGTACTATTGGGCGTGTGTTCAATGTTCGTACTGCCGCGACAATTTCATATGAACTTTGTTGAAAGTAACGGTGATGGCGAGCTTCGCACAGCACGCTGGCTATTTCCTTTGTACCTGTTAAGTATGACGGTCTTTATTTTACCTCTGGCGCTTGCCGGGCAGATGTTGCTCGACACCACCGCCATTAGTTCAGACGAATTTGTACTGGCATTACCGTTATCCCAGTCGAACCTGCCGGTTTCAATGGCTGCATTTATTGGCGGGCTATCTGCCACCACCAGCATGATTATCGTTGCCACACTGGCATTAGGAATTATGATTGCGAATAACCTGATTACCCCGCTGTGGCTGACGATACGCCTGAAGAATCAGTCAGTGAGCACAATGAAAGCTAACGGTATTCTGACCATCCGTCGCATCACTGTGCTGGTCGTGTTATCGGTGGCGTACTGGTATCACCTGAACGTCAGCCAGTCAGCCCCGCTGGTCAAAAGTGGTATTATTGCTATCGCCCTGTTGGGTCAGATGCTACCGGCGATGCTACTTGGCATGTACTGGCAGCGCAGCACGGTTACCGGCGCATATATGGCAATGCTGGCCGGTTTCGGCGGCTGGCTCGCCTGGGTACTCTACCCCAGCCTGCTATCGAGTTATTATTTTGAGCCTGCGCCAAGCGATAGTCAGCTGGCTGGCGGCTTTGCGCTCAGTCTGCTGGTCAATGTAGTGACGCTGGTTGTTGTCAGCATTATTACATCCTCGCGGCGCACAATGCATCAAAATGAGCCGCCCAAAACCCCTGCCTTAATGATTCGGGTAGGCAATCTGATGCAATTAACACAACGGGTGTTAGAACCTGATGAACAGCAGCAACTTAGTGAACAGTTAGCGGGCAACAGCGCCGCAGGTGCTGGCTACGCCAGTGCCGCATTATTGCAGAAGGTTGAGCGGCTGCTGGCAAATCAGGTGGGCACCCCCGGCGCCCGGGTGCTGTTAAGTGCACTGGCAGAATCCAGACACCATGAATTACCTGATCTTGTCGACTGGGTAGAAGAAGCCTCCATGTCATTTCAGTTTAATCACGAGGTGCTTCAGTCGTCAGTACAACATATTCAACAGGGCATCAGCGTACTGGATCAGCAATTGTGTCTGCTGGCATGGAACAAACGTTACGAAGCGTTATTTGATTACCCTGCCGATGTGCTTGAGACGGGTATGCACATCGAGCAGTTGCTACAGTACAACGCAAAACGCGGACTTTTGGGAGACAGTGATAACGTTGAGAACGAAATCGCCAAGCGAATCGCTTTCATGCAAGAGGGAACCCGCTATAAATATATCCGTCGACAGCCGGATGGCAGGGTCATCGAGCTTAATGGCAGCCCACTGCCTGGTGGCGGCTACGTGACTACCTACAGTGACATCACCGAATACATTCAGATTCAGGAGGCCCTTGAGGATTCCAAAACGGCGTTGGAGGACAGAGTTCGACAACGCACAGAAGAGTTACAGCAAGCCAGAAACGATGCGGAACGCGCCAATGAAAGTAAAACGCGCTTTCTTGCGGCTGCCGGGCATGACCTGATGCAACCCTTTAACGCTGCCACACTGTTTGCCTCTTTATTGTCCCAACGTACAGCGGGCACGGCACTGGAAGCGTTAAGCCAGGGCGTAGTTTCTTCGCTCAATAGCGCCGAAACACTGCTTTCAATGTTACTGGACATGACCAAGCTGGAGTCCGGGGCAATGATACCCGAGCAGAGCTGCTTTGCGCTGAATGATATGCTGGCCCCGCTGGTGCAGGAGTTTTCCGTGATAGCCAGTCAAAAAGGGCTCTCGCTGAATTACCCGCAAACGTCGGTGTATGTGCACTCTGATAAACGTTTGCTGCGTCGGATCATTCAGAATCTGGTGTCCAACGCGATTCGCTATACCGAGGCGGGGACGATACTGGTTGGTGTGCGAAGAGGCCCGGATAATACAATTTCTATCTGGGTGTGTGATACCGGCACCGGCATTGCGCCGGACAAACAGCAGGATGTCTTTACCGAGTTTCACCAGCTGGACGCTAATGAGAATAACCCTGGTCTGGGACTGGGGCTGACGATCGTAGATCGGATAAGCCAGCTTCTTGCCCACCCTATCCGACTTGATTCAGTGCCGGGCAAAGGCACCCGTTTTACTGTAACGTTACCACGAGCCGCCCGACCGGTGAATCCACCGCCACTTCCTGTAAGTGTTGATAAAGTCAGTGCCGCTACCGAACAATTTCTGGCTGACAAACCGGTGCTCATTGTTGAAAACGACCCGGATGTAGCCAGCGCCATGAAACTGACCCTGGAGCAGTGGGGCGCCACGGCACTGCTGGCCGATAATCTGGAATCTGCACTGGCCGCGTGTTCTGCGCCGCCATCTTTAATGGTGGTCGACTATCACCTGAACAATCAGCAGACAGGGACAACCGTTGCGCGACAATTACGTAAACGATGGGCTCAAAATGTTCCGGGCATTTTGAATACGGCAAAGCGTGACGAAAATATTAAAGAGATTGCGGCAAACGCGCAGCTTTACTATTTACCTAAACCGGTAAAGTCTCTGGCGCTTAAGCGCGCAATCAAGCGATTGTTGGGTTAGTGCTCAGCCACCAGCTGATTAAACAGGACACCCGCCTGGGTGCGGTTTACCACCTGTAGTTTGCGTAACACCGCTGACACATGCTGTTTAACGGTAGATTCAGAAATAGAAAGCTCGAATGCAATTTGCTTGTTGAGTAGACCGGCTGCCAGCATTTTTAAGACGGTATACTGATGTGGTGTAAGCTGGGAAAGGTTTTGTGCAAAACGGGTTTGCTCAACAGACTTAGGCTGCATCGAGTCGTTTTGCACGTGCTCAGGCATCCAGTTTTCGCCCTGCATGATTTTTCCCACTGCGACGGTAATTTGTTCCAGCGGCGTGGATTTTGGAATAAATCCACAGGCGCCAATATCCATAACCCGGCGAATAAGGGCCGGCTCATCCTGCGCAGATACCACCACGGTTAATACATCAGGGTAACGGTTCAGTAACTCCCCTAACCCATTTAAGCCTGTGGTCCCCGGCATATTGAGATCCAGAAAAAGAAGCTCCACCTCCGGGTTTGCCGCCAGCGTCTCCAGTGTTTCGGTCAGTGTGGAGGATTCTAGGATGGCATCCCCCACCACACCACAGACCGCCTGCTTCATTGCGGCACGAAATAATGGGTGATCATCAGCGATAAGAACAGGCGTGGACATAAGGTAAGAACAACAGGTTGCAAACTTGTTAGTACTATATCAATGAAATGAAAACGCGCAAAGTAAAACAAAAAAGGCAGGTGTGACCCTGCCTAAGACAACAAATGTTGAAGCGGTTTGACTAGAAGCGGTAGCCCACAGTCAGATGAACCGTCCTGGGATCGCCATAGTAACTGATAAGCGTGGTGTCATTGCCTAAGCCTGGCCCGAAGCTGCCATCTTCGTTCTGGGTAACAAAATCATACCCACCAACAATGTACTCTTCATCGGTCAGGTTTTTCAGGTGAAGACCACCGTACCAGTTACCTTCCACACTCTCCCAGTTCATACTCAGGTTGACCATGCCATAGGCGTCCTGCTGAATAAGATCACTGGTTTCGAAAATCAGATAATCATCGCGGTAGTAATAGTTAGCGTTGAATGTAAAGAAGCCATACTGGGTATCCATGGCATAGTTGGCAGCCACATTCAGCGTATTTTCCGGCGTGCTGGCAAGCCCGATAAGCGGCGGCACTGCATTGTTCTCTTCGATTTCAAAGTCAATGAAGCCATAAGCCACATCAAACGACAGATTTTCCGTGGCAACAAACGTGGCCTCGATTTCTATCCCTTTTGCTGAGGTTTCAGCCGCATTGCGCAGACGTTGTTGCAATGCCGTAGGATCATTTGAGTTGCCCTCAATACCGATATACTGACGATCCTGGTGGTCATAGCTGAACAGCGTAGTGTTCAGTCTGAACCTATCAGTCAAGTCGCTTTTCATACCGACTTCAAATGAGTCGACAATTTCAGGATCAACACCGGGTTCGTTGGTTGTAGCGCGCGGATTGAACGTACCTGACTTGAAGCCCTGAGCGTAACTGGCGAAGAACATCATATCTCTGGAATACTGATATTCAATGCCGACACGGGGCGTAAAGCGTGACCAGCTTTCAGACGCCGGAGCGTCAAGTACGCCGTCGCCGTCTGTGTCTGCGCCCAGCACCTGAGGAATAGGCACCATGTCGGGTCTGACAAACCCGTCAACCCAGCCACTTTCAGGATACAGATTGTACAGCACCGTACCGTTATTAACCGTTGCCTGTTTTTCTTCATCGGTATAACGTGCACCTAAGGACAGCGATAGCTTATCGGTCACATCATAATTGACCTGCGCGTACCCTGCCCAGCTTTCACTGTTGTTACAGCCAGACACTTCACGGGTAAAACCCGTCGTGCCTTCCGGGAATACCCCAGCAGCGGCAAAGTCTCTGCCCAACACACCCAGCACGGCATCAAAAACACCGCAGGATTCGCCATCGTAATAATACAGGCCACTGACCAGCGTCATGCTGTCACCGGTATAATTGAACTGGAATTCGTGCGTGTCATTCTCATCTTCATAGATGGCCGGCACATCAAAAATGTCCAACTGGGTATTGTCAAAGTCGATATTGGTAGGTGAATAACTTTCCCGATGCGAGCCAATGTATTTTACCTGCATGGCGTCATTAATATCATAGCGCGCCATCCAGCTATAACCGTCTAACTCAACCTTGTTGGTGGTAGGCAGACTAGAGTATGAATCGAAGACTGAATCGGGCTGAGGCGCATCAGTGCGCAGGCTGGGCAATAAGCGATATCCCCCTTTGGCATTCGAGTCGTCTTCTGTTTTATCCCAGCCCAGACGGAAGAATAAGTCATCACTGGCATGAATTTCTAAAGACAGCCGCGCGGCCCATAAGTCTTTGTTGTAGTTTTCGTTATCCTGACCCGGTTGGGATAAAATCAGGTACTCACCAAAACCGTCCCGGTTCAGATTGGCATAACCAAAGCCCAGATAAACCGTATCATCAATAAGCGGATACTGACCGGTCACCTTTATATCGCGCTGGCTGTAACTACCTACCGTGCCCTGAACGCTAAGCTGCGGGTCGCCCGTCATCTCACGGGTAACATACTTAACAGCACCACCGATAGTGTTTTTCCCATACAGGGTGCCTTGCGGTCCGCGTAGCACCTCGATGCGCTGCACGTCAAGTAAATCCAGTACCGCGCCCTGCGGACGGGCAACATAAACATCGTCAATATAGATACCGACGCCCGGTTCATACCCCCATAATGGGTCCTGTTGGCCAAGGCCCCGAATGAAAGCGGTCAGTGTCGAGTTTGTCCCGCGACTGGTTTGTAACGTGGTATTGGGAGAAAACTGCTGCACCTCAGTGAGCACGCTGATACCCTTTTCGGTCAGCTCAGCCGCGCCGATAGAGGTGATGGCTACCGGCACTTCCTGTAAGGTTTCTACCGTTTTACGCGCGGTAACTTCAATTCTTTCTAACTTACCTTTCTCTTCATCGGTATTGTTGTCCTGTGCCAGTGTGACCGGCGTATAGGCAAATGCAGTTGCTACAGCAGCCGCGCAGAGTGTACGACTAAAACCAAGCGATTTTATCTGGGTGTGTTTCATAACAGGTCCCTATTATTGTCTCTATCTTTAGAATTCGCTTTCTTAAAGGATGCGGTCAAAATCTAATCTAAAGCCTTTTTTCCTTAAGGTAACTAGTACCTTAGTACGTAGTACCATCGTACTATGTCAAACCCAGCCCTCTGTCGTCAGAATATATCACGTTCCTTTGAGGCTCTGCGGTCACAGAACAATTAAAAGGAAACGCATTATGTTAAGTATGACTGGCCTGCTGCTGGGCCTGGTATTGCTGATTATTCTGACTATCCGGGGCATGAATTTATTTATTGCCGCCCCGTTATGTGCGCTCATTGTGGCAATTACCAATCACATTCCCCTGTTTAGCGGCGACAGTAATTTTGTCACGCTTTACATGAGTGGCTTCTCGGGCTTCATTGCCGCCTGGTTTTTTATGTTTTTGCTGGGCGCCATATTTGGAAAGTTCATGGAAGATACCGGGGCCGCAGACTCTCTGGCTCGCTGGATTGTCGATAAGCTTGGCTTTAAGCATGCTGTACTGGCTGTCGTTCTGGCTTGCGCCATTTTGACCTATGGCGGGGTCAGTCTGTTTGTCGTTGCGTTTTCTGTTTACCCAATGGCGTTAAGTCTGTTTAAAGACGCGAACCTGCCCCGCCGCTTTATCCCCGCGACACTGGCTTTTGGTTCAGTTACCTTCACGATGACCTCTGCCGGTTCGCCGGAAATTCAGAACTGGATCCCAATTAAATATTTAGGGACCTCTCCGTTTGCTGCCTGGGAAGTCAGCCTGGTCGTAGCGATCTTTATGGCCTGCTTTGGTTACTGGTGGCTCAAACGTATGATCGGTAAAGCCGTTGCCAACGGAGAGCGGTTTGAAGCGCGCGATCACGACCCGGATATTCCCGAACGCGATTACCCTAATCCGGCCACCGGACTTATACCCCTTTTGGTTGTTTTATTGCTGTCGTTCTTCTTACATGATGCTATCGCGCAGTATGCGCTGATTGTCGCGCTTGGCGGAGGGGTACTGACACTGATGCTGGTCAATTATAAGCATTTTCAGAACTTACCCGGAGCCATCAATCTGGGCACCACGGGCGCTCTGGTGGCAATTGGTAACACAGCCGCGGTCGTCGGCTTTGGCAGTATTGCCAAGAACACAGATGCATTTATGAACACAGTGGATTTGATGACCCAGATTCCCGGTAATGAATTGATTGGCGCGGCCATTGCGGTAAGTGTAATAGCCGGCCTGACTGGTTCTGCGTCCGGTGGACAGGCCATCGTGCTGCCTCTGGTGGCACCGCATTACCTGGACCAGGGCGTAGAGCCGGAGGAGTTGCATCGGATAGTATCCATCTCATCAGGGGCACTCGACTCGCTGCCACATAACGGCTATGTTGTTACCACTATCCGGGCTATCTGTCATGAGACGCATCAGGCTGCCTACGGACCCGTGGCTGCGCTGACTGTCATCACCCCGCTCATCGGTCTGGCGATGGCCATTACGATGTTTACGCTTTCTTAAAACAGGAATTTTTCATGATTGCAAAAACACATTTTGCGTTGCGTATACTGTTCATAACGTTACTTTTCTCTGGCACCGCGTTCGCCCTGCCTCTGGTCGAAAAGCAAACATTTACGACCAAACAATTTACCCTGTTTTCAGGCAACGTTTTGCCGGAAGTCACCGTAGGATGGGAAAGCTACGGCAAACTGAACGAGGCAAAAGATAATGTTATTTTAATTACGCATTATTTTTCCGGCTCCTCTCACGCGGCCGGTAAATACCATGAAGATGATGCACAGCCCGGATACTGGGATGCTATCATCGGACCAGGAAAAGCCATTGATACATCAAAGTACTTTGTCATCAGTGTTGATTCACTGGCCAACCTTTCCGCCTATGATGACAATGTCATCACGACCGGCCCGGCCTCTGTAAATCCTGAGACCAACAAACCCTATGGGCTCGATTTTCCAGTGGTCACTATCCGCGACTTCGTCAATGTGCAAAAAGCGGTACTGGAAAGTCTGGGCATTAGTAAATTGCACGCGGTCATCGGGCCATCAATGGGGTCTATGCAAGCCATTGACTGGGCCAGCGCTTACCCTGAATGGGTACCCAGAATGGTATCGGTTATCGGCAGCGGCCAGAGCGATGCCTGGACAACTGCTGCATTGGAGCACTGGGCGCGTCCTATCCGGTTAGACCAAAACTGGAATGATGGCTACTACACGCGCGAGAACCCGCCTACCGAAGGGCTGGTATCCTCACTGATGCTGATTACCCAGCAGGCGTTACATCCGGCATTTTTTAATAATCAGGGTAAAGCGATTGAGTATCAGCCGGTTGAATCGGCTCCGCTGGAAGATATTCGTCAAAACCATTCCATCGTCAACTGGCTCGAGCAGCGCGCCCGAAGCCGGGCTGATAAAATGGATGCCAATCATCTGCTTTATCTGGTCAGGGCCTGCCAGTTATTTGTGGCCGGACATAAGAACAATCTGCAACAAGGCCTGGCAACGATTAAGGCCAAAACCCTGTTTATGCCCGCGGCCAGTGATTTGTTACTCATGCCTTACCTTTCTACCCGTACTTTTGAACAGTTACGTAAAGCAGGAAAAAACAGTCAATATGTAGAATTGCAAGGCAACCTGGGGCACCTTGAGGGTGTGCTTGATATCCGGGAGCAAGGCGAACAGCTCAAATCCTTTTTAGAAGATGATAAGTGAGGAAACCATGAAGGGATACGTGATCACACTTGGCCTGGCGATGTTCAGCGCGTCAGCCCTGTGTCAGCAAATGAACATTGATACTGACAGTATTACCGTTTCCGGGTTGTCCTCCGGCGGTTACATGGCCAACCAGTTTCACATTGCCCATAGCGATAGGGTCAGTGGCGCAGCGATCGTCAGCGCCGGGCCTTATTACTGTGCGCAAAACGATATCACCATCGCCCTGGGCGCCTGTGTGGATAAATCTGAAGCAATGCCGCTGGACACTTTTTCGACCCATGCGGAGAAATGGGCATCTGAAGGAAAAATAGCGCCGTTATCTAACCTCAGCCAGGATCGTGTCTGGTTATTTCATGGCACGCGCGATAAGCGGGTAGCAGAAACGGTTACTACGTCACTGTATGAGCAATACCAAAGCTGGTTAACCGATGGCGAGATTCGCTATGTAAAGGACCAGCCGTTTGGTCACCTGTTACCCACCGTCAATAGTGGCGTCTCCTGTGACAGTTCTGCCGCGCCTTATATCGGAGATTGTGACTATGATGCAGCCGGTAACGCGCTTTCTTTTTTACTTGGTGAGCTGAAGCCTCCTGCAGAAACATTATCTGGCGAGGTTGTCGCGTTTAACCAAAAAGAGATTGGCGGAACCCATGCCGATACGCTAGCTGAAACGGGCTATGCCTATGTGCCAGAGAATTGCAAAAATGGTGAGACGTGTCAGGTTCACGTAAGCTTTCACGGCTGTAATCAATATGCCGATGAAGTGGGCAAAGCCTATGTAGATAATGCTGGCTTTAACCGGTGGGCAGATAGCAACAATGTTGTGGTTATTTATCCGCAGACAAAAAAATCACTGTTTATGCCGCTAAATCCTCAGGGTTGCTGGGATTGGTGGGGCTACACCGGCGCTGACTATGCCACCAGAGAAGGTGCACAAATTCAGGCTGTCGATGCATTTATCAGCGCATTTGCAAAAACCAACAAGCAGGATAAATCATAATGTCGCATACAATTTTTATAACCGGTGGCGCCAGTGGCATCGGTTTTGGTATTGCAGAAAACCTGGCAAAAGATGGGCATCATGTTGTACTTGCCGATATCAACGAGCAGGCAGTAAATGAAGCGGCGCAGCGCCTTAACAACCAACAGTTAAGTGCCAGTGCTGTTGCCATAGATGTCACTGATGCAGATGCTGTAGCAGCGCTGCCAAAACAGTTGGACAACCTGAAAATTGATATTCTTATCAATAATGCGGGCATACAACATGTATCGCGGCTAGAAGATTTCCCCGCGAAAAAATGGCAGCAACTGATTGATATTATGCTGGTTGCACCAGCCCTGCTCACCCAGGCATTTTTGCCTGGTATGCGGGAAAGAAACTTCGGCCGGATCATCAATGTCGGGTCCATTCACTCGCTGGTTGCATCGCCGTATAAATCCGCTTATGTTTCTGCCAAACATGGTTTACTTGGGTTTGCCAAAACCCTGGCGCTGGAAGTGGCCGATGCTGATATCACGATCAATACGCTTTGTCCCGCCTACGTCAAAACCCCGCTGGTTGAAAAGCAAATTGCTGATCAGGCAAAAGAAAATGGTATCAGCGAGGATGAAGTGGTTAACGAAATCATGTTAAAACCTATGCCCAAAAAAGCGTTCATCAGCATTGAGGAGCTGGCAGGTACGGCACGTTTTCTGATGAGCGATGTTGCCCGAAATATCACCGCGCAGACAATGGTGCTGGATGGGGGCTGGACTGCCCGCTAACGCTTTCATTTGTCTTTATTTTTATGCTAATGTCCAATCATCGCAGATGCCAGGGACATTAGCATACCATGCCCTATAAAACGGTCGGCCTTATTGGCAAACCCGGTCACACCGAAACCCTTACCAGTCTGAAGCACCTTATCGACTACCTCCAGGACAGAGGCTGCAAGGTGCTGCTTGAAGAGCACATCCAACAGGAGCTGAATGCACCTGATCTTGAAGCACAGAATCTTGTGGCAATCGGCAAGAACGCCGATTTGGCCGTTGTTGTAGGTGGTGACGGCAGCATGCTCGGCGCAGCCAGAGTGCTATCACGTTTTGATATTCATGTAGTTGGCGTCAATCGTGGAAACCTTGGCTTTCTGACCGATATACATCCAGACGATATTACTTCTCAGCTTGATCTCATCTTTGCCGGTGAAGCCATTGCAGAGCAGCGCTTTTTGCTTGAGGTGGGTGTATACCGGCATGAAAAGCTGAAAAGCAGTAATACCGCGGTGAACGAAGTGGTGCTGCACCATGGTAAGGTTGCGCACATGATGGAGTTTGAAATCTATATCGATGAGCAGTTTGTTTTCAGTCAGCGCTCTGACGGGCTCATTCTGTCTACTCCCACAGGGTCAACCGCTTACTCGCTGTCTGCTGGCGGCCCCATTCTTATGCCCCGGCTTGATGCGGTAACCATGGTGCCGATGTTTCCACATACCCTGAGCAGTCGTCCTATCGTTGTTGATGCAAACAGTACCATTTCAATGCGGGTATCACGGGCTAACTCTGATAGTTTGCAGGTAAGCTGTGACAGTCACATTGTCCTGCCCGTGCTACCCGGCGATGAAATTCGTGTGCAAAAAAGTAAAGACAAACTGTCGATGGTTCATCCCAAGGGCTACAATTACTTTAATGTATTGCGCAACAAACTCAGTTGGGGCTCAAAGCTCTACTAACAGTCATTCAATAGAGCATTGCGCTCCCCACTTATTCGAATCCGGCTTTTCAAGGTTAATCAAAATTGACTGTAGGTAAGTAATAATAAGCTATTGATAATTGCCCTGAAGGCGGCCTGGCCCTCTATCAAAAGGATACAGTTTTGTCAGTAAATACCACAGAGTGCGGTTTATACTTAGAAACGCAGAAAGAGCAAATCTTTGCACAGTGGGAAGAGCTTGCTAATGAAAAGTTACAGGCAGCTTCCAATGCACCGGATTTGATTGTCAGAAATTATCTTCCTTATTTTCTGGCAAATCTGGTATCAGAGCTAAAAGCATTCGAAATTGAATCTGGCAGCGATATTGAAAAAATTAACAACATTGATTTTGACGCCAAGTACAGCGACGAACACGGTCGCTCCAGAGCCTCGGTGGCGCGCTATACTGTTGCACAGGTGATTCAGGAGTACTCACTGCTGCGCCAGGTTTTACGAAGCCGCTTGTATGATAACAATATCCTGTGTCTTACCACTGCAGAAATTATCGACCGTTTTATCGAAACCAGCTGCGCGCAGGCGGCACAGCAATTTGCTAATTCGCTGGACGAAGTGCAGGAAAAGCTTATCAGTGTTATCGCTCACGATTTAAGAAATCCTATCTCTGTCGCCAGAAGTTATGTGGAAATCGGTGAACTGGGACTATCATCCTCCGACAAAATATTTGGTTCGCTTAAACGCAGTCTCGAACGAGCATTGAAACTTATCAGTGAATTACTGGATACCACACAACTTGAAGCGGGCCGTGGTATGACATTCCGCTTTGAACAAAAGGACATGGTTAAAGAGTTGGGCGTTGCCACGAATGAAGCGCAGGAAGTCTATGATAACCCTATCCGGTTTACCACTGAACTGGAAACCGCGCATGTCGTGTGTGATCACATGTCTATTTTACGCGTGGTAGAAAATCTCATTTCTAACGGTATTAAATACGGCAGTGTAGAAAGTCCGATAACGCTTTCCCTTAAAAAGAATAGCGATGAAATTTTTATCAGTGTTCATAACGAAGGGTCGTACATAGAACCGGAACAACAGAACTCTATGTTCGAATTTTTGTCCCGTCACACCGGCGGCAGAGATCAGAGACAAGAAGGCTGGGGACTTGGCTTGTATCTGGTAAGGCTTGTTGCGAAGGCGCACAAGGGCAAAGCCTGGATTGAAAGTGATCGTGATACGGGCACCACATTTTGTATTTCAATTAAAAATGAAGCCCACCCGCCCGGTTCTGCATTTTCCGAGTATACCTGATTTACCACCTACCAAGGTGTCATCATTTTTTACAATGCTAGTAAAAAAGTTGCATTAAAAGTTATAAATTATCGATTATTGTAATTTTTTCAATGTGGCACGATTATAGCCTTAGTACTGCAACCGAGAGGGCAGGTATGCCGTCTTTACGCCCAATTCGCAGTTTAAAGAAGGAAAGTTATGAAAAAGGTGATTGCATCATTTATTGGCGGTATTGCGTTATTAGCAAGTACGGCGGCTAATGCCAGTCTGATTGTAAATGGTAGCTTTGAAAATAATACTGTTACCGCCGGTGGCTGGAAATCATTCAACTCTTCTCAGGTTGATGGGTGGTCCTCAGAATCCGGAATTGAAATCTGGAACAATCTGAACAATTTCGCCGCGTTCGACGGTGCACAATTAGTTGAATTGAATTCAAATGGCTCAGGTTATCAAAGCCTCTACCAAAGCTTTTAATCTGAAGCCGGGCAGACTTACGCGCTTGATTTTGCCTACACCGCCAGAAACAATCTGAGTGAGTCGTTTGAAGTAGTAATAAGTGATGCTAACAGCGCCACAACGCTGTTTTCTGAGGTCATTACGCAAACGGCACTGCGTCAGTGGAATACGTTTAACACCGTATTTGTAGCCTCATCTGATATGACAACGATTACCTTAACTTCATTAAACAGCGGCTCTACTGGCAATCTGCTTGATGCGGTTAGTATAACAGTGCCAGAACCCGGTTCACTTGGGTTGATGGCATTAGGCTTGGTAGCGCTTGCTTCGGGCCGTTCAAGAAAGGCATAAAATAGCCTCCCCCCTCACTATCACTACCCCGTAAAAAGCCATGCAATGCATGGCTTTTTTATGACTGGAATATTATGAAGACGCGGGCCGGGACGAGCGACTCTGCGCTGCTGGCCGGCTCTGTCTTTGCCTGCCTTTATTGTCACCCGAAGCGGCACGAAGGTCAGCCGGACGTTTTGGCTTTTTGGGTTTCTTCGGCTTTTTGGGTGGTGATAGCCGCGTTTCAGCTAATGATAGCTCAGGTTCAAAACCGGCTAATTTTTCCCGCGGTATCAAAACCTGTATCAAGGTTTCAATATCTTTTAATTGCTGGTACTCATCAGCACTTACTAAAGACCATGCCTGGCCTACAGCACCTGCCCGGCCCGTTCTGCCGATTCTGTGCACATAATCGGCGGCGGTATTAGGCAAATCAACATTAACCACTACGGGTAACTGACTGATGTCGATACCTCTGGCCGCTATGTCGGTTGCCACCAATACGTTAATGTCAGAAGATTTAAAGTCTGCCAGCGCCTTTGTTCTGGCACCCTGACTTTTATTACCGTGAATTGCCGCACTGGGAATGCCCGCGGCATCCAGCTTTTTGGACAACCGGTTCGCGCCGTGTTTTGTCCGCGTAAATGCCAGTACCTGCTTCCATTTATTTTGTTTGACCATGGAGATCAAAGCCGGCATCTTGCGGTTTCTGTCGACAGAGATAAGTCGTTGGTCAATCTTATCAACGGTGGTGTTTGCCGGGGTGGTAGAGATTTTCACCGGGTCGCGTGTAAGCGTTTGAGCCAGTGAGGTGACGGTTTCAGAAAACGTGGCGGAGAACATGAGTGTCTGTCGCGCCTTGGGCAACAATTTGATAATGCGCTTAATATCGTGAATGAAACCCATATCCAGCATACGATCGGCTTCATCCAGTACCAGTGTCTCTAGCTGGTCGAATTTCACGGCGTTTTGCTGATGTAAATCCAGTAACCGGCCTGGCGTCGCGATAAGAATGTCGACGCCTTTGCGTAGTCGCTTCATTTGGGGGTTAATCCCGACACCACCAAATACTACCGTGGTATTGAGTGGGGTAAATTCACTTAACTCTCTGACATTCTGTTCTACCTGAGCAGCAAGCTCCCGGGTCGGTGTAAGAACCAGGGCCCGCACATGGTTACCTTTGGGTGGTTTGCCCTTTGCCAACCGTTCAAGCATAGGCAGGCTGAATCCTGCGGTCTTGCCGGTACCGGTTTGTGCGGCGGCCAGTACATCGCTGCCTGCTAAGATAACAGGAATCGCTTTTTCCTGTATTGGTGAGGGCGTTTTATAGCCCTGCTTTTCGATAGCCTTCATTAAATTATCTGACAGGCCCAACTGGGTAAATGACATATAAACCTCAAAAATTATGGTGAAACTGCCACGTATAAATCACGCGGCACCTTCATTAAGTTGTCATGTATCCTGTTGCGACAGACAGAACACCGAAATTAGTCAATTGGCGACTACGTAATCAATACGCGGCACACACTTGCTCTAAATACCAAAATCCGATACCGGATACGCAGAATGACGGTGACAGCGGCAAACAACAGTGAATATATCAAGGCGTTTTCTGTTCCTTTGACTGTCACGATGAAGCAAAGAGTAAAAACGCCTGTCGCATGAGCTATAAACACAAGATGACAGCGATGTCAGACACACTTATTTAGCTTAAAACGGAAAGTTTCTGATATAGAGGGACTAACGGCAGAAGCAAAGAGAGAACGTAATTAATGCCAGTTCAGAGCGGCGCGATAGTATCAGTGAATATGCGTTTTGACCAGCACTATTGCATTGACACGATGCCAGCTGATTTTACGGTATCAGCGGGCTAATATGTTTACCCGGACATCTGCACGAGATGATTTACTTTTTCGACCAAAACCAAAAAAGAAGGAAAGATGATAATTCGCCGGTTGGCTCCTGGTGGATGATAGAAGTAGGAATAACCTGCCCAAAGCGGAACAGGTTATTTCTGAATTACGAATTATTGGTCCAGCGGCGTCTCAAAATCTTCTGAAAGCTCGAAATCACCGGTTGCGGTAACGAGGTTGTCATTATCGAACGTCAGAATCAACTGTTTCTGAAAATCTTCTCCACGCTTTCGCATTCCACGCTTCATGTCATAAACATAGTACCAGGTATCATCGTTGAACGAGTCTTCAACGACAGGATGACCCAGAACATAAATTACCTGGTCTTTCGACATACCCTTACGCAGCTCTTTAACATCACGCTCGTCAAGAAAATTCCCCTGAGGAACATCAATGCGATAAATCCAGTTTGAACATGCGGCTGTCGAAGCAGTCAGCACTGCCAGTAGTAGGTATTGATACAACTTCATTCGAGAATCAGGTCCAGTTACTTTTTGTTATGGTTTCGTCGCGAGGCAGCGCCCCGACAATACGAATTTTGATGCGGAGCATGCTACCCCACCCCACTATGACCAATCAACCGCTTATTAGTTCGATCCTGAACTTTTCAGTAATTCTCTGGCGTTTGCCAACGCCGTATCGGTTACTTTATCCCCCGCTAACAGGCGTGCTAATTCATCAACACGTTCTTGCTCCGCCAATGCCATCATCATTGTCTGTGTACTCTGTCCATCGGTAAGCTTTGTTACAAACAACTGATTATGTGCCTGTGCTGCTACCTGAGGTAAATGGGTAACACACATCACCTGACTGCGCTGACCCAATTTACGTAATAGCCCGCCTACAATCGACGCTGTAGGCCCACTAATACCGGTATCCACTTCATCAAAAATCATCGTCGGCGTGGCACTTTGGTCACTTGCAAGAACCTGAATAGCCAATCCGATTCTTGATAGCTCCCCGCCAGAAACGACTTTATCCAGGCGATCTGGATCCTGACCCGGGTTAGTAGATACCAGCAAGGCGACCTCATCCAAACCCCGATTAGACGGGGTTTTATCTTCATTGAACGATACCTTAACCACAACGGTGGCATGTGCCATATTCATCTGACGAATTTGCGATTCAATTTTTTGTGCAAAAATAGTCGCGGCCTGCACTCTCGAGTCAGACAGTTCTTGTGCAGCAGACATGTAATCGGCTTTTGCTTTTTCAAGTGCAGTAGCGATTGCCTCAAGCTGGTTATCTTCATCTTCCAGTTGTTTAAATTCTTGCGCCAGCGCCTGATGTAACTCGTACAGATTCTCAGGTTCAACACTGTGTTTTCTGGCCAATTCAAGGCACTTACTATAGCGGCTTTCCACCTGCTGAAGCCTGAGCGGATCGATTTCAAGTGCGTCACAATAACTGCGCAGTTCAGACGCCGCTTCTTCGACCTGAATTGAGGCATCGTTTAACATAGTAATGATAGGCGCAAGACTGGCGTCATGTTCCTGCAGCTGGATGAGTCGTTCTAAACTATTCTGGATGACTGAGAGCGCGTTACCTTCGTCGTTTTCATACAGGTTATAAAAACTGGTCTGGGCTTGTTCCAGCAAAGCTTGACCATTACTTAGCCTTTTATGTTCGGTTTCAAGCTCTACAAACTCGTTGTCTGCCAGCGCAAAATCGTCCATTTCTTCCACCTGATAGACCAGCAACTGACGTCTGTCAGCGCGGGTTTGTGCCTGCTGTTGTAGCAATTGAAATTGCTTTTGCGCATCGCGCCACTGCTGAAATGTTTGGTTAACGGCGTTGGTCAGGTGCTTATGATTAGCAAAGCTGTCCAGATGGTTACGCTGTACATCATCTTTTAACAACTGCAAATGCGTATTTTGGCCATGAATAGCTAACAGGTACTGCCCAAAGCCTTTCAATTGCTGTAGCGATACCGGCACACCATTGATAAATGCTTTTGAACGCCCTTCTTTAGAAACAACCCGACGAATAAAGCAACTTTCAGCATCGTCTTCTGCTTCCAGTTCATGCTCTGACAGCCAGGCTATAGCCGAGGGATTTCCACACAAAGTGAAATGCGCAACAATTTCTGCTTTGGCCGCTTCTTTTCTTACCGAACCTGCATCCGCACGCTCACCAAGACACAAGCTCAGCGCATCAATGGCAATAGATTTACCTGCACCCGTTTCACCGGTGATTGCTGTGAGTCCCTGTTCGAAGTTAACCGTCAGCTCCCGCACAACAGCAAAGTTTTTAATAGACAATTGTACAAGCATAAAAACACTCTATAGATATACAGTACTTGTTTATTTATACAGTAATAGTATTTTTCTGGCAAGTGATGTGAAGCGGTGTTTAATACTAATGAGTACAGGGTGTAATTTCGCTAACTGTTCGCATATCACAAAGAGATAATCAGGCAAAAAGGAAATAGATTGTGTGCGCTACAACTTATGCAATAAAGGCAATCTAGAGATATAAATGAATTTTAATATCGCTTTAAAAATAGCTTTAGGCAAAAGCTGCGTAAGAATAGGCAAGCCATTTTTTTGGTTAAGCGTAAAGTAACGTACAGCATATTTGAACGACAAAGGTGAATTATGAAAACTATTGGCTATGCAGCGAAATCTTCCGATGCACACATGGTGCCTTATCACTTTGAGCGCCGTAATTTGCGCGACAATGATGTCTCCATAGAAATTTTATACAGCGGTGTGTGTCATTCGGATTTGCATACTGTTAATGGCGACTGGGGCGATCAGCCTTATCCGCTTGTTCCTGGACATGAAATCGTTGGTAAAGTTATCGATGTGGGCTCACAAGTGTCAAAGTATAAAGTGGGCGATCATGTCGCGGTTGGCTGTATGGTTGACAGCTGCCAGACGTGCGACCAGTGCGAGAATCATGAAGAGCAATTTTGTCGCAATGGTATGACACCAACCTATGGTGCACCTGACAGACAGACAGGTGAAATAACGCAAGGGGGTTACTCCAAACATATCGTAGCGCGAGAAGAGTTCGTTATGCGCGTACCAGAATCTCTGGATATGGCCCGCACGGCGCCCATTCTGTGCGCCGGTATTACCACCTATACACCGCTGAAGAAATTTGGGGTAAAACAAGGTAGCCGTGTCGGGGTGATTGGCCTGGGCGGTCTGGGCCACATGGCGGTTAAGCTTGCGGTAGCGATGGGCGCTGAAGTTACGGTGCTAAGCCGTTCGGCTAAAAAAGAACAGGAAGCCAAAAACCTTGGTGCCAGTGGCATCCTCGTTTCAGATGATAAAGAAGCGATGGAGGCATCGGCCAATGCGTTTGATGTCATTATCGATACGGTACCGGTAAAGCACGATCTTAACCCCTACACGCCACTGCTTGATATTGACGGAACTCTGGTAATTGTGGGTCAGATTGGTCCGATGGAAGAGCCCATTACGGCACCACTGGTGCTGGGCAGACGTCGCGTCGCGGGATCATTGATTGGTGGCATAAAGGAAACGCAGGAAGTACTGGATTTCTGCGCTGAGCATAACATTCATCCTGAATGCAAAATGATCAATGCTGATGAAGTCAATGATGCGTTTGCCCATCTTGAAAAGGGTGATGTGGCGCACCGATTCGTCATTGACATGTCGTCACTGTCTGTTGACGCGTAGCACCTTTTGACATCACCAGGCTGTCAGTCATCGCCCTGGCTGACAGCTGTTATCAGTATTTTACCCTGTAATTTATACGGCTCGAACAATGCGTTTACTCCGTCAATATGTCTCTTTTCTGTTTGCCAGTATTACGCTGTTGATGGTGTTTGCAGCATCAGCTGCACCGATTCCTTTATATGATCTTTACCACCGACTGTATGGGGTAACCTACGAACAGCTCGCATTAACCTCGGTGGTTTATTTTATTGGCGCGGTATCCGCGTTGATTTTCTTTGGCAGACTATCCAACCATATTGGCAGAAAGCCGCTTGCTTTAATTGTGCTGGCGCTGGCGGCGAGTGCCTGCGCCTTATTCATCACCGTTGATAGTGCCTGGCCGCTCATTTTAGGGCGATTTTTACTCGGCTTCGCCTGCGGACTTGCCTCCAGCGGTATCAGTACATTGGTGGTAGATACCTCACCGCCGGATAAACCCTGGCTGGCATCAGCTTTAGTGAGTAATGCGCCATTGGTGGGTCTGACACTGGGCGCCATTATGTCCGGCATGCTGGTAGAGTATGCCCCATTTCCACTGACGCTTTGCTATAGCGTAACCATGGCGGGGTTGGCAGTTTGTGCTGGTCTGATGTATTTCACCCCCGAGCCGGTAAAGAAGTCACCCGGCGCCCTGTCCTCACTACGGCCACAATTCAAATTACCTGCACATAGCAGAGCGCGCTATCCGGTTGCTGCGCTGACCTTTTTAGCAACCTGGTCAGTGGGCGGTTTTTTTCAGGCATTTGCACCGACTATTGCAGCGACACAATTGCACAGCAACAGCATTATGGCGGCTGCGATGGTGTTTGCTTCTTTTCTGTTGCCTGGCGTAGTGGGTGGTCAGCTAAATGCGTGGGTATCGAATGCCACTGCACAACGTGCAGGCATGCTTCTGTTTTGTGTTGCCCTGGCAGGTCTCATATACAGTATGTATAACGCTTCTCTGGCGGTATTTCTCATCGCCTCTGTGCTTGCAGGTACTGCGCAGGGAGCCGTTCTTACGGGAAGTGTCGGGTCGCTGATAAAAGGTGTCCGCGAAAAAGAACGGGCGGGTGTACTATCGGTTATATTTGCGACCTCTTATACCGGCGCGGCCATTCCGACGTTTATTGCAGGACAACTCGCCGCGACATTTAGTCTGGTAGAATTACTGTCATTTTATCTGGCTCAGGCTTTCGTCGTTATGATTATCACATTTAAATTTGCTGGCAGGTCCCTACTCTCAGATCTGACTTCAGCGGATACTACTGCCTGAATGTTGTAATGCAGGTTGAACTACCATCCACAACAAAGGATAGATAATGAACGTCAATACACTATTTGCAGTCACCATCGCGCTAAGTGCAGGATTATCAACAGCAGCCAGCGCGCAGGATTTACAGCTCCAACAAGCCAAACCTTTAAGTGCGGCACCGTCGAGTCATTTTACCGGCAGTGTGAAAGTGGGCAATATGTTTGAATCTGTCGAGCATCAGGACTATAAAGGCGCGCTTGTTGAGTTTTCGGCGGGTGCCTATACTGACTGGCATACGCATCCCAGAGGCCAGACATTGGTGGTTACCCGGGGAGAAGGCCGTGTTCAAACCGAGGGAAATGAAGCCCGCGCCATAAAACCGGGAGACCGGGTCTGGATCCCGGCGAATGTACGTCACTGGCATGGCGCTGCAAAAAGTAAAAGTATGACCCACATCGCTATTCAGGCCCCCGATGAAGACGGTAAGGTTGTGACCTGGATGGAAAAGGTGGATTCTGATATCTACCATCAGGCTAATCAGTAATCGCGAAAAAGCAGAGAGCAGCGAATGATCGATTTATCAGCGGTAAAAGGTGAGGAGGCGTTACCTCGTCCTGATGATTATAAGATGTTAACTGCGGCCCTTTGTGCATTTGCGCCTCATGATGGCAATTTTGATATTGCCAATGGGTTGCTGCATGTTGTGCGCTCTACAGAAGTGCAGAGCGAAACAACCTGCGTACTGTCACAACCGAGTATCTGTATTGTTCCTCAGGGTGCCAAACAAGTCACCCTGGCAGATACCACTTTTGAATATGATCATAGAAAAATGGTGGTGTATTCAGCAGCCGTCCCTATCAGCATTCGGGTCACGCAGGCAAGTAAGGAAGCCCCCTACTTTTGCCTCGTTATTCCACTGCACCCTGAAGCATTACATCGTTTATCTGCGAAAGTGTTTCCAGATGGCGTTCCCGAGCGCAAGTCCACGCGCGCTGTTTATGTTAAAGATGCGAATGCCGGCATACTCTCGGCCGCAAACAGGATGCTCACTATTCTTACAGAGGAAAAAGACGCGGATTTACTGGTTGTGCACTGTATTGATGAAATACTGATTCGCCTGCTACGCAGTAAAATGGGTCCTGAAGTTTTGCAAATTGCCCAGGCAGATTCAGCCATCAGAAAAGTGTCAAAAGCTATCGGCTGGATCAACAGCCACTTCCAACAGCCGTTGTCCGTTGATGAGCTGGCTTCCCTTGCCGGAATGAGTGTGTCGGCATTTCATTCACATTTTAAAGCTGTCACAGCTCTCAGTCCGCTGCAGTTTCAAAAACGCTTAAGATTGCAGCATGCCCGCACACTTTTGCGTGAGGGACGCTCTGGCGTAACAACCAGCGCCCTGGAAGTGGGCTATACCAGCGCATCCCAATTTAGCAGAGAATATTTTCGTGAATTTGGTCATCCGCCATCCAAGGAATTGCCCTGAACGCGCCAGCGTTTTCTTTTATCCACACCCCAAAAATGTCGACATCTACAAAGATGTTCGACTTTAGTCCTATGTCAATTGCATAAGCCATTTTGCTTGTTTATTGTAATTCCATGCGCGCAGTTCAGAAAAATCGCTGATGCGTCAACGAAACAAGGTTTCCTTACTTAACGCGCCCTAGCATGGAGCTTTTATTTATGACGTTGCAATGTGAGACTTCTTCTACAGTTTTCCCCCTTACTCAAAGTTATTTTTTCGGACCTGAAAGTCCTGCACTGAGTGAATTAACTATCGGTCAGCACTTTGACAATATTGTCGACAAATTCCCACACCATGACGCCATCGTCGTGTCTCATCAACATATTCGATGGGATTATCAGAGGTACCAGAAAGAAATCGATCGGGTCGCTGCCGGCCTGCTCGCTATCGGTGTTGAAAAAGGCGACCGCGTCGGGATCTGGTCGCCCAATAATATTGAATGGGCGTTAATTCAAATGGCTACCGCCAGAATCGGCGCCATCATGGTGTGTCTTAATCCCGCTTATCGACCTGGCGAACTGGCGTTTGCATTGAACAATGTTCAGGTAAAATTTCTGGTAATGGCCCAGAAGTTCAAATCATCCGATTATGTGCAAATGCTTTATGAACTGGCGCCGGAACTAAAACAAGGCGGGCATGGTGAAGTTAGCTGTAAGGCACTGCCCCACCTTGCACGCGTCATTAGTATTGGTGATAAACAGTGTGACGGGATGCTGCCTTTTCATCAGTTACAATCAGCGGGGGGCGACGAGGATTACGCGCGGTTGCAACAAATTCCAGCAACTCTGTCCCCTGACGATGCCATCAATATTCAGTTTACCTCTGGCACTACCGGCAATCCGAAAGGCGCAACGTTAAGTCACAGAAATATATTAAATAACGGATTACTGGTTGCAGAAGCAATGCGGTTTTCGCAACACGACAGGCTGTGCATTCCGGTCCCGTTATACCACTGCTTTGGCATGGTTCTGGGTAATTTGGTCTGCCTGGCCAGGGGGGCATGTGCGGTCTACCCCAGTGAATCTTTTGATCCTGTGGCAACCTTACGCGCTGTAGAAGCGGAAAAATGCACTGGTTTACACGGTGTGCCCACCATGTTTATTGCTGAGCTGGAATTACCTGACTTTTCTGATTTCAACTTAAGTACACTGCGCACCGGCGTTATGGCGGGCAGTACGTGCCCTGAGGAACTCATGCGAAAGGTACATGACCTGTTCAACATGACCGATGTCGTTATCGGCTATGGCCAGACTGAGTGCAGCCCCATCAACCATATTACCGATACCGAGGCACCATTGGAAAAGCAGGTAAAAACCGTTGGTCGCGCGATGGCACATACTGAGGTAAAAATCGTTAATGAGCAAAATGAAACGGTGCCCATTGGCAGCCCGGGAGAGATTTGCGCCAGAGGCTATTGTGTCATGCAAGGGTACTGGGATGATGAGGCGAAGACCCGCGCGACCATCGATTCGCAGCAATGGCTTCATTCCGGCGACTTAGGTGTAATGGATGAAGAAGGCTACGTGACAATTGTTGGTCGCATGAAAGATATGATCATTCGGGGGGGTGAGAATATTTACCCGCGGGAGATTGAAGAGGTGCTTTATCTGCATGAAGATGTCAGCGATGCTGCGGTTTTTGGTATTCCAGACGATAAATTTGGCGAGCAGGTATGCCTGTGGCTTAAAGTGAAAGACGGCGCTGCGCTTGATGAGCATGCTGTCAGGGAATACCTTAAGAATGAACTCGCCTATTTTAAGGTGCCACGCTACATTCGTATTGTTGATACCTATCCGATGACGGTGACGGGTAAGATTCAGAAATTTAAAATGCGCGAAAAAATGGTAAGTGACCTTACGCAAACGCAATCTGCCTGACATTAAAAAGCCGGAGATGATGTGCATATCCGGCTTTTATCACCGTTTAAGCCGGTAGGCTGACAATTTATTGTAACGTCGAGCCCCGCCCTGCCTCTTTAAGATATTTCTGCCAGGTTTCATGGTCTTCTCTGACCACATCTTTGTTAACTGTATAGCCGATGAGTTGTTCAAGATTTTTATTCATATGGTTTCTGAGCTTGCCCAGAAAACTCGCTTCCGCAATGATATCGATATGATAAATTTTTTCTTCACACCGTTTACTTTCGAGCCAGTCTGTTACGGTACCGGCGAACCTTTTGGCCTCTACCTCTGATGCATCTTTTCTGCTCATTGTATCGACCCCCTGCACCGCATTACTGGGGGCAGAAATAGCACCAGGACGGTCAGTGACCAGACTAGAGTCAGATGATCTGCCATCATCATTAAGAAGTGTCACAACAGGTTCCAGACTGGTGGCCCCCTCTTTCTCGATAAAAATTTTAGCTTCTGCTTGATTAGCGACTACCAGATACGATTTACCTAACATGTCTGCTCCTCTTTTCAGGGTTCCTGTTTTATAACCCCGGAAGACGCAAAAAGTTTGGTTAAGTGAAGTAAAAAGTAACTGTCAGGCACAAAGTGGTACGGCAGAAAATTTCCACTTATTGTGCATCCATTTGGCTAAATACGTTTGCGTATTTAAATCATCGATGACTACGAATTCCAGCTTATCCGAATCAATGGCATAGATATAAAGGCACCGATTACAACTCAGCCGGGCCAAAACTTTGCGGTGCTGACTTTCAACAGATTGCAATGTAATACCACAATAACTACAAAACTCTGAAAGTGCCTGAATAATAAATGAATTGAGAGGGGTCATCAGAAAGCACGTCTTTTTAGCATTTTACAGCGACATTATCTGAGTATTTTCCGAATCCTGTTACAAAGCAAGATGAGAGGGTTGTAAAACCCCCACATTTGGACGAAAGTATAAGCTTTTCCGTGCGTTGCGTGGTAGCGTAGCGCAAAACTTTTTGTGCAGATATTCCCGACTATGCAATTTGAACACCGCCATGGCTATATACAGAACACGCGCCCCATTTCATCGCTCAGTGATTTTGTAGAATCGGTTGCTTTAATTGCGCGAAAACTCGGTTGTGATCCGCGAGCTCTGTGGTTTCGTGGGGTTGAAAGTTCAATGTACCGCCTTACCCCTGTGATTATGCGGTCAACGCAATGGCGTGATAATATCGCGCCGGATCGGGAACGAGCAGTATTTGAAGACTTCGTCCGGCGGGTCAGGCACTTTCATCCGGAAGAAACTGGCAGCAACCGGAATTTTTACTGGTACACCATGGCCGACCGCTTCGGCATTCCGAGCCGGCTTCTTCACTGGAGTACGAGCCCGTTAATTGCACTTTATTTTGCCATCTGGCAGGAGAATGTCACTACACCCACAGTATGGGTTCTCAACCCTAATGCGTTAAATACTATAACGCTGGGCAATGCTGAAGTATTTAAAATGGACAGCGATGAATTTAGCGAAAAGGAAAGAGTCGTTCACGATAGCTATTCTTTTGGTAACGGCAACTTACCTGAGTTGCCTATAGCCATCTCCAATTACTATACCGATGCCACTATCAATGCACACCGCACCCGCTATACGGTATCGGGAAAGCGTAAGTTTGGTCTTGAAGATGTTGCTAAAGACGCCGATTCGCTGTTTTTGATGAAAATCAGGCTGGGACGAAGTGAAGAGTTTATTGAGCAGTTAAAAGTACAGCTGGCTCAGCTTGGTGCAGGTCCGCAGGATATTATGCCCGGCATTGAGGGAATTGGCCGGGCAATCAATTTTGAGCACGGCTTATAAGTCGTCAGTTTGATCTGACAGCCTCGAGATACTTGTTGTCACATTAACAGCACCGGCTTCAATTTTTTCCATCGTTGCCTGCACCCCGCTAATGTACTGACTGTTTTTATCGACATGCTGTTTTACGCGGTGCATATGGGCGGACGCCTTGTCAGACAACCGTTTGTTTTCATTGACCACGGATTCAATTTCAACTGTTGACTCATTAGTGCGCTGCGCAAGATGACGAACCTCATCAGCAACAACGGCAAAACCGCGTCCGGTTTCGCCGGCTCGCGCGGCTTCGATGGCTGCATTAAGAGCAAGTAAGTTGGTTTGCTCGGCCACCCCCTGAATGGTAGAAACGATCGCTTCAATACGTGAAGACTGCTCTCCCAGACTGGTCATCAGCATATTGGTTTCATTTACCTCATCCAGGGTTTCATTGAATCCATTCACCGCCTCTGCCAGCGATGCTTTGCCGTCAATGGCGACCTGGGCCGTCTCTCGCGCTGTTGATAAAGCGACTTCTGTGGTTTTAAGTACAGCGGCCTTTTCATGCACCGATTCTGTGACATTGGTAGCAAACTTGATCACCGACACGACCTTCCCAAAGTCATCAAACACCGGGTTATAGGTTGCCTCAAGCCACACTTCCTGATTATTGGCATCAAGACGACGATAAAGCCCTGACTCAACGCTTCCACGGGCAAGAATTTGCCAGAAGTCAGGATTTTTCTGATAAAAAACATCGTCGCAGAACATCCGGTGGTGCTTACCGATAATTTGCGATTTTGCATACCCGACAGTTTTAAGAAAATTCTCATTTGCTGTTTTAATCGTGCCATCCGGTTCAAATTCAATAATGGCGGTTGAGCGATCCAGGGCATTGGTCAGCGCAGTCAGTCTGAGCCACTGCTCGTGTTTATGCGTGACATCATACGCAATTTTAACCACCGACTCTGTTTTGCCATAGTCATCGGTGACAGGAAAATACGTAGACTCGAGCCATACTGTCCGGCCGGATTTATGTACGCGGGCAAAGGTACCGCGCACCGTTTTCCCTGCCTGCAAATCTTGCCACAGTGCCTGATACTCATTGGAGGCTGCAAATGACGCGCTGCAAAGTGCTGAGTGGCGTTTGCCTGGCAACTCGTTTATCGCAAATCCCATCATGTCAGCAAATTGATGGTTTACCTCTGTAACAACAGCATCCGGTGTGAATTTTACTAAAGGAACAGCGTGACTGACTGCATTGTAAAACGCCTGATGCTGAGAAAGTTGCGAAGAAATATCTGACACCGTTTGCTGGTGCCTGGCAGTGCGCATAAACATGGTATAACCCTGTGCTTTGGACACCGCGGCAAACAGGGTTACGTAGTTTAGTACGAAAATGAAAGACAGTGTCGGTATGATTGCGGGGAAATAAATACGCGACGTTAACAGAAAAGATCATACAAAAGCATTAATTATAATTTAGTAATGCTTATTTAGTATTCAATAAAAAAGATATAGCGCTGCTACACGCACCGTTCTTGGCTCGAAAATATGATAGTGAATATCTTCAACACCTTCTGCTGGCTCGCCTTGCAGCCTCGACGAATAGTAATAATCAATATCATGGTCATCACTGTCGGCTAGGTTCAGCACGCTGACGGTAAACTGCCATTTATTCCACGTTTTGCCGGCCTGGGCATTAAACAGCATACTTGAGGGCGAGGAAACACTACCATCTTCTGTCAGCGGCCGGCTACCAAAATAGCGCATCCGGACACTGCCAAACCAGCCATTATCCAAATCAGCGCTAATCCCTGCCTGCGCAACGTGTTTTAATGCACCCGGTATACGCTTGCCGGCCGGGTCATCATCAGTAAAGTGCGCATCAGTATAGGCATACTCCACGTCCAGGCTCCATTCGGGTGCAAAGTAATAGTAGGCCGTTAGCTCAACACCGCGTCGTTTACTCTCACGACTCGCCTCAGTATTGCCCGCATCGCCGACAAACAAAAGTTCACTGTCCAGCTCAAGCTGCCATAACGACACAGAGCCGTTTAGTGTTTCATCATAAAATGCCCGTACGCCTGCTTCAAACCCCGTGGTTCTGACCAGTGGATTAACCTGATCCACTTGCTCGCCAGACACCGGATCAATATTTATCGTTGTTCCTCTGGCATCATTTGAGTGCAGGCCCTGTCCTGCAGAACCATAAAGCTCCCACTGGGGGGACAGGGTATAAATCAGACTGCCTTTTAGAGAGGTAATGTCATCAGAGGCATCGCCACTATTTGATGAAAGATCCACCCCAAAACGATTTACCCCTGCACGATCACGCACGGAAAAATCAAAATAGTCGATGCGTGCTCCAATCACACTGCGAAACGCTGAGGTCCACTGGATTTCGTTTTTCACGAAACTGCTCAGGCTGCTTTGCTCTACTGTATCACTGCGGGTTGTGCCCAGCCGACTTCTGGCGCGTGTTGCGTATAACCCTACCTCATCAATATCGTCTATTCGTGCTTGTACGCCAAGCTGCGTTGTGGAAGAAACGCCAAACATTTTATGACCAACCGTATAGCTCGTCTTTCCCCCATAGATCATCCGTTCATCGACCTGCTCGAACTGATCGCCTTGTTCGGGATTGTCTAAAAAATAGGTGAAGTTGGACCATAAGTTGAGGTCGTAGGAAATTGCATAGGCTGATACCTGCCAGTTATCGCTTGCCCAATCTGCGCTGAGACTGTACCGACTGGACTCACCGCCAACAGTCTTGTCAATTGAGCCAAGCTCATCAATTCGTCCGGAACTGACAGCGCGAGATGGAATCTGATCGGCACTGTTCCAGTTATTATCGTAACCCATGAAAGTGAGAGCGAGCTCCCCCTCCCCAAGCTCTGTGCTCCATGTTATCAGTGCATTGGTTTTATCAATGTCTTCATTGATATCTGTCCACGGCCCTTCATAGAAGTGCTTTTCTGCCGCCACCAGCCAATGACCTGAAGGACCGGCCAGGTTCGTTACACTGACAGCGCGCCGATAACCATATTCGCCAAGACTGACTTCAAACATCGGCGCGGGTGATTTTTTCATGGTCTGCAATTGTGCGCTACCCGCGCCACTGAAATCGCCCACTTCGGGGTAGTAGACACCTTTTTGGTATCTTAACGACTGAATAGTTTCGGGGATGATAAAGTTAAGATCAGTGTATCCCTGACCGTGACCGTGCGTGCGCATATTGACCGGCATACCATCAACCATCGTCGCAAAGTCGGTACCATGGTCAAGGTTGAATCCTCGCAGGAAATACTGGTTCGCTTTTCCTGAGCCGCTGTGTTGTGTAGCCACCATACCAGGAATAAATTCCAGTGCATCTCCGGTTCGCATCAAAGGGCGCAATGCTATTTCCTGTTGGCCTACCACCCCTTCTGCCGCTGAGATAGCATCGCCAACAAGATTGACCTGCCTGCTTTTAATTTCAATAACTTCAATGTCGTGGTAGGCAGCAAGAGAAGTAAAACTAATCAGGGAAAGTGGAACAGCAGCAAGAAAGGACAGTTTATGCACAGTATCATCCGTAATGTTATGTGTTTATGAACAATACGCTTTACAGATGTTTACAGATGCAGAATTTCGTTTAAATGAAGTCATAAAGCGGCAAAAAATGAATGTGATAACTTACTTGTCAGACAACGTAATCACGCCATTAATTATGCGCCTTAACTGTGTAATGCCTCCCAGCATCCGTTTTTACGAGCCATCATGTAGTCCTCAGTGAAATCCGGGTACTGTAATATCATTTGCGCATGGTTTTTATCAATCAGCTTAAC
>CAZOYR010000033.1:0-32748 GCA_964584105.1 uncultured Alteromonas sp.
CTAGGTTTCCCTTAACGTAACTAGATATAAAAAGTGCCGCTAGTTTATTTTGCAAGCCCAACGCTTGCAAGCACCAGACTAAACTAATTTTCTGGTCTAACCAGCAACGAACCAAACTGTTTTAAACATTTATTTAACATGCAGAGATAAAAAACATCATCTCTGTCAATCAGTTAACGTGGCTTGGCCACATTAACTCATATACATACCACCATTCACATGGATAGTTTCGCCGGTGATATATGCTGCACTGTCACTGACCAAAAATGCAACAGTTGCGGCAATTTCTTCCGGACGGCCTAATCGATTTGCGGGAATATCTTTGAAGATCGCTTCCTTCTGTTCATCGGTTAACGCCTTGGTCATATCAGTGTCGATAAAACCCGGAGCGACCACATTGATAGTAATTCCGCGCGATGCAACCTCTCTGGCCATTGACTTGCTAAAACCGATGACGCCTGCTTTTGCAGCCGCATAGTTTGCCTGACCAGGGTTACCGGAACTACCTACCACAGAGCC
Source organism: uncultured Alteromonas sp. (assembly GCA_964584105.1). Classification (GTDB taxonomy): domain Bacteria; phylum Pseudomonadota; class Gammaproteobacteria; order Enterobacterales; family Alteromonadaceae; genus Alteromonas. Next base: position 520 of record CAZOYR010000033.1, read on the forward strand.
CACATTGACGATGCGTCCATGCTTTTTCTTCATCATGCCGCGTAAAACGGCTTTCGACAAGCTGAAAATTGCAGTCAGATTAGTATCGATAATATCCTGCCACTCATCATCTTTCATCCGCATCAGCAAATTATCGCGGGTGATACCGGCATTATTGACCAGAATATCTACCCCACCAAACTCTTCCTTAATGATATTTAATGTATCTTCAATAGACGCTTTGTCAGTTACGTTCAGGCAAAGACCCTTACCTGAGTAATCCGCAAGATACTCACTGATATTGGCGGCCCCGTTCTCACTGGTAGCGGTACCAAAAACCGTTGCGCCCTGTTCGGCCAGTTGTTGGGCTATCGCTTTTCCGATACCGCGGCTGGCACCTGTTACCAACGCAACTTTAGACGCTAATTGTGACATGATTTATCCTTTTTCTGCACACGCTTGTATGTCAGCTGGTGTATTCACAGCTGCAACATTAAGCGATTTATCAATTCGTTTAACCAGGCCGCTAAGTACTTTACCCGGGCCGACCTCATAGACCTGCTCAACACCCTGTGCTGCCAGATAGCGCACTGTGTCAGTCCATCTGACCGGGCAGTAGAGCTGCCTGATCAATGCATCTTTAATCGCTGAGGGTTCCGATTCATTGCTTACGTCAACATTATTGATCACCGATACTGTCGGTGTTGATAATGACACTGACGCAAACGCTTCCTCAAGCTGATCGGCGGCCGGACGCATCAGCTCACAATGTGATGGCACACTTACCGGTAAAGGCAGCGCTCTCTTGGCGCCCGCTTCTTTACACGCATTTGCAGCCTGTTCTGTTGCGGTTTTTTCGCCGGCTATCACAACCTGCCCCGGAGAGTTAAAATTGACCGGGGCAACCACCTCGCCGGTCGCTATGGCGGTTTGCTGGCAAATATCAGCAATTTTATCGTCATCTAAATTTATGATGGCGTACATTGCACCTGCCCCGGCCGGCACGGCCTGTTGCATAAATTTACCGCGGGCTTCAACCAGTTTCACTGCTTCTGCAAAGTTCAATACGCCGGCACATACCAGCGCGGAATACTCACCCAGGCTGTGGCCAGCCATGTAATCGGCCTGAACCCCCTGACTATTCAGCAAACGAAAAATAGCAACACTGGCAGTCAGTAGCGCTGGCTGAGTAATATGAGTTTCATTTAACTTGCCGTCATCGTCAGACTGAACAAGTGCCCATAAATCGTACCCCAGTGCATCTGAGGCTTCCTGAAATGTATCCAGCACCTCCGGGTGCGCATCGGCCAATTCGGCCAGCATACCGGGGGATTGTGATCCCTGACCGGGAAAGACAAAGGCTGTACGAGTCATAGTCGTTCCTTATTGTTATAGAGTCTTCAAAGCAAATCAGTAGCGAACCAGAGCAGATGCCCAGGCAAAACCACCACCAAACGCTTCTAACAGCAGATTCTGACCGCGTTTAATGCGTCCGTCACGAATCGCAGTATCAAGAGCAGTGGGAACCGTCGCTGCGGATGTATTTCCGTAGTTCTCCAGCGTCATTACGACCTGGTCCAGTGACATATTCAGCTTTTTAGCGGTGGCTTTGATAATTCTGAAGTTCGCCTGGTGGGGCACCAACCAGTCAAGCTCAGATTTATCCATATTGTTCGCCTGCAGGGTCTGTTCAACAATCTCAGATAGCTTGGTCACCGCGACTTTGAAAACCTCATTGCCACGCATCGCGCCCCAGTTTTCGTGGACTGATGATTCGTCACCACGGGTTGGATTGCCGACATAAAGTAAGTCTTTATAAGAACCGGCGGCCTGAATATGTGTGGATAATATACCCGGCTCATCACTGGCTTCGATAACAGCGGCACCTGCTGCATCACCAAACAAAATCACCATGCTACGGTCAGCTGGATCTATAAGGCGACTGAGACAATCGGTACCTACCACCAGTATGCGTTTCGCCATACCGGATTTAACATATTGATCAGCAACACTTAGCGCGTAACACCATCCGGCGCACGCTGCGGCCACATCAAACGCAGGGATGCCGTCTATCTTAAGATGGTATTGGATTTCGCACGCTGTGCTGGGGAGTGCATAGCGCCCGCTGGTAGTAGCACAAACAATCATGTCGATATCACTGGCCTGCAGCCCGGCCGCATCAAGGGCCTTTTTAGATGCCTCAACACCCATAGTGGCTGCAGTTTCATCAGCGCCAATGATACGACGCTCTTTTATACCTGTTCTGTCAGTGATCCATTCATCGGTGGTATCCACCATCGTTTCAAGATCTGCGTTGGTACGCACTTCGCTAGGATAATAGCTGCCGGTCCCGATAATTCGTGAATATTTACTCAAAGTTGCTCCAACAAAACCGTTTCTATTTTACTTTTTATTTTTTCCGGAACACGTAAACGCGCTTCCTGCATTGCCTGATTAATCGCATAATAAAATGCGTCGGCTGAAGCGTTTCCGTGACTCTTTACTACAATGCCGCGCAATCCTATCAGACTGGCGCCATTATACTGGTCGGGGTTCACGCGATTATAAATAGTTTTTAGAAGCGGAAGAGCAACCCGGGCCATTGTCCTGGTCCACAGGTTGGCTGCAGAAAAGCGTTTTGCCTCATTCACAACAAGCTTTGCCAAACCTTCGCTGGATTTAAGTGCCACATTACCGGTAAAGCCATCGGTCACGACAACATCCGCGTAATCGGTGAAAATATCATCACCTTCGACGTAGCCTATGTAATTCAGGGCTGGAGTCTGTTTAAGTTGCTGGTTGGCCATTTTGACCAGAGCATTACCTTTGATGTCTTCCTCACCGACATTCAAAAGCGCCACCCGGGGAGCTTGCTTGCCGGTCATCTGCTCTGCCAGAACTGAGCCCATAACAGCATATTGAAACAATGTATCAGCGGTGCAATTAACATTAGCCCCCAGATCCAGTAGCAGCACCTTATGGTTGCCGGCTGTAGGCATAAAGGAGACCAACGCGGGGCGATCTACACCCTGCAGCGTTTTCAGACGATAATAAGCAAGTGCAAGCAGTGCACCGGTATTACCGGCACTTACGCATGCATCCGCTGTTCCCTGCTCCACCAGTTCGACAATTCGCTTCATTGAAGAGTCTTGTTTGCTGCGCAGTGCTGAAGCGGGTTTGTCATCCATTTCAACTACATCTTCACAATGCTCGATGTGCACGCGTTGTCGTTGTTCAGCGTTTAAATCAGTTAAAGCGGGTTCAATGATAGCGCGTTGGCCACAAAATATGAAATGGGTATCGGGATGTTGGCGAACTGCTCTCAGAGAGGCTGAGAGAATAACAGGGGGACCATGATCGCCCCCCATGATATCTAACGCTATGGTTAGCTTAGACAAAATGTCAATTACCGAACGCGTTTAGCGCTCAATAACTTTTTTGCCTTTGTAGTAACCATCAGCGGTTACGTGGTGACGACGGTGCGTCTCACCTGATGTTGAGTCGACAGACAAAGTTTCGCATGTCAACGCATCGTGTGAACGACGCATACCGCGCTTAGCACGCGTTTTACGATTTTGTTGTACTGCCATAACTTACTCCTGGTCTCGCTTAAGTTCTTTCAAAACCGCGAAAGGGTTTGGTCGCTCATTTTCCGGTTCGATTTTACCAAACGTCATATCATCTTTGCTCAGTGCGCAATCCTTCTCTGCATGAAGGGCTACAATTGGCAAAGCAATAATCAGTTCGTCTTCAAAAAGCTGAAGCAAATCGACATTTCCGTGGTCGTCGACCTCTACCGGATCATAAGCTTCGGGTAACAAATCAATTTCATCAGACCGCTGCACCGGGCTATAACAAAAATCGACATTAAGCGGGTAATCAAACTCGCCGTTACACCGTTGACAGATAAGTGTGACCTGTGTAGCAAGATGGCCGTGAAAAACAGTAAGACCCTGCGCGTCTTTTATAAACTGCACTTCTGCGTCCACCCACTCATCACAGTTAACAACTGCACCGAGTAAACGTTCCATATCTTTACTGGCAATCACGCCCTGATAATCAGAGCGCTTGACAGCACTTTTAACCGGATCGACCTGGTGAGGTAATTTCACTTTCTGCATAGGGCGCGAATAATATAGCGTCAGCCCATATCTGTCAAAGGATTAATCGGGTAAAAAGTGATTAATCCGACATTCTCTTTGTACCAGGGCTTTCACCTACACTAAAGGCTGTTTAGACTTATGCTATGTCAATCCGACCATCATCCTTTATGAGCACTCTTTTACTGGCATCGTCTTCCCAATACCGCAAAGCGCAACTCAATGCACTGGGTTTATCTGTACAAACCCAGGCGCCTGATATCGACGAAACTCCTCACCCCGGTGAAGCGCCAGAGGCGCTGGCATGCCGTTTGGCTATACAGAAAGCCCGTAAAGTTGGCTGTCTTCACCCCGACGCTTTAACGCTGGGTTCAGATCAGGTCGCGGTGCTTACACAGCAAGATAATACCGTTGTGCTTGGAAAACCGGGCACCTTTGAAAATGCTGTCCGACAGCTTAGGCTTTGCCAGGGCAACATTGTTACATTCTATACCGCGCTGGCTGTATATCAGGCGGCGACGGATACCCTGCATGCTGATGTCGATATCACACGTGTGCACTTTCGAGCGCTCAGTGACAAGGCTATTTCGGATTATGTCAATGCAGAACAGCCATTGGACTGCGCCGGAAGCTTTAAATGTGAGGGTTTGGGGGCATTGTTGTTTGAACGTATTGATAGCCGGGATCCCAATAGCTTAATTGGCCTGCCCGTTATGCTGCTTCGTGAATTACTGGCAAAATTTGATGTTGACCTGCTAAGCCTTGCCACGCAGTCACACATTCAAAAAGCCGCGCTAGCGCGGCAGTAATATCGAATGCATATCCGTTACTGTATCAACAATAGCAACCGGGTTATGGGCCGATAAACGGTGACTGTCGTGCACACCGTACGAAACCGCAAGTCTGTCCATGCCAATCTGCTCAGCCATTTGCATGTCAAACACGGTATCCCCCACCATGATAGCATCGCTGGCACTTACCCCGGTTTCTGTCAGGATTTGTTCGAGCATATCGGATGATGGTTTTGATGCCGCCTCACAAGCAGTTCGCGAGGTGGTAAAAAAATGTCCGGTTTGCGTATTTTTCCATGCTCTGTCCAGGCCACGTCGGGCTTTGCCTGTAGCTACCGCCAGGATTTTATTTTGCTGCTTGAGTGACGTCAGTAATTCATGGGTGCCATCAAATAGCGGGCACGGCGTCACGTCTTTTTCAAGATATGCGGTTTTATATCCTTCAAGCAGAGCATCGGTCAGCGATTCATCCTGCGTATTGAACAACATCTGAATTGCAGGGCGCAAACTAATTCCGATAATGTTTCCTACCGCTGGGGCATCAGGAACCGGCACGCCGCACTGCTGAGCAGCCAATTGCATGCAACTGACAATTTTGGCGGCGGAGTCCATTAATGTACCGTCCCAGTCAAATATAATCAGTTGGTAATCTTTCATTTAAGGGTTTCCAGAATGGCTGTTAGCTGCGCATCAAGTGGCGCAGTAAAGGTAACGGGCTCTTCAGTTTGAGGGTGTAGTAACCGAATGCTGGCTGCGTGCAGAAATAACCGGTTAAGACCGTTTTGCTGCATTTTCTGGTCAAATTCCGCATTACCGTATTTACTGTCACGGGCAATAGGATGACCGGCATGCAGACAATGAACACGGATTTGGTGCGTTCGGCCGGTTATCGGCGATGCCTCCACCAGAGTCGCGTCGCCGAATCGTTCTAACACGCGATAACGTGTTTCAGAAGGTTTTCCCGCATCTGACACACTCACAAGCCGCTCACCGGATTGCAGCACATTCTTTCGCAATGGCGCTTTTACTTTAAAGCGGTTTTCCGGCCACTGACCACATACTAACGCCTGATAACGCTTATCCATTTGTCCGTTGCGAAGCTGTTCATGCATATGTCGTAATGCCGAACGCTTTTTTGCAATTAAAATACAGCCAGAGGTATCACGATCCAGACGATGGACCAGCTCCATAAACTTGGCATCAGGACGCAGCGCGCGCAGCCCCTCAATCAATCCAAAGCTTAACCCGCTGCCACCATGAACAGCGATGCCGGAAGGTTTGTTTATCACCATAATCCGATCATCTTCATAAAGGATATGGTCGGTCAGTGCTGCAACCTTATCTAACTTCGGATTTGGCTTATCATCCGCAACCGGCACTCTGACCGGCGGCACGCGCACGACATCGTCTGCCTGCAATTTATATTCAGGCTTCACTCTGCCTTTATTTACCCGCACTTCGCCTTTACGCAAAATGCGATAAATCATACTTTTGGGCACACCTTTTAGCTGTGTGCGAAGAAAATTGTCTATACGCTGGCCAGCTAAGTCGGCTTCAACAGTGACGAATTTTACTTTTGGGGGGCTCTGTTCTTTCATGGCCGAGAGTATAAAGGATTTTTGCGCTTTCAATCTATTACAGTTTGTGATGAGACGAAAAAAATTGCTGTCAATGACGCTATTGCGTGGCGATAAGAAAATAAGTCGCCCGCGCTTCTTTCTTTCCTTGCTTAAATTTACACATTGGTGCGATAATCAACGGGTTTAACGCGCACAGAAATGCCGTAGAACCGGTTTGAACAACCGAAATGTAACAGCCGCAATGATTCGGCAGCACAAATTCATTGCCTGAAGTGAGCCGCGTAGGTAGTACTAAAACCTTCCCTCACCAGAATATTGCGGCATTAAAACACCATGTTCGCCGTTTAGAAAACAGAATTGAAATGACAGTCCTCATAGCAATGACATACAGCGATGAGGATGAGTAGAAAGCAGTGAAAACAGGGTCGGTCGTTCCCGACATCCACTAAATCACAGCCCGGATGCGTGTTTAAAAGTGAAGTTGACGCGCAATGAAACAAGCAGGCTACGTGGATATTACGACGCAACAACAAAGTCCGCACCTTGCCGGGAGGCATCGTGATGAGGGTTTGCACACGTCAGTTTAATTTTGTGTCTAAGCGGCTGTAGCAAAGCAGAGTTAGATACAATGAAAAGAATGTTAATAAATGCAACTCAGCAAGAAGAGTTGCGTGTTGCCCTGGTTGATGGGCAACGTTTGTACGATTTGGACATCGAAAGCCCCGGTCACGAGCAGAAAAAGGCCAACATCTACAAAGGGAAAATTACCCGCGTAGAACCAAGTCTTGAAGCTGCTTTTGTCGACTACGGCGCTGAACGTCACGGATTCCTCCCCCTAAAAGAAATTGCCCGCACTTACTTTCCCAAAGGCTATAAATTCGAAGGCCGGCCTAATATCAAAGATGTGATTAAAGAAGGCCAGGAAGTTATTGTTCAGATTGACAAAGAAGAACGCGGCCAGAAAGGCGCTGCCCTGACGACATTCCTGTCTCTAGCGGGTAGTTATTTAGTTCTGATGCCGAATAATCCCCGCGCTGGCGGCATTTCCCGCCGAATTGAAGGTGATGAGCGTACAGAGCTTAAACAGGCTCTGAGCAAGCTTGAGCTGCCTGATGGAATGGGGCTGATTGTGCGTACTGCCGGTGTAGGTAAGTCGTACGAAGAACTCGAATGGGATTTACGCGTACTGCTAAAGCATTGGCAGGCAGTGTGCGAAGAAGCAGACAAGCGCCCTGCTCCCTTCCTGATCCATCAGGAAAGCAACGTTATCGTACGTGCAATCCGGGATTATCTGCGCCGTGACATTGGCGAGATTCTGGTAGATAAAACTGCAGTCTATGAGCAGGCCGTTCAGCACATTGAGCTGGTGCGCCCCGACTTTGCGAATAGAGTTAAAAAATACGATGGCGGCGTTCCGCTTTTCAGCCACTATCAGATAGAAAGTCAGATCGAATCGGCGTTTCAGCGTGAAGTGCGCCTGCCTTCAGGTGGCTCTATTGTTATCGACCCCACCGAAGCCCTGACGTCAATAGACATTAACTCTGCCCGCGCTACAAAAGGCGGTGACATTGAAGAAACTGCACTGAACACAAACCTGGAAGCGGCAGATGAAATTGCTCGTCAGCTTCGTTTGCGCGACTTAGGTGGTCTGGTGGTTATTGATTTTATCGATATGACGCCGGTACGCCATCAGCGCGAAGTCGAGAATCGCCTTAAAGACGCAGTGCGCTCTGACCGTGCGCGTGTGCAATTAGGTCGCATTTCCCGCTTCGGCCTGTTGGAAATGTCGCGCCAGCGTTTGCGCCCTTCTCTGGGTGAGTCAAGCCATCACGTATGTCCTCGCTGCTCAGGCCACGGTACTATCCGCGGAACCGAGTCACTGGCGCTGTCTATTCTGCGTATCATTGAAGAAGAGAGCATCAAAGACAATACCGGACAGATTGAAGCTCAGTTGCCCGTGCCGGTTGCCACTTATCTGCTGAATGAAAAGCGCAAATCCATTAATGTGATTGAAAAGCGCCACGGTGTTCAACTGCTTATTATTCCTAATCCGAATCTGGAAACACCGCATTATGAAGTTAGCCGCCGTCGCCCCGACGAACTGATTGATGATGTTAGTTATGGCGTAACGCTTATCGACACGCCACAGACCGATGCTGATAAACCTGCTGCAGCGCCTGTTAAGCGTGAAGAACCTGCCATCAAGGGTATGGTTGCCCCGGATGCTGCACCCAAAGTACCTGCTAAAGTGGAAACTAAGCAGGAACCATCCAGTCCGTCATTGCTTTCCCGCCTATCTGGCTGGTTAGGGGGACTACTTGGTGGTGGCTCTGCCAAAGAAGAACAGGAAGCTGAAGACGCACGCAAAGAGCGCGAGAAACAATCGCGTGACAACCAGCGTCGCGGTGGTGATAACCGTAATCGCAAACCGCGTAACAACAATCAACGTCGTCGTAAATCTGCCGACAGTCAGGAGCGCGATGACAATAGTAAAGGCCAGCAAAAGCCTCAGCAAGACAAGCGCTCAGGTAAACCAGGTACGCAAAATCGTAAGCCGCGTAAGCAGCAGCGCGATGAGAAGCCTGATAATCGCGACGTGAAAGATCAGCGCGATGAGAATAGCAGCAAAGGTTCCCAGAAGGACACGCAATCTGCACCGAAGAAAAAGCAGTTAGCAGAACGTCGCAAACGTCGTGATATGCGCCGTTCAGTTCGGGTACAGAAAGAAGACAGTCAGGTCAACGAGCAAGTCAATACAAATGCTCAGGATAAAACAGAGAATCAGACCGCCAAACCAGAATTGCGACAGTCTGATGATGCAGTCAATACGCCTGTAGCACCTGCTCAGAATCAGCAAACGGTTGCAGCTGAGGACAAAAAGCCTGAGTCGCCGGTAACATCGCCTGATGAACAGCACGAAGCAACGTCTGAGGACAAACGCGAAAGCACGGGTAATCGCGGGCGTAGCCGCCGCTCTCCTCGCCATGTTCGCGCAGCAGGTCAGCGACGCAAAAAAGGCGCACAGGAAGACGGTCAGACGCAAAGCGGTGAGACCAGCAACACGCCAACTACTGAAGATGCGGCGCCTGTGCAAAATGAAACCATCGCAACGCCGGTGAACGAAGCGTCTGAGATGCAATCTGCAAAAGCTGATAATGCTGACGAAGTGGTATCAGCGCAACCGGCGCACCACGCACCGAAAAAGATGAAAGCGCAAACCGCCCAGCCCGTTTCCTATGACGAAAAGTCGGAAGCAGCAGCCTATGCGACTGATTCCGACGTGGCGCAGGGCGACGTCAAACAAACGCTGACGCAACAGGAAGATCAGTCAGTGAATACTGAACAAGCGCAAACGACGGCCAAGCCGGTTGAAATGCCGGATCAGGTTGATGCAAAAGCTGTCCAGAGTAATGACGAGCATAAGCAGGATGAGCTGGCTCTTGATGTACCGGAAGCCTCCGCAAAGCCAGAGGAAAAGCCGCGTGAAAAATACCGTGCCGACGGTCAGCGCCTGAATAGTCAGGACAGCACGCCTCAGCAGGTCGAAATCAATCTCGATACCGAAGAGCGTGCGCCAGCAGTTGAAACGCCACAGCCAGAGCAAACGGCCGTTGAAACTAACGCCGATGCAACCAGTCAGCCTGTGCCGGAAACTGGTACCAAAGGCGATGTTGCGCCGACCAGCCTGGCGGCAAGTGGCAGAGGGAAAATCCGCGTATCACATCCAACAGCAGTACCTGAGAACGTTGACACTGAGTTTCAGGATGTCAGTCTGACAGCACGTAAAGATGATGATCGCCCTTCCCTGGCTGTTTCCGGCAAGCGAGCTGTGCAGTCTGAAGCGAAATCCCGCGCTTCAGCACCGGCTACCAATCCCAGCAATAACGCGGCCTAAAGGCCATCTACCCAGGCTGCTGCGTCTTGCAGCAGCCTGATTTATTATGAGTGACTCCATCGATCAGGCATTTAAAGCATGGGTAAATGAGCAGCTTGACGATCCTGATGTTCATGCTTTTTCCCTGCTTCAGATGTTGTGGAGCGGATATGGACAGTGTTTTCGCTTCTTCTCTCCAAAATATAATTGCACGCTGGTTGCTAAAGCAGTAAAGCCACCCGACATAATTAGCCACCCTAAGGGCTGGAATAATAACGACAGCCATCAACGAAAGCTCACGTCTTATCAGATTGAGCGCACCTTTTATGTACAGTTTCGCGCCCGTCTGATGCTCCCTGCCCCTGAATTAATTGCAGAAGATAAACGCGGTGACGCAATGCTTCTGATAATGACAGATTTAGACAGCCAGGGATTTGACCAACGCTATGAAACACTAAAGATTGACCAGGCCAGCGCAGTGCTTCGCTATCTGGCAAGGTTTCATGCGACCTTTCTGGATTCCAGTGATCGTATCACCTCTCAGGTACAGGGCTTGTGGTCCAGAGGAACTTACTGGCATTTAGCCACTCGTGAACAGGAGCTCAGCGCGATGTCCGGTGGGTTACTCAAGGACTATGCGCACCATATTGACAATCAGATCGCCGACTGTCCTTACCAGACAATTGTTCATGGTGATGCCAAAGTGGCAAATTTTTGTTTTGCAGCCGACGCTCAACAAAGCGACCGCATAGCAGCCGTGGATTTCCAGTACCCTGGTGCAGGTATTGGCGTTCAGGATGTGGCTTATTTCATCGGTAGTGCGCTAAGTGAAGACGACCAGGCTAATGCCACAGACACCTGCCTGGATGTTTATTTTGAGGCACTTCGACATGCTCTGCCATACTCTGCAACAGGCTGCACATTTGATCCGGATAAGGTAGAAACATGCTGGCGGGCTCTATACCCTGTTGCATGTGCTGATTTTCAGCGTTTTCTGGAGGGCTGGAGCCCGGGACACTGGAAACTTAACACCACACTGAACAGTTACACGCAACAAGCGTTACGCACTCTTATTCGCTGATCTGCGCCTGCTTACCCACCACCTTTGGCAGGAGGTTCCAGTGTCTGCGCCATCCACTGTCTTACTGTTTTAAGTAACGGATCATTATCGGTCGCGTTGTGCCAATACATATGAATAGGCAGCGGAGGAATTTCGACGGGCATCGGATGCTGCTCCAATGGGACTTCACGGCAGATTTGCCAGGCATATGCCTGCGGCACGGTCAGTAATAAATCAGAATGCAGAGCAACATCAGCCGCTGCCAGGTAATGCTCGCATATCATTGCAATATGCCGGTGCTGGCCACTTGCGGCGAGTGCCATGTCCACATGATTAACCAGAGAGCGCCGGGCGGATATCAGCACATGCTGCGCGGTGACATAAGCCGTTTTCGTCATGCGCTTACCTAAGGGATGGTCAGGACGGCACAGCAGCACGAATGGCTCTGCATGGATCCCCTGTTGCTGAATGTCAGCATTAGTCGGTACAATCGCATCTATCGCTATATCTATCTCACCACGGCTAAGGCTCTCAGTCATCTCCTCAAGTGGAATATGCGTGCTTTGGATACTCACCTTGGGTGCATGTTCGTTGAGCTTTTTCATCAGCGGCCTGAGCAGCGATAGTTCAAGAATATCTCTGAGCCCGAGTTTCACAGTACGGCTGTAAGATGACAAGGTATCTGACCATGGCGTGGTAATACTCAAATGCAATGTATCCAGAGATTGCTGAACATCAGGCATAATCTGCTGGCATCGGCCAGTGGGTACCATTCGCCGGCCGTGTCGCTCAAATAAAGGATCATCAAGCATATCTCTGAGTCTTGACAATGCATGACTCACTGCAGGCTGGGTCAGATGCAGGTGCTGGGCGGCTGCCGTAATCGAGCCTTCCCGATAAATCGCGGCCAACACGACAAACAAATTTAAATCAAATTTACTATGCATGGCATTTATAACATTGCATTAACATTTATCACTTCTCTTTATTATTGTCTGCCGTACCCTGTATATAACGAATACAGGAGAATAGCTATGTCATCAACACCCGATACTGAAAGATTGACCCGAGGCGCCGATCGCTTTGCGATGATGTCCCCACCCTCGTTCGATAACGATACTGACCGACAGTATTATGAAAAATGCCGGCTAGCGGCTGCATTTCGCTTATTTTCCAAATATGGCTTTGATGAAGGACTCGCCGGTCACATTTCTCTGCGAGACTGTTTATCCCCTGAGACATTTTGGGTGAATCCGGTTGGTCGCCATTTCTCAATGATGCGGGTTTCAGATTTAGTCAGAGTATCTCATGAAGGGGAGATTGTAGAGGGCCACTCCCCTATCAATAATGCAGCGTTTGCTATCCACTCTCGCATCCACGCCCACCACCCACACCTGAATGCTGTGGCTCACGCCCACTCTGTCTCGGGCCGGGCATTTGCTGCGCTTGGACAGAAGCTGGCCCCGATATCGCAGGATGCCTGTATGTTTTTTGAAAATCATGACGTCTTCAGTGAGTTTCATGGTGTCGTGGCGGATACCAGCGAAGGCGATCGCATTGCTGACAAACTTTCCGGTAACATAGCGCTTATTTTGCAAAATCATGGCTTACTGACTGCCGGTACCAGTGTCGATGCTGCGGCGGCTAATTTTATTATGTTTGATAGTTGTTGCCACAGCCAGCTTCTGGCACAAGCGGCAGGACCGTTGACGACAATTGATGCACAAACAGCGCGTAAGACGGCGAGCGTCAATGCCTCTGAACTGGTGACCTGGGGTAACTTTCAGCCCTCGTATGAAAAGCTACTTAGTGAAGACGACAGCTTTTTAAACTGAGCGGTCATCACAGATGCTGACACAAATTGTATTACCGGCGGCATTAGCCACGATCATGTTTGGCATCGGACTGTCGCTGCAAACAAAAGATTTTGTCTTGTTACGCGACACGCCCCGTCCGGTATTTGCAGGGCTGTTCGGTCAGCTTCTTCTTATGCCGCTTATTGCGCTGACTATCGTCTGGAGTCTTCCAGTGAGTCAGGGCATTGCATTAGGCGTGCTCTTACTTGCTGCCTGTCCCGGCGGGACGATGTCTAACGCCATAAGTCAGGTTGTTCGGGGTGATCTCGCGCTGTCGGTCAGCCTGACCGTTGCATCGACGTTGCTTTGTATATTCACTACACCACTGCTGCTTGGCATCACTTTTTCACTTTTTTCTGACGATGCGGCGCTCTCGTCTGCACAAATGTGGTCCATCAGTATCCGATTACTGATTATCGCATTACTGCCTGTGGTCGCCGGAATGCTTTTTCGTAGGTACTTCCCGGTAACAGCAATGTCTGTGCTGCCAATATTCCAGCGCTTTGCGCTGATATTTTTATGCTTACTGATTGCGGTGATGGTATGGCGGGAATTTGAAACGCTGATACAGGCCCCCCGCGCTCTTTTTGTTTGCATTGTTTTACTGAGTATTCTGAGTAGTGGCGCTGGTTACACCATCGGCGTACTTTGCAAGCTACCGGAGCAGGTTTGTAAAACATTATGTATCGAGACTGGCATTCAGAACGCAGCAATGGCAATGGTGATTGCAATTACTATTTTGGAAAAACCGGCACTTTCCATTGTTGCCGCTGTTTATGGCCTTTTTATGTATGCCGGCCCACTCATTGTTATTTTGATAGCACCTAAGATATTTTCAAAATCGTTACAGGGAGATACGCCATCTACCCCCAATAATTGGTAAAAATGTTCTGCGATGCAGGCACTTTTCGCGTAAGCTTAAGCAAAAATAAATGTTAGGAAAACCGGGATTGACGATTTGGGTTGACGCGGATGCCTGTCCGGCACCGATAAAAGAAATTCTGTTTCGCGCGGCATCGCGAACCAAAGTACAGGTTACATTAGTGGCCAATCACTATATGAAGACGCCGGCGACGAAGTTCGTTAACTTACTTCAGGTAAGCAGCGGATTTGATGTTGCTGATGATGAAATTGTGCAACGTTGTCAGTCCGGTGAACTTGTCATAACCTCAGATATTCCCCTGGCGGATATGGTAATAGATAAAGGCTGTACCGTACTAAGTGCACGGGGAGAGCGTCTGACCAAAGAAAATATCAAGTCCCGGTTAAACATTCGTGACTTTATGGACACACTGAGAAGTAGCGGTGTTCAGACAGGCGGACCTGCGGCATTGTCGCAATCTGAAAAACAAGAATTCGCAAACCAACTGGATCGGTGGCTCAGCCAGCAGCATGCTGGTCATTAGCCGCGCGGTAATATATCAAGAAATATGGATATTCGTATTATTTCCCCAACAGAGGCGTTTGAATCCTGTTACAGGCAATACATTCAGGAGCTGGGCGATGAAGAGCGCTATCCAATGCCAATGGATTTGGCATATCAGGATTTTCCGGCGTTAATTCAAACACTCGAAGAATATAAGTACGGCATAAACCTGCCTGAAGGGCTGGTGCCCAATTCCACGTACTGGCTTATCTGCAACAACAAGTTAGCTGGCGTGGCCAACCTCAGACATGATCTTAATGAGCAACTGATTCAGGCTGGCGGACATATCGGTATTGGTATCAGACCTAGGTTCAGGGGAGTCGGTCTTGGTGCATTGCTACTGGCTTACACCATTGAGAAAGCGCACGACCGGGCAATCAAGCCAGTCATGGTTCACTGTTATCAGGACAACGCAGCATCGGTGGGAATGATTACCGCGTGTGGTGGTCGGTTAGACAGCCAGATTGAGTTGAACAACAAAACGGTATTGCGCTATACCATTTTCAGATAATGCCAGTGGCTTACTACACGATGTAGCAGCACTATCCTGATATAAAAAAGCCCGTCTGTGAACGGGCTTTTTTATTCCAGAGCAACCATCGCGTCTATCGGCGATCGTAATTAACCGGCTTTTCAGGATGCTGGTAAAATCCTTCTTTGAGCAATCGTTTGAAACGCTGCATTTTTCCTTCCAGGGTAATTTCTTCAAGTCCTTTGTTAAACAACTCCATCACCAGGCGACTGTTTTTTCGTCCCTTAGGGATAAGAAGATGGGTAGTCACTGTTGACAGGTAGGTTTCCAGTCGCTTCACATCATTGCGATCATCCTGATTAAATTCGCGTTCAAGTAAATACCACCCGGTTAACTCATCGATAGGAAATACATCTATTTCACCATCAATCAGCGCCTGAAAATTTTCTTCGTCGGTTTCGTAGGTCACAACATTTTTATTGTTTTTGATGTAGCCGGTCAGCTCATCGGTATATAGGTAGCCATCTGTTATGCCCATTTTGTATTGGTCTAAATCACTCAGCGTGCTCCATTGTTGTACCGGTCCGTCACGACGAACATAGAACACCAGACTTTCAGCAGTGATGGGTTTGCTGTGCAAAAACTCATCTTCACGACTGCGAACAAAATTCCCGTAAGATACGGCGTCAAACTCGCCGTTTTTGGCCGCTTCCAGCGCTTCTTCCCACTTTAGCGAGGTGAACTCGACAACCACGCCGGTTTCAAGAAATGCCTCGTTGATAATGTGATTGATGTATCCCTCGTGCTCCATTTCGGTTGAGGTATACGGAGGATATTCTGTTGTCGCGATCTCAAGCTTTAACCACGCATGCGCCCAGCTTTGTGCGGGCATCAGCAAAGCTGCAGTAAGTAGTAATGTAGTAATTCGCATCATGTATCCCCTTAAAAATAAATGCCCAGACTAATATTCAGACGATGGGTAGTATCCTGCAAACCACCCTGGTCCAGGGCGATACCCGAACCACCGGAAAACCACATATTGCGTCCCTGAATACTATCAACATAAACAAATAATTTATCCCAGCCGAAACTACATCCGTTTACCCATTGAGACGATGCTTTATTGCTTTCCACATCTCCCTCAACGCGGCTGTACTCCGTGTAACAGCTTAAATCTGAAATCGTTTTAAATTTGATCGGCACGCTATAGACCAGGTTTGCCATGTAACTTTGTCCCTCTGCCGCCTGGAGGAAGGGGAAATTAAATGAGGAAAGTGCAACCCGATCCCGTAACTGCCCTTCTGGCGCCTCAATGTTGTAATCAAAGTCGATATACTGCAATTCCACCTTGATTGGCCCCTGGATGTGTCGCATATGCAGTGCATATGCTGTCATGTCACCACTTTCCAGCGTGTCCAGGTTTAAGATATCACCATATTGAAAAGACACCCCCAGATCGGTGGTCGCGCCTCTGAAAAATTTAGCCGTGTAATTAGCCCGAAGATTAATCTGACCATCTTCTTTGTTACGATACTCACCATCATCCGCAACATCAAATGTATAGCGACCAAACTCTGCCGGGTCGTTATATTCATCGTTCATAAAGTAGCCGACATGGAAGTCCCAGTCTCCCCGGGTGTAGTTGGTGGTTATGCCAGCGTCGTAATCATCTTCGAAGCCGAGATAGTAATTCACAGAAAACCAAAAGCTGTTCGATGCAAAGGGCAGCAGACCAAACGGCACCTTTGTAATCCCCCCGGTGACACTCAGTTCTTCATCGAATGTGTAGGTAAGATCAGCATAGCGAACTGTGTCAAAGTCGACATTTTCATACCAGCGATACTCGGCTTTGTAGGAGAAATTATCCAATTCCCCGGATAAATTCAGCCGCAGTGACTCAAACTCAAAGCCGTCTCTGATTTCTGATTCCTGCCAGTCCAGATGACCATAATTCACCCTAATATGTCCGCCTAAATCCACCGGTAACTCATCGGCAAAAGAAGACGACGCTGCCATTGCACCCGCAATGAGTACTGATAATCTGGTCAGTGTCTTTTTCATTTATCAACCTTATTATGTGAAGTCTGGATAGCGGCAGAGGCAGCCTGACTTAAGCGTCTGAACAGTTGAGGAAACCTGATTAGTGAGTGTGCCTGACGGGTGCAGGTTTAACAGGTCATCGGAACCGTTACAGATTTAAGCCTGCGTCCCCTATCCTTTTTCATGTAAGAAATAGATTAAATACTCCCTAGCATGTATTCGCTGAAGACTGAAATAGATCACTTCTTTCTCTTTATAACCAGCGCCTTATGATAGATTCTGTTGGTTGAAAATCATCAGGCTTGAACCCTATCAGAACATAAAATACTGGGATTGACGCGCCTGCATTGTTATTCTGTGGCAAAAAAAGGATTACCAATTACAGGGAAATACTATGAATCACGTATTACAGGTAACGCATAAAGACGAGGTACTGTCTCTCAAGCTTGCATTTATTCTGTTACCCGTCGCTATGTTGCTGGCAGGGTTCGCATGGGGCGCACTTTTTAGCAATAACATTACACTTCAGACGCCACTTTCTGTGTCAGCCGTCATTACTGCCGGCGCCGGTTCACTGCTCGCCCTTGGATATGGCTTCAGACATTATTTTAAAAAAATTGATCGTTTAGCCGCTAAGTGCTGAATGATTCGTCTGATTTAACCGCCTGGCAGCTCAATTGATACTTCAACATTAAGTAATCTTTGTCATGCAAAGCGTGACACCGCAGGGCTGGACAGAGATGAAAACTGACCTGATTTTCAGTATTATTTTGCATCGTTTTTAGTCAGTTTTGTGGTATAACGTTAAAAGTTTCATCAGGGACGGTGATGTATGCCAGCTTTTAATCTTAGTGATGCCAATCTGTGGTTTAGCGCTGCTATCGCAATTGTACTGGTCATGTTTGTAATCGAATTGCTCGGTATGTTGTTCGGCGCGAGTATGCTTGGGGTTTTTGATGACCTTGAGCTAGACAGTATCGCTGACACTGATACGGGAAGTTCTGTTTCCGCATTATCCAACTGGCTTTGTCTGGACAAACTCCCCTTCATGATCTGGATGATCATCTTTCTGACATTTTTCGGCTTGTCCGGCCTCTCTGCTAATGCAGTATCCCAAACCGTATTTTCCAGCTCACTTGCCCCAGCATTTTCAATACCCCTTGCTATCGCCATTGCGCTGCCTTTAACGGCACGGTTCGGCCTTCGTCTGGCAAGGCTGTTACCTAAAAATGAATCATCAGCATTGTCTGCCGATGAATTTGTGGGAGTAACCGCCTGCATCACATCAGGCAAAGCACAGCGAGACAATCCTGCAGAGGCTAAATTTGTTGACCAATATCAACAACCTCATTATGTGTTAGTTGAACCTATAGACGCACACGACAGTTTTGTTCGTGGTGACACTGTGATTCTGGTAGAAAAGACCGGAGGTCGCTGGCTCGCCATGCGTTATCAGTAGAACGGCTTAAGCCGCCAATTACCAAGGAAGTTTACAATGGAAACATCAGCGAATATGGGGAACCTCTCCTCCATTCTGATTATCTGCGGCATCGTACTTATTGCTTTAATGGCGATAGGGATAGTGTTTGCCAGGCTGTACAAACGTGCGACAAAAGAGATTGCTTTTGTCAGGACAGGTCTGGGCGGCGAAAAAGTGATCAAGGATGGGGGTGCCATTGTTCTGCCTGTAGTGCATGAAACCATACCCGTCAATATGAACACGCTGCGCATTGAGGTAGAGAAAACCCAGAAAGATGCGCTGATTACCAAAGACAGAATGCGCGTTGATGTTAAGGCTGATTTTTATCTTCGGGTTGCACCTAATGCCAGTGGCATCTCAATGGCAGCACAGACACTGGGAACACGCACCACGCGGGCCGAGGAAGTTAAAAAGCTGATGGAATCTAAGTTTGTTGATGTACTGCGCGCAGTAGCCGCAGAAATGTCGATGACAGAGATGCACGAACAACGCGCCGATTTTGTGCAAAAGGTGCAACAAAGTGTAGCCAATGATCTGGAGAAAAACGGGCTGGAACTCGAGTCGGTCAGCCTGACAGGGTTCGATCAGACAGATCTGGAATTCTTTAACGAAAATAATGCCTTTGACGCTGAAGGTCGTGCTCGCCTTGCCAAAATTATTGAGCAAAAGCGTAAAGAAACGAATGATATTCAACAGGAAAACAGAATTCAGATTGAAACCCGGAATCTGGATGCTGAAAAGCAGTCGCTTACTATCAAGCAGGATGAGGAAGAAGCCAGATTGATGCAGGAGCAGGCGCTGGCTTTTAAGCGTCAGGAGCAAAAAGCGGAAATTTCTAAACAGCGTGAGCAGAAAGAGCGTGAAGAACGCGAAGCGGCGATTGCCAAAGAACGCGCTATTGAAGCCGCTGAAATCGAAAAATCCCGCGAGCTGGAAACGCAGGAAATTGCAAAACGCAAAGCACTGGAGCAGGCTCGAATTCTGCAGCAGCAGGAAGTTGAAGTTGCGCAACAGGTTAAACAGATTGCGGTTGCCAATAAATCAGAAGAAGAGTCTGCGGCGCGGGCGAAAGCGGCAGAAGCTGAAAAAGCCAAGGTAGAAAAAGAAGAGGCGGTGATATCGGCGAAGCAAATTGCAGAAGCAAACCGTCGCAAAGAAATTGAAGTCATTGATGCTCGCAAGGAAGCAGAACGGGAAGCCGTGAGTATTACGGTTGAAGCGGAAGCGAAAAAGGAAGCTGCCACAAATACTGCCGAAGCAATTCTTACTGAATCCAAAGCCAGCGCTGATGCGAAAATCATGCAGGCTGAAGCGGATGAAAAAGTACTGGCTGTTGAGGCAGCAGGTAAACAGGCGTTGTATGAAGCGGAAAATACGCTTAAGGATGAGCAAATTGCCCTGCAAAAATCGATGGCCATTTTAAAAGTGCTGCCTGAGATTATTGCCAGTGCGGTTAAGCCTTTGGAAAATATTGAAGGCATCAAAATATTGCAGGGGTATAACGGTACAGGCGCAGTGCATAGCTCAGATGCCGGGCGCTCCGATAGTGGCTCCATGGCTGACCAGGTTACTCAGGCTGCCTTAAATTATCGCGCGAATGCACCGGTTGTAGACGCCTTACTTAAAGAAGTAGGGTTGGTTGACAACGAATCAGGCACGCTCAGTGATTTGATAAGGGGCGATAGCCAGATTCTGGCAACGCATACGACACCTAAAGCCGGGGAGCAGGATGATGATGCACCTGCTAATAAAACCACAAACGGTGCTGATGAAGCGCCGCCCTCCTCTGCTGCGCAGTAAGCATTGATTAACCGGCGGCTGCATCTGCGGGCAGCTGCCGACTACCCATCATTTATTCCTTACTCTATGGACGTATCAACTTCTTAGCTGTATTGCCTGACAGTGCGATATGACAGGCGGCTTGGAAGGTACGATATTGCTGTCGATTTTTGTATGACGCTTTTTGTGGAATATCAGCCAGTGTCTGCTATCAGGCAAAGCGTGTCTGCTGCTGGTATGATGTCTAACCCTTAGCATACATAAACTTTACTTTTAAAAGGTTCTCATCATGCAGAGAGTCAGTATTTTTGTCGATGTACAAAATGTGTATTACACCTCGCGTTCTGCATTTAAGCAGAACTTTGATTACAATGCTTTTTGGGCAAAGGTAACAAGCAACCGGACAGTAGTTACTGCCTGCGCTTATGCGATAGACAGAAGTGATGAGAAGCAAAGACAGTTTCAGAATATCCTGCGGGCGATTGGTTTTGATGTAAAGCTCAAGCCGTTTATCCAACGCTCGGATGGCTCAGCGAAAGGCGACTGGGATGTGGGGATCACCATCGATATTATGGAAGCCGCGCCCGACAGTGATGTCATTGTACTGGTATCAGGCGATGGTGATTTCGATTTACTGGCAAAAAAAGTACGGGAAAAATACGCATGTCGGGTAGAAGTCTTCGGCGTTGAGGCGTTAACAGCCTCTAGTCTGATGCTCGCCGCTACTGAATTTTATCCGATCGATAACGCACTGCTGCTCTGATTGCTTGCTTCGCAAAACGATTAAAAAGTGACTTACAGATACGGCTCTCAAATTGTAAAGCCGATTAGTCTCTTGCTAACGCTATAATAGCGTAGTCGTTTGCCAGGGTAAGGTGCTCCCCGTTGTTTGCTGTTTATTGCTTACAAGAAATGTTTAAAGACATTTATGACCTGTACCCCCAATACGCTTACCAGACAATAATGTCGATGTCAGGTAACGTCATAACGGGCCGATAAAGCAAAAAAAGGCACGTCAAACGTGCCTTTTATTTTACCAGGTCAGGTCATCAGGTATCTGATAATCGGCATACCAGTCATCCTGCTCATCACCAGTATCCGATTGCGACTGCTCCAGCGCATCAGCGCGATGAATCACTGACGCTTCGTCGCGTTCGGCGATTTTGTCAGCTACAGGCATTGGCACCAGATGATATACCTCATCTAACCTGACTACCGCCAGTCTGCCCTTTGTCACCTGAAGCCGCACATCTTCAGACACATGCATGCGTTTTACAACACTGTCATCTGTGAAGTTGAGCACAACCTCATCTTTACCCTTAGGCTGTGAATTGATCGTGATAAGCTGTCGGACCTGAGCAGCAATTGAACGCTCTTCGCGAACTTTTTGCTGCTGCTCATTAAGCGCGCGATCACGTGCTTTTTTCTCTTCAATTGCCTGCTGAGCAGCCTGTTTGCTTTCATCCTCAACCTGCTGCTTGCTTTTATTTTTTATCTTCTGCTTTTTGCGTTTTTCCTGACGCGCCTGGCGGGCGGCTGACTTATCTGCCAGCCCCGCTTTAAGTAATTGGTCCTGAAGTGATGCCACAGGATGACTCCTTACTTTGATTTCTTACGGGTATCTTTCGCGGCCCATTTGCCGTTCTCATACCATGCTGACCAGCCTGATGCCTTGCCATTTTCATTTTCTGACATGACATACTGTTGTTTAGTCTTGCGACTGAAACGAACCACCGTAGGGTTGCCATCAGGATCCTGCTGGGGAGCATCTGCCAGATAATAAAATTTCGGCGAAATTCTATCCCGGAAACGGGCCAGTTCTTCTACTTTCGGGGCCCGGGTTTCCCTGGATTTGGGAAAATTATGGGCCGCTAAGAAGATCCCGGATGCACCATCCCTGAGCACAAAGTGCGCATCACTTTTCTCACAGGGAAGTTCTGGCAAATCAACAGGATCTTCCTTCGGTGGCGCCGGCTCGCCATTACGCAGCAACTTGCGGGTATTTTTACACTCGTCGTTTGTACAGCCAAAGTACTTACCAAAACGGCCATTCTTCAGCTCCATGTCGCTGCCACACTTATCGCACTCGATAATAGGCCCGTCATAGCCTTTTATTTTGAACGTACCGGATTCAATGTACGTACCGTGGCACGTTGGCGCATTACCACATACATGAAGTTTGCGGGTTTCGTCCACCAGGTAACTGTCCATCGCGGTCCCGCACACCTGACACCGCCGCTTCGCGCGCAATGCTTCAGTTTCCATTTCCTCGTCATCGTCCACTTTCACCACTTCATCACCCGGCGTCAGGTTGATGGTATTGGTGCAGCGTTCTTTAGGCGGCAGATTATAGCCAGAGCAGCCAAGGAACACGCCGGTGCTCGCGGTACGAACATTCATCTCACGACCACACTTGTCGCAACTGATGCCGGCTGGAATGGCCTGATTCAGGCGCATTCCGCCTTCTTCAGTATCTTTTTCCGCCGTAAGTAACTTGTTGTAAAAGTCTGCGTAAAAGTCGTTTAGCACCTGCTTCCAGTTTTTGTTACCGGTAGCAATATCGTCAAGGTGCTGTTCCATATTTGCCGTAAAATCAAAACTCATGAGGTCGTCAAAGTTTTCCATCAGGCGATCGTTAACGATCTCGCCCATTTTTTCGGCATAAAAACGCTTGTTTTCAAGACGCACGTAACCGCGATCCTGAATGGTAGAAATAATACTGGCATAAGTGGATGGACGACCAATTCCACGCTTCTCCAGCTCTTTTACCAGCGAGGCTTCATTAAAGCGAGCCACTGGCTTTGTGAAATGCTGTTTAGGGTCCAGCGCTTTAAGATTCAGCGTGTCACCCTTCTTAACATCAGGCAGCAGCTTATCTTCTTCGCCTTTCTTTCGAATTTGCGGTTGTACCCTGGTCCAGCCGTCAAAGCGCAGTACACGCCCTTTGGCCACCAGCTCATAATCATCCGCCATCACTTTAATCGTGGTGGCATCATATTTGGCAGGCACCATCTGACACGCCACGAACTGACGCCAAATCAGCTCGTACAGTCGCTGAGCGTCACGCTCCATATCTTTAAGGCTATCTGCGGTAACGTTTACGTTCGATGGTCTGATGGCTTCGTGGGCTTCCTGAGCGCCCTCTTTGCTCCCATACCGGTTAGGGTTATCCGGCAGGTACTTACCACCGAACTTATCGCCTATATAGTCGCGACAGCTGTCCAATGCTTCCTGACTCAGGTTGGTCGAGTCAGTACGCATATAAGTAATGTGACCCGCTTCATAAAGACGCTGCGCCATCATCATGGTTTTCTTAACCCCAAAACCCAGACGGGTACTGGCCGCCTGCTGCAAGGTTGAGGTAATAAACGGCGCGGAGGGTTTACTCTGGGTCGGCTTTGACTCCCGGCTTTCAACCTTGTAAGAGGCATTTTCAAGCGCTTCTACCGCCTCGTCAGCCTGTGCCTTGTTGACCGGCTTGAAGGCGTTGCCCTGATAACGATTGACCAGCATTCTTAATGCTGCTTCATCGGAAGCATTCAGATCGGCATGGATATCCCAGAATTCTTCAGGCACAAAGGCTTTGATTTCACGCTCACGCTCTACCACCAGGCGTACAGCTACAGACTGCACCCGACCGGCAGAGAGCCCGCGCGCTACCTTTTTCCACAGTAGCGGAGAAACCATAAAACCAACAACCCGGTCTAAAAAGCGACGCGCCTGCTGTGCGTTTACACGATCAACATTAACATCACCAGGGTGCGAAAAGGCATCCTGAATCGCGTTTTTGGTAATTTCGTTAAACACGACCCGCTGATACGACTGATTTTTATTGCCCAGCAGCTCTCTTAAATGCCATGCAATCGCCTCCCCCTCTCTATCCAAATCCGTTGCCAGATAGACAGTATCAGCATCTTTGGCCAGCTTTTTCAGCTCGTTGACAACTTTTTCTTTACCTTGCAGCACCTGATAGTGTGCCTGCCAGTCGTTCTGAGGATCCACTCCCATTCTGTCGACCAGTTTACGGTATTCATACTGTCTGAGATAGTCAGTACGCGCTTCCTCAGAAAGTGTTTTGAGTTCCTTGGCGGGCTTTTTGGGTTCAACATTCCCCAACGCCTTGGTAGGGAGATCACGAACATGGCCAACCGAAGATTTTACGATAAAATTTTTGCCGAGATATTTATTTATCGTTTTGGCTTTGGCCGGTGACTCGACGATGACCAGTGATTTTGCCATAAAATTAAAATAAACCTGTTTTATTTCATTGACTTAATTCGTCAATTGCTTTAATTTTGCGTCGAAATGAATGCCTGAAGGACGCCTGCGCTTTTTTAACATATATCGACAAAGTGAATGGAAAACAAGTTCTTCTTAATAGTTATTCGTTCAACTGCCTTGAAACCGCCCAAAACCTGTTTACATTTTCGCCACCGCAATTGGCAATGCGTTGAAAAGCCGTATAATGCGGGCAATCCGAGTGAGGCTTTTTGTGAATTTGTCGATAGCATTCACTGCTATGGTTTACGCTTACGGCAGATGTTCAGAAAAAGACCGCCTAACAGAGTAGCACAAGTTGCTATACCAACTGACCGAGGAACGCATGAAGCATTTTGAAGTGAATTTTGATGGCCTGGTAGGACCGACCCACAATTATGCGGGGCTGTCGTTCGGGAACGTGGCATCGCTGAATAACGCCAATGCGATTAGCAGCCCGCGACAGGCTGCTAAGCAGGGACTTGCCAAAGCAAAAGCGCTGGCTGATATGGGCATGGTTCAGGGGGTTCTCGCCCCGCAGGAACGTCCTGATATCAATATGTTGCGCAGACTTGGGTTCACAGGCTCAGATGCGCGGGTGCTTGAAAGCGCGGCTAAACAGTCACGGCAGGTTTTTCTGGCATGCTGTTCAGCTTCAAGTATGTGGACTGCCAACGCGGCAACCGTCTCACCCAGTGCTGATACCAGCGATGGTCGGGTGCATTTCACGCCGGCAAACCTGACCAATAAGTTTCACCGTTCACTCGAGCCACAAGTGACCGGGCGAATTTTACAGGGCACATTTGCCAATGATAAATACTTCGCACACCATACTCACCTGCCGGATAACGAACATTTTGGTGACGAGGGTGCTGCTAACCATACCCGCCTGTGTAACGAATATGGTCAGGCCGGTGTTGAGTTATTCGTATATGGCCGTCATGCGTTCGATAGCAGTAAACCTGCCCCAACCCGCTATCCTGCCCGACAAACATTAGAGGCTTCTCAGGCCATTGCCCGTTTACACGGTCTGGAAGATGAGTCTGTGGTTTATATTCAGCAGAACCCGGATGTTATCGATCAGGGCGTTTTCCATAATGATGTCATCGCGGTGGGGAATCAGAACGTCCTGTTCTTCCACGAGCAAGCTTTTTATAAGAAAGACGAGGCATTGGCTGAGATCAGACAGAAGTACGGTGACAGTCCGCTACACTTCGTAGAAGTCCCTACTGACCAGGTGTCGGTAATGGATGCCATCAAGACCTATTTGTTTAACACGCAGATTATCACGCTGCCGGGTAATGAAATGGCAATCATTGCACCCACCGAGTGTCAGGAAAACGAGGCGGTGAGTCGTTATCTGGACGAACTGGTCACTAAAGATACGCCAATTAAGCAGGTGAAATACTTTGACGTGAAACAGAGTATGCGTAATGGCGGTGGTCCTGCCTGTCTGAGATTACGTGTCGCCCTTAACGATACAGAACTTGATGCAGTGAACCCCAATACGCTTATTAATGATAAGCAGTTTGCCCGCCTGAATACCTGGGTGGACAAACATTATCGGGATGAACTGACTGAGGATGATTTACGCGACCCGCAGTTATTAACAGAGTCGCGTGCCGCGCTGGACGAACTGACACAAATTCTGAATATTGGGTCTGTATATCCGTTCCAGCAGGACTGATGAGTTATATAGCTAACACAGAAAAAAGCCCCGCGATTGCGGGGCTTTTTTTCTTGCTATTCAATTTCCGAACAAGCTTCCTCACCAGTTCCAAACGGGCTTGCTGGTGGTTTTATAGCCTCATTAGTCGCATCGGGTTCAGCAATGCGTAGCGTAAATTTCGTATGTGCAGCCGCTTCGCTTCCTGTTGAACGTGTAAATACAGCAATTTTCATATCCGTAAACGCTGCATACTCTTTCTGATACCGATACTGAAGTGTGGCTTGGCCATTGTTGTCAGTTGCATTTTGATTATCTTTAAACCCAATGCTCCCAACAATTCCCGGTGTCAACATATTATCGCCATTGAAGTCCTCTTCCGGTTGTAAAATGCCATCATTATTCACATCTTCATTCATGCACCGTTTAGCAGTGAATGGGGCCCACAATTCAGATTCGGATATCCATTGCCAGTCACCCTGACGATATTCACCGCCATTTTCATCTCTGAAAGGGGTTGCTGAGACACTCAGTACTTCGCCCTCTACAGGTCTACCGCCAACATCAGTCACAAAAACGGTAAATTCTTTCACATAGGTAGAACTATCCTGAATTTCAATCTGATTACCGGTACCAATAGAGACATCGAAAGCGCGATTACCCACGGTCAGAACTACAGAGTCTGCTATCCCCCCATCCTGAACGGTGGCTGTCACCGTAACAGCTTCATCACTTGAAACTGAGCCAGAGGTAAATACGGTAGAGGCCACACCATTACTGTCAGTGGTTGCCTGTGACGGAGAGATCGAACCTGTAGACACATCATCTACGACAAAGCTGACAACTTTATTTTTGACCAGATTACCTTCTGCGTCGCGCACGATTGCGGTAATTGTACTGGTTTGTCCATCAGGACCCAGCACATCAGGTGTAGCGTCTGTTATAACGGCTGCGGGCTCTGTGGCGATAAACTCGATTTCTACTAACGCAGTGACTTCTTCACCATCAGCATCTTGGCCGGTTGCGGTAATAGCAGCCATCCCAGCATTATCTGACTGGATAGTAAATTGCGCATTACCCTGGCTGTCGGTAACAGCATCGGCAGAAGAAATGACACCACGTGACGCTGTGAAATTAACCGTGCCACCTGCAAATGCCGCTTCCTCTTTTTTCCATGCAACGGTTAACACTTTGGGGGTATTCAGTGGTATTTCCGCTTCAGGTGGATTTACAAACGCGAAATCATCTTCCTGAACAGTGACCTTAAACTCCGTATTTGCATTTAGCGCAGAGGCATTAATAATATCATTCCCTGATGTAGTGCCCTGATAAAGCACAATCGCCTGACCATTGCTCTGCGTATCTACTGAAATAGCGTTAGCAAATTCCGGTGTGTCAGACTTCTCAGACAACATGCCACTATCGGCAGACAGTTCAATGGTCTGGTTAGCAACAGGTACCCCATCAGAGTCCTGTACACGCAATGTCATTTCGGCAGGTTTAGAAAGAATGACAGATTTAGGGCCGTTCACCGTTACTTCTGTACCGGTGATTTCAACATCCAGGGTACGCGTTAACTCACCCACGCGTGCTGTTACCTGAACCGTGCGGTTTTCTGCGTTATTACGCGTGGTCAGGGTTGCCAGTGCCCGACCGCTTGCATCGGTAGCACTCTGATCAACCTGAATTTCAACGCCGGAGCCTTCAGGTGCTGAAAACGAAACTTCCTGGCCTTCCATCAATACACTTTGTGCATTTTTTACCAATGCAGTCAGTGCCGCTGAATCTGAGCCACTGGATGGCAGCTGAACCTTATCGGTGTAAAGGTTAAGTGATGCCGGTTGCGCGCTAATCTGTGCAGTACCCTGCGATGAGAATGTTGTCGTGCCTGATTCACCGTCTGCCGTTGTTGCGGTGATCATCCCATCACCGGCCGCCTCCCCCACATTTAATGTCAGCGAGGCGATACCGTTTTCGTCAGTGCGCGCGGTTGCTGTATCATTTCCGAATGTGCCCAGATCATCACTGGATAACGAAAAAGTGACCAGCGTATCTGTTTTTGGGGTACCGTTCTGATCTGTGACCGTAGCGCGCACAGTCAGTACATTGTCCTGACTTAAGTCTTTACCCGGAGAGCCGTCTGCATTGAGCGTTTCCACCGCCACTGAATACACCGGGTCGTTTTGTTGTGAGTCTGTACCACCTGTACTACCAGAATTGGCACCACTGGTACCAGAGTCGGAACGTTCAAGTGATTCTCCGCCCCCGCAGGCAGTTAGAATAAGAAGAGTGCTAACAACTAGCAAAGAATGAGCAAATGCACGCATATTGGTCTTCCTGAACCTTTAAATTATAGGATTGTGTAGTTTTCTTGTTTAAATCTTTTTCTAATCTGGCAAACTAGCCCGCGTTACGAAGAATAAAAACAGAAGTTTCAGGGAACATTCATGTCTCAAAACGCACACAAGTACAGTCTCACTACCAGAATATTTATCGGCCTGGTGGCCGGAACACTGGTTGGCCTTTTACTCCAACTGGTTTTTGATGATAGCGGAGATCTGCGCTTCACGATATTCGGATACACCTTTTCCACGTATAACATTCTTGTAGAAGGTATATTTTCAACACTAGGGCAAATCTTTATTGCCAGCTTAAAAATGCTGGTAGTGCCGCTGGTGTTTGTTTCGCTGATATGCGGCACCTCCTCATTGACTGAGCCAAGTAAACTCGGACGATTAGGGGCAAAATCCATTGGTTTGTACTTTCTCACAACGGCGATTGCGGTAACACTGGCTTTAAGCCTGGCTTTGGTTGTTCAGCCTGGTTCGGGTGTGGAAATGCCTGCAGATGTTGAGTATGCAGCTAAAGAGGCCCCCTCCCTGTCGGCAGTTATCATCGATATGTTCCCGACCAACCCGATCAACTCCATGGCTGAAGGCAAGATGTTGCAAATCATCATCTTCGCTGTGTTGTTGGGTATTGCGATGGCGATGAGCGGTAAGCCGGGCAAACGCATTGCTGACTTTTTTGAAGATATCAATACGGTCATCATGAAGCTGGTAACCATCATCATGAATCTGGCACCTTATGGCGTGTTTGTATTGATGGCCAAATTGTTCAGCTCCATCGGTGCCGACATGCTGGGAAGCCTGGCGAAATATTTCTTCCTGGTGCTGGGCGTTTTGTTTTTGCACGGGCTTCTGACTTACTCAACCCTGCTAAAGACACTCACCGGCCTCAACCCTATCATTCTGTTTCGTAAAATGCGTGACGCCGCGCAGTTTGCGTTTACGACTTCCAGCTCCAGTGCCACGCTGCCCGTTACTATGGAAACGGCGCAGAATAAACTGGGCGTCGGTAAATCAGTATCTTCTTTTACCCTGCCGTTGGGCTCTACGATAAACATGGATGGCACGGCCATTATGCAGGGTGTGGCAACCGTATTTATTGCGCAGGTTTACGGCGTTGATTTGGCCTTACAGGATTACCTGATGGTTGTCCTTACTGCCACGCTCGCGTCGATTGGAACTGCAGGCGTGCCGGGCGTTGGCTTAATTATGCTGGCCATGGTGCTTCAGCAGGTTAACCTGCCGGTTGAGGGTATAGCGCTGATTATCGGTATAGATCGCTTACTGGATATGACCCGCACGGCGGTCAATATTACTGGCGACTGTACCGTCGCCTGCATCATTGCAAAAAGTGAAAACGAGCTCGATGTAGCCCGTTTCAATGATCTGGATGCTGGTTTAAAAGAAGAAGATGTCGATTTAGAGCATTTTGACAGAAACAGCTAGCCGGTTACCGGCTAGCCATTTAATGCGCTGGCCGGTGCAACTTTTGCCGCTGTTGAGGCAGGATAAAGCGTTGCCAGAATTACCAAAACCACGGCAACCACGACAGTTACAAGCACATCCATTATCTGCAGCTGCGAAGGCAGGAAAT
Source organism: uncultured Alteromonas sp. (assembly GCA_964584105.1). Classification (GTDB taxonomy): domain Bacteria; phylum Pseudomonadota; class Gammaproteobacteria; order Enterobacterales; family Alteromonadaceae; genus Alteromonas. Next base: position 30,822 of record CAZOYR010000033.1, read on the forward strand.
TAATAAAGTAAATATCGCCTGACAAGATTTCTGTTCCCAGCAGTGTTTCAACCCCCTTCACTAGTGCAGCAAGATTCGGCGCCGTAAATACGCCAAGCACAGTACCTATCACAATGCCCGTCAGCCCGTTGATTAATCCCTGCACCATAAATGTCCTGCGGATTAAACTATCTGTTGCGCCCATGGTTTTAAGGATGGCGATGGCTGCACGTTTTTCTCTGACTGACATCACCAGTGTCGACACAATATTGAAACATGCAACAGCGATGACCAGTGTCAGGACAATATAAACCACCACCCTGACCAGCTGGATATCGTTGTACAAGTGCCCCTGCGTACGTGTCCAGTCAGACATATAGACAGGCTGCGGAAAGCTGTAGCCTATATCGCGCATAGTGTCGCGGGCAGAAAAAGGATCGTTAAGTGTGAATCGTAACCCTTGCGCGCCCGATATAATATCGGCGTGGGTTGAAGCGGTGGCTAAATGCATAATGCCAAGGTGATTGTCCATTTCACCGCCAATGGCAAGCGCTCCGGCAACAGTGAGCTTGATCAGTTTAGGTGCTTTAAACGTCAAATCCTGTGTAGATACCGGAACTAAAACACCTACCTTGTCACCGGGCTGCAAAGACAACTTTTCCAGAATCCCCTGGCCCAGCAATACGGTATTGCTTGACGCTTTAAAACGCTCCCAGGCAGCCGGTTTGACTTGCTTTAACCAAGCCGCATTTTTTGCATATTCAGTATGAATACCTGTCAGCTCAACAGGTTTTAACTCACTGCCCTGCTGCAGCATGCCGGTAATTTTTGTATAGGGTGCAACAGAATCGACCCTGGGATCCTTTTCAAATCTGGTGGCGACAGTCTGCCAGTCATGAATGCCTTCATTAGATACGGAATACAACTCACCATGCGGCAGCACAGCCAGAATGCGATGCGTCAGCTCCCGCTCAAAGCCGTTCATGATGCTCAGCAGTACAATCAATACAAAGCATCCCAGGCCAATGCCGAAGGTAGAAGAAAAAGAAATAAACGATATATAACGATTTTTCTGCTTCGCCTGACGAAAGCGCTTTGCCAGTAACCAGACAAGACTCATTCGTGACTACCCCGAGTTTCACGAAGCAGCCCATCCTGAATGGTCAGTGTCCGATCCATCTGCGCCGCCAGCTCAGTATCATGCGTTACCACAACAAAACTGGTGCCTAGCTCTTGGCTAAGCGAGCGAAGTAAGTGATAAATCTGTACGCCGGTCTGGTGATCCAGATTACCGGTAGGCTCATCCGCCAGCACCAATGAAGGGTTGGTCACCAGCGCTCTGGCAATGGCCACACGCTGACGTTCACCACCGGATAATGCTGCAGGTTTATGATCTAAGCGATGTGATAGCCCGACCTTTTCAAGCATAGCTGCGGCCCGGGTTTTCGCCGATTTTGTGGAGGCATTACCGATCAACAGCGGCATGGCGACATTTTCAAGGGCTGTGAATTCAGGCAATAGGTGGTGAAACTGGTAGATAAAGCCCAATTCCGCGTTGCGCAGGGCGGCCAGCTGCGTGGATGACAAGCTTAAGAGTGACTGGCCTTTGAATTCGACGTCACCAGCAGAAGCAGTATCCAGACCGCCGAGAATATGCAGCAACGTACTTTTTCCTGAGCCGGAACTGCCCAGAATCGCAATGTGCTCTGCACTATCAACATAAAAGGAAACATTGTTCAGAACATGCGTTTCACTGGCGCCATCATGATAGGTTTTGCTGATATTGTTGCAGACAAGAATGTGTTCCATTGTACCTTTTAATACATGTCAGGTTTTACCTGCACGAATGGTACCGCGATACGGATAGATTACAAGATGAATCAATAAGATAATAAGATGGCGGAGCGGACGGGACTCGAACCCGCGACCCCCGGCGTGACAGGCCGGT